>NZ_CAMTTE010000001.1:1200000-1500000 GCF_947077775.1 Salinibacter pepae
CGGCACGCTGGTGGTGCTGGGCAACATCGGCCCGGGCTTCGGTGCCGTCGGGCCGATGGGCGGGTTCGAGGCCCTGCCGGTGCCGACGAAGATCTTCATGTGCCTGCTGATGGTGGCGGGCCGCCTGGAGGTGATGACGTTTCTCGTGGTTCTGAGCCCGAGCTACTGGCAGGGGTAGCGGCCTCCCGTTCGCAGGACTGCGTTCCCTCCCCACGCGGGCAGGGGGCCCGCTCCGACAATGACGCGGGCCACTGCGGGTACAGCGCCCTCCCGCTGTATCAAGAAGACGGCAACGCTCAATTCTCCGGCTTCCGGATTGTGTCTCCTTCGCTCGCCCGTTATTCTGGGACCCGCGCCCCCCGCATGACGTTCGTCCGGTCCCTCTCTCCTCGACAGCCCCCCTCGCATGGTCGAGTTCGAGCTGCTCCGCAGCCTGGGCATCATGCTGCTGGCCGCCCTCGGGGTCGTGCTCGTAGCCCGGGCCGCGCGCGTGCCCAACATTGTGGCGTATATCGGGGCCGGGCTGTTGCTGGGGCCGACGCTTGGGGTGTTGACGGTGACCCACACCATCGAGCTCATCGCCGAGTTCGGCATCATCCTGCTCCTCTTCCTCGTGGGGCTGGAGCTGAGCCTCGACAAGATCAAAGAGGTGGGCACGACCGCCTTCGTGGCGGGGGGCGTACAGATGGGCGGCACGGCGCTCGGTGGGGGCCTGCTGGCAGGGCTCTTCGGGGTGCCGGTCGTCGAGGCCGTCGTGGTGGCCGTGGCGATTATGTTTAGCAGCACGGTCGTGGTCGTCAAGATGCTCGAAAAGCAGGGCGACCTCGACGCGCCGTACGGGCAGATTGCCGTGGGCGTGCTGTTGGTGCAGGACCTCGTGGTGGTGATGGTGCTCACGTTCGTCGCCGGCCTCGCGGGGCCCGGCGAACTCGCGTGGGCCGACGTGGCGTGGGGCCTCGGACAGGCCTTCGTGGGGATGGCGCTCCTGGGCGGTCTCATCGCGGCGGCAGCCCGGTACGTCCTGCCGCCAGCCATCCAGTGGATTTCCCGGATGACCGAGGGCTTGTTCATCTGGAGCCTCTTCTGGTGCTTCCTGGTGGTACTGGGGGCCGAGGCGCTTCACCTCTCGCCCGAACTGGGGGCCTTCCTGGCCGGGATTGCGCTCGCCCAGCTGCCGCAGTGCCACGAGTTGCGCCAGCGCGTGCACCCGCTGATGAACTTCTTCATCATCGTCTTCTTCGTGTCGCTCGGCCTGCAGATGGAACTGGGGGCGGCCCTTGCGCGGTGGCCCCTCGCCCTAGCGCTCGCGGCGTTCGTGATGGTCGTCAAGCCGCTGCTCTTCTTTGGGGTGCTGCCCCGGCTGGGCCACGGCGAAGAGACCGCGTTCCGGACGGGCCTCAGTCTCGCACAGATCAGTGAGTTTTCGCTCATCTTCGGCGCGCTGGCGCTCGCCTCGGGCCTGATCGACGAGGCGCTCCTGTCGGTCATCACGCTGGTGGGCCTCGTCACCTTCGCGCTCTCCTCGTTTCTGTTGCTCTACAGCGACCGCCTCTACGCCGCCGTGAAGCCGTACCGGCCGCTGGCCGGGCTCGGCGCGCGGCAGGAGGCCCCCGCCCCTCCGCCGGACGGGCTGCAGGGGCACGTCATCGTCGTGGGCCTGAACACACTTGGCCGCCGCCTCGTCGACCGGCTGACCGCGGCCGGCGAGACGGTCGTCGCGGTCGACACCGACCCGGAGAAGCTCGCCCGGCTCTCCGTACGCACCGTCCACGGCAACGCCATCCACGAGACGACGCGCGCGGCGGCGGACTGGGAGGACGCCAGGCTGGTTGTTTCGAGCCTCAGCATCGAAGGCACCAACAACCTGTTGGCCTACCACGCCCGGCGGGCCGGCGTGCCGTGCAGCATCCACGCGTTCGATCGCACCAGCGAGAACAGCCTCCGCAGCTTCGGGGTGGACCACCTGATTCGGTCGAAGCACGAAGGGGCCCGGCGCCTGCTCGACGAGCTCAAATCGAGAGCGGTGTTGTCATGACGGAGCTTGCCATTCTTCTCGGCCTGGCGGCCGCCGGGTACGGGGTGTCGCGCTGGACGCAGCTTCCCGCCATCCCGTTCCTGCTGATGGGGGGCCTCGCCCTGAATGCCACAGGGGCCGTGGGCGACGCCGGGTTCGTGGAGGACGTTTTGTTTTTAAGCGTGTCCATCCTGCTTTTCGTGGCGGGGACGGACCTCAGCCTCACCCGCGTCGGGCCGTTCAAGAAAACGGCCTTTGGGATCGGCGTCGCGCAGTTTGTAGGCCTCGCCGCGGCGGCATTGGGGATTGCGTACGGGCTCGACTATGCCCTCACCGACGCGCTCTACCTGGGCTTGGCCCTGGCGGCCAGCTCCACGATCGTGGGCGTGCGCCTCCTCCAGCGCCGGCAGCAGATGTTTGAGCCCTACGGGCGCACGGTGCTCGGCGCACTGCTCCTGCAGGACGTGATCGTCGTCCTCCTTTTGCCGCTGCTCGTCCGGCTCCCGGACGGTCCCGCGGCCGTGCTGGGCAGCCTGGGCGGGACGGCCGTACTGCTCGCTGGGGTGGGAATTGTGATGAAGGGCGTGGTGCCGCTCCTGCTCGAGCGCGAGCTGGACGCCGAGACGCAGTTGCTCGCGGTCCTCGGCGTGCTGTTTGGGTTCATGGGGGCGGCGGCGTGGCTTGACGTGCCGCTCTTCGCCGCGGCCTTCCTCGCCGGCGTTTCGCTTTCAGGGTTTCCCTTCAGCGGCATCGTGCACGCCGAGATGCAGCCGCTCTACGACTTCTTCTCGGCGATTTTCTTCGCGTCGCTGGGGATAGCGGCCGCCCGGCCCGACCCCACCCTGATCGGGCACGCGGTCCTCTTTGCGGGGGTGGTGCTGGTGCTGACCCCCCTGATTGTTGCCGTCGTGGGGGCGTGGACCGGGCTCGTGGCCCGGTCCGCCCTGGAGAGTGGCCTGCTGCTCGCCCAGACGAGTGAACTCTCGCTGGTCGTGGGCCTGCAGGCCCTCGTGGCCGGTCCCATTGGGGGGGAGGTTTTTTCGGTGATCGTCCTGACCACGGTCTTCACGATGATGCTCACCCCGCTGCTCACGAGCGAGACGGTGGTGTGGGAGCTCGTGCGGTGGCATCCCTCGCGTCAGTCAGACGTTCTGTCCGAGGTGCCAAGCAACCACGTGCTTGTCCTGGGGGGTGGGCGGAACGCCCGCCCCTTGCTTCGGCTGCTTCGGGAGTCCAAATACGAGGCCGTCGTGGTGGACGAGGACCCCACCGTGGTGAATCGCCTTCGCGACCGGGGCGTGCGCTGTGTGCGCGGCGACGGGAGCGATCGGTCAGTTTTGCTGAAGGCCGGGGGGGCGCAGGCCCGTATCGTGGTGTCCCTTCTCCGCAATCCAAAGGCCGTCGAGTCGTTGCTGGACTACGTCGGCGACACCGTCCCCATTCTGGTGCGCGTCTTCGAGGACCACGAGGCCGAGTGGGTCGAGGCCCGGGGCGGAACCCCCATCCGCTTCGCCCACGCCGCGAGCGACGCGTTTATGGACTGGTTTCGGCAGACGCGACCGACGGCGCAGAACGAGGCGACGTCCCCGAGCCCGTAAATTCCCCGGTTTCGTGAACACGCCGCGCACGGGCCAACATGCCCGGGCCGAGTGCGTCCATCTGAACCCCACAAGTCGGGTTCTCGCTCTTCTCTCCGGACGTTTGTCGCTGCGATGGCCAAGGAACTGGAACGCGATCTCGGACTGCCGTCGGTGCTGGCCATCAGCATCGGGGCCATGGTGGGCAGCGGCATCTTCATCCTCCCCGCCCTCGCCATGAAGATGGCGGGCCCGGCGGTCGTGCTGGCCTACCTGCTGGCCGGGGTGCTGGTGCTGCCGGCGGCCCTGAGCAAGGCGGAGATGGCCACGGCAATGCCGGAGGCCGGGGGCACGTACGTGTACATCGAGCGCGGGATGGGCCCCCTCCTCGGCACCATCGCCGGCATTGGCACCTGGTTCTCCCTCTCGTTCAAGGGCGCGCTCGCGCTCGTTGGCGGGGCGCCCTACATCGTGCTCCTGTTCGACGTGCCGCCCCAGGCGCTGGCCCTCGGCATTGCGGGCGTGCTGATCGTGGTGAACCTCCTGGGCGTCAAGCAGACCGGGCGCATCCAGGTGGCCCTGGTGGCGGTGATGTTGGCGGCCATGGTGTGGTTCGTGGGCGGCAGCCTCGGGGACGTGGACCCGGTGCGCTTCGAGGGGTTCTTCGACGAAGGCGTGGGGGGATTGCTGGCCGCCACGGGCTTTGTGTACGTGTCGTACGCCGGGGTCACAAAAGTAGCGAGCGTGGCCGAAGAGATCGAGCACCCGGACCGCAACATTCCGCTCGGCCTCCTCGGCTCGCTCGCCTTCACGACGCTGCTCTACGTGCTCGTGGTGACCGTCATCGTGGGGGCGGCGCCCACGGCGGGCCTTGCCGGCTCCTCGACGCCGGTGGCCGACGTGGCGGGCAGCACCCTCATCCAGTGGGGCGTGATCGTGGTGGTCGCGGCCGCCATCCTGGCCCTCGTGAGCACCGCCAACGCGGGCCTCCTCTCCGCCTCGCGCTACCCGTTCGCCATGAGCCGCGACAAGCTGGTGCCCGACGCGCTCCAGCACGTGAGCGACCGGTTCGACACCCCGACCACCGCCATCACGGTCACGGGGGGCGTCGTGCTCGCCATGATTGCGTTCGTCCCGATCGACGACATTGCGAAGCTGGGCAGTGCCTTCAAAATCCTCGTCTTTATTCTCGTCAACCTCGCCCTCGTCGCCTTTCGCGAGAGCGACCTCGACGACTACGACCCGGCATTCCGGGACCCGCTGTACCCGTGGACGCAGGGGGTCGGCGTGCTCGGGGGCCTCGCCCTGCTCAGCCAGATGGGGCTGGTGCCGCTCGTGGGGGCCGTCCTGATCACCGGGGCCGGGGCGCTCTGGTACGGGGCCTACGCCCGGCGCCGCGTGGGGCGGGAGGGCGTGGTGCGGGACGAACTGCGGCGCCGCGTGGGGCAGCAGGCCGCCGAGCGCACCCGGGCCGCCCTCGATACCGGGCGGCGGGCGGACCGCGTGGTCGTAGGGACCACCGAGGACCTGCGGCCGGACCGGGAGACGGCGCTGGTGGAGGTCGGGGCCGCCCTCACCGGGACCCTCGACGGGGGCCTCACGGTGATGCGCTTCGACGCAGTGCCCGACCAGTTGCCGCTCGACTCCGCCGCCGAGGTGCAGTCCCCCGACGACGTGGACTTCGAGACCCGGATGGACCGCTTTGGGGCGTCGGTGGACGGGCCGTTCGAGTACGGGGAGGTCGTCAGCCACGACGTGCGCCACGCGGTGGCCAACTTCGCCCGGCACCACGCGGTGGACCTGCTGGTGCTGGAGCGGACCCTCTCCGCCGACCGCTCCTGGCTGGACGAGCGCGACCTGGACTGGATTTCGCGCCACTGCTCCGCCGACCTCCTGCTGGTGGAACCGACGCCCCTCGCGGTGCTCGACCGCATTGCACTGGTCACCGACAACGGGCCGTTCGACCCCCGAAAGGTGGAGCTGGCCAACGGGCTCGCGGCGGCCGCCGGCGCGAGCCTCGTCCTGGGACACGCCGTCCCCGCCGACGCGACCGAGGATCAACGCGCCACCGTCCGCACCTACCACGAAGACCTGATGGGCCTGTGCACGGTGCCCGTCGAGTCGAACCTCGTGGGCACGACGACACCGGCGGCAATGGCGCAGGCCGTGTCCGCCGCCGACCTCGTCGTCGTGGAGAGCGATGCGGCCTGGTGGGCCCGCCTCCTGGGCAACCGAGACCCGCAGCGCATTGCGGGCGCCTTCGGCGGGCCCGCCATCGTGGTGCGGCCGCAGCAGGCCGAGGGCCCCGGCCCCGTGCGCCGCCTGCTCGAACGGGTTGCGTTTTAACGTCTACGAGGGGCTGGACCGGTCGCACGGTCGACGGGGCCGCAACTGCGGGGACGCGGACCGGGGCCCTTGGGAGAGACTCGTCAAGTTTTGGGGAGGCGGGGAACCGTGCCCCCCGCCTTGGTCCTTTACGTCCACTCCCTTTTCTTCCTGATTTGCCCGCTACAAATATGGCTTCGGGCTCCTCGGACCTTCAGAAAACCCTCACCCTCTACGACGTCTACTCGATCAGTACGGGGGCGATGTTCAGCTCCGGGTTCTTTCTGCTGCCCGGCATCGCGGCGGCGGAGACCGGGCCCTCGGTCATCCTCGCGTACCTGGTGGCGGGCCTGCTCATCCTGCCGTCCATGTACAGCATGGCGGAGCTCTCGACGGCCATGCCCAAGGCAGGGGGCACGTATTACTTTCTCGACCGGGCCCTCGGCCCGCTCGCGGGCACCGTGGGCGGCCTGGGCACCTGGCTCGCGCTCGTCTTCAAGAGCGCGTTCGCCCTCATCGGGATGGGCGCCTACCTCGCCATCTACGCCGACGTGCCCATCAAGCCCCTGGCGGCGGCCCTCACGCTGGCCTTCGGGGTGCTCAACGTCGTTGGGGCCAAGGAGAGCAGCCTGCTGCAGCGCGTGCTGGTGACGATTCTGGTGGGTGTGCTCGGCTTCTACGCCGCCCAGGGCGTCCTGTCGGTCTGGGGCGGGCAGAGCGCCGTCGGCGGGGCCGCCGGCGAGTTCACGCCCTTCTTTACGGAGGGCGCGCGCGGCTTTCTCGCCACCATCGGGATCGTCTTCGTCTCGTACGCCGGCCTGACGAAGGTCGCCAGCGTGGCCGAGGAGGTCAAAAATCCGGACCGCAACATTCCCTTAGGGATGGGCCTGTCGCTGCTCACGGCCACGGGCATCTACGTCGTGGGCGTGGCCATCATGGTGGCCATCCTGCCGGCCACGGACCTCCACGCCGACCTGACGCCGGTGTACACCTCCGGCGAGGTGTTCTTCAACTGGCTCCCGTACACCCTGGGCCCGATCCTGATCGTCGTCGCGGCCGTCGCGGCGTTCGCCTCCACCGGCAACGCCGGCATCATGTCGGCCTCGCGCTACCCGCTGGCGATGGCCCGCGACCGCCTGCTGCCCGACGGCTTCGCCCGGATCGGTCGCTTCAACACGCCCACCCGCTCGATCGTGGTGACGGTGGGGCTCATGCTCATCATCATCTTCGTGCTCTCCGAAGAGGGCGTGGCGAAGCTGGCCAGTGCGTTCCAGCTCCTGATCTTTGCGCTCCTCAACTTCGCGGTCGTCGTGATGCGGGAGAGCGAAATTCCGTCCTACGCGCCCGGCTACCGGTCGCCGCTGTACCCGTGGGTGCAGGTGGCGGGCATCGCCATTCCCTTCTTCCTCATCTCGGAAATGGGAACGCTGGCCATCGTCTTCACGGGCGTGGTGGTGCTGGTCGGCGTGGGCTGGTACTTCTACTACGCCTCCGACGTCCCCCGCGAGGGCGCGATCTTTCACCTCTTTGCCCGCCTCGGCAAGCAGCGCTACGACGGCCTCGACCGGGAGCTGCAGACCATCCTCGAGGAGAAAGGGGTGGGGCACGACACCGCGTTTGATCGGCTCGTGGCCGAGTCGGACGTCATCCACCTCGACGAGCCGGTTCCCTACGCGGACGTGGTGGAGGACGTGTCGGGCCGGCTGGCGGAAGAGCTTGGCCTCTCGTCCGAAACCCTCGAACACGGGTTTCTGGAAGGGGCCCCGTACAGTGCCGTTTCCGTCTCCCACGGGGCTGCCCTTCCCTACTGTCGCCTCGACGGGATCAGCGAGTCGAAGATGGTGATGGTGCACTGCCAGTCCGGGATCTGCGTCGACCTGGAGGACGAGATCGAAGAGCTGGACCGCTCCGAGCCGGTCTACGCCTTCTTCTTTCTCGTCAGCCCGAAGGACGACGAGGGGGAGCACCTCCGCACGCTGGCCACCCTCGCCAACCGGACCGACGAGGAGCAATTCCTCGTCGAGTGGCGCGCGGCCGCCGACGAGCAGGAGGTCAAGGAGAGCCTGCTCCACCACGAACGCTACCTCACGCTCAACCTCCTTTCGGGGACCAACACGGACGAGTTTATCGGCCGGACCGTGACCGACCTGAACCTGCCGGCGGGCGTGCTGGTGGCCCTCGTGCGGCGCGACGGACAGATCACCGTGCCCTCCGGGGCCACGCGCCTGGAGGAAGGGGACCGCGTAACCATCATCGGCAACCCGGCCGGCATCGACCGGCTGTACGAGCTGTACCGCGCGGGCGAGCAGGAAGGGGTCGTCCAGTAGACGCGCGATTCGGTCTCGTGGACGCCCGGGCGGGGCACGCCCTCCGCCCCTCTCGAAGAAACCACTTCGCAACGGGCACGTGGCAAAACCATTCCGCGTCGGTCTCATCTCATCCCTCCATTGCCAAAGAGTCCTCGTCGGAAGAAGCAGGAAGCCGTCCACTTTCCAGCTTGACGTGTTCGTCGAATTCCGACTTGACTTATCGGGCATGTTTTTTGATAGTACTGTTGCCCCAATCACACGAAAGACTTCAGGGCTCGTGTGCCCGCCCCAAGACTTGGCTCGGACTCGTCAATGCCCTTCGGCACAGCGCCTCGGGGCCGTCGGGAGGCCCTGGACGCCAAAGCCCCAACGCAAAAAGCCGGTTTCGGGTACAGACTGACCTTGCGACTTCACTCCCTCTCCCGTGGATGACCTCTGGCAGCAGATCGTTTCTCCCTTTCGCCTTGAGGACGACGCTCTTTCCCAGGAAGAGCGATCACGGGTTCAGGATTTTCGGCTGCTGACCCTCTTGGGGGCTGTTCTCATTCTCCTCTTCGGCCCCCTCTACGCGGCGACCAACCCGGACGCCGTCGATCCACTGTGGGCCCGGCTCGGGGTGGCCGGCCTGCTCGGGGCCCTGGTCCCGGCCTCGTATCTGTCCCGCCACGTGCGCCACCACTTCGTCTCGTGGCTGCGCGGCGCCCTTTTCATCGTGCTGGTCTGGCTGGTCGCCACCACCACGTTGAACCACTTTGCCGGGGAGTTTGCCGTCGGCCTTCTGCTGGGCTACACGATCATTGTCGCGTTCGTGGGGGTGAGCGCACAGTCCGGGCGGCCGGTCACCTGGTTTCCGGCACTCAGTTTCGCCCTGGTGGCGGGCGGGCTCGGCGTCTCCTATGCCACGGGCCCCGACCCCCAGATCAACCCGCTCATCCTGTTGGTGGGCGTCGCGGGCATCTCCTTCGCAGAGGGGGTTGCCATCCGTCGGCTGCTCTCCGCGCGACGGGCCCTGCGCGACCGGGAGGAGCAGCTCCACGTCATTACCGGCAACGTCTCGGAGGGCATCTACCGGTCCACCCCCGAGGACGGGCTCGTCTACGCCAATCAGGCATTCGCCGAGCTGTTCGGGTACGAGAGTCCCGAGGCCATCCTGCAGGCGGACTCCGCCTCCTTCTACGCCACCCCGTCCGACCGGCAGCGCCTGCTGAAAGAAGAGCACGAGGCCGACGGGCTCGATCAGATGGAGGTCCGCTTCCGCCGGAAGGACGGGACCCCGTTCATCGGGCTCGTCAGCAGCACCGTGGTGCGCGACGCGGACGGGAAGCCGCAGTACTACGACGGGGCCGTCACCGACATCACCGAGCGGAAGCAGCGGCAGCGGCGGCTCCGCGTGCTGTCGGAGGTGGTGGAGCAGGCCGACGACGGCATTTTGGTCACGGCCCTGCCCCGAAACGGCACCCCCACGTTTGGGGACCTCGCCTTCGCCAACGGCGAGCCCGACGCCCTCGTCTCGAAAAACGGCTCGTCGGGGGCCGGCACGAGCCCACCCATCGTGTACGCCAACCAGGCGTTCGAAGAGATGACCGGCTACCGGGAGGAGGAGCTGCTCGGGCGCACCGTTGAGGTGTTGAAGGGCCCCAAGACCGATCCGTCGGTCATCCGCGCCCTTCAGGACGCCGACCGGGATACGCAGGGGTGGGAGGGGGAGACGATCAACTACCAGAAAGACGGCACCCCGTACGTCGCCCACTGGAACACGACCTCCGTGCAGGCCGAAGAGGCGGAGGTGGAGTACCGGGCCTCCATCCAGCGGGACGTCACCGACCGGCGCGAGATGGAAGAGCGCCTCCGCGATCAGCGGAGTCGGCTACGGGGCATGGCCAACAGCATCCCCGGCGTCACCTACCAGTTCTACGCCCGTCCGGACGGGACACGCGGGTGCCACTTCGTCAGCGAGCACGCCGAAG
Source organism: Salinibacter pepae (assembly GCF_947077775.1). Taxonomy (NCBI): domain Bacteria; kingdom Pseudomonadati; phylum Rhodothermota; class Rhodothermia; order Rhodothermales; family Salinibacteraceae; genus Salinibacter; species Salinibacter pepae. The sequence continues at coordinate 1,210,193 of NZ_CAMTTE010000001.1, forward strand.
AGGTTCTCGGGCTTCCCACCGACCCGGACGCGTTCTACGAACAGTTCGACGACCGCATCCCTACGTCCCACCGGGCCCGTTCGCAGAACAAGATCGAGGACGCCATCGAGCGAGAGGCGCCCTGGCGCATCGAGCTGCCGTTCGACCGGCCCTCCGGCGATCGCCTCTGGCTCCTCGACACCGCCACCCCCGAACGACGGAATGGGGAGCTCGTGTTCAACGGCGTCATGATCGACATCACCGGGCGCAAGGCCGCCGAGCGCGCCCTCCGGGACGAGCGCGACCGGTTCGAGAATCTCTTTGAGAGCCTGCCCACGCCGGTTATGCGCTGCACGGTGGAGGACGGCACGAGCTACGTGTCGACCATTAATGAGGCCTTTGCGGACACCTTTGGGGTGGACCCCGAGGCGGTTGAGGGCAAAAACATCGACGCAACCATCGTGCCGGACGACGCCGAGCAGGAAGGCAGTGCCCTCAACCGCCGCGCGGTGCAGGAGGGCGCCCTGAAGACCGAGGTGCGTCGCCGCACCAAGAACGGGCCCCGCGACTTCCAGCTCCAGGCGACCGGACGAACCCGGGGGAACGCCCCGCCGGAGATCCACGCCATCTATACCGACATCACCGAACGGACCCGGCTGGAGGAGACGCTCACGTACCGCTCCGAACTCGAAAGCAAGATCGTCGACATCTCCACCCGCTTCATCAACACACCCGTCGACGACTTGGACCGGGAGATTGAGGCCGCCCTCCAGGCCATCGGCGCCTTCGTGGACGCCGACCGGAGCTACGTCTTCCGGTTCGACGACGAGGCGGCCACCATGAGCAACACCCACGAGTGGCGGACCGGAGCGACGGCCTCCACGCAGTCGCGCCTCCAAAACATTCCGTACGCGGAGACGCCCTGGTTCATGGCCCGCATGCGCCGTCGGGAGGGGCCGCTGCGAGTGCCGCGCCCCGCGGACCTCCCCCCCGACGCCGCCGGCCTGCGGCAGCGCCTGGAGGCCGGGAACGTGCAGTCCCTGCTCGTACTGCCGATGCTGAACGACCAGGACCTGGTCGGCTTCGTCGGGTTCGACGCCGTGCGGCAACAGCGCGACTGGGACGCGGACACGGTGATGCTGCTCCGCGTGCTCACCGACGCCATCTCCAACGCCCTCCAGCGAAAGACGGCGGAGAAGGAGATGCTGGCGGCCAAGGAGGAGGCCGAAGACGCAAACCGAATGAAGTCCGTCTTTCTGGCCAACATGAGTCACGAGATCCGGACGCCCCTCACCTCGATCATCGGCTTCGCGGAGGCCATCGGGGACGAACTCGGGGACGAGACGGCGGGGCCGGTCCTGCGGTTTGCGCAACTCATCGAGAAGAGCGGGAATCGGTTGCTCGAAACCCTCGACGGGGTCCTCAACCTCTCGAAGCTCGAGGCGGGCGAGATGGACCTCACGATCGAGCCCGTCAACCTCACCGCGCAGGCCGCAGAGACGGCCGACCAGTTTGCCCCGCAGGCCCAGGCGTCCGGAATTTCCCTCCACACGGACCTCGACGACGCCCCGGTGTGGGCGCGGGCCGACGAGGGCGCGGTGCACATCGTGCTGCGCAACCTCATCTCCAATGCCATCAAGTACACCAACGAAGGGGGCGAGGTGGAGGTGCGGGTGCACGACGCCGGAACGGCGGCCGTGATGGCGATAGAGGACACCGGCATCGGCATGAATCCCGAGCAGGTCACCGCCCTCTTCGAGGCGTTCCGACAGGCCTCTGAGGGACTCGGCCGCGAATACGAGGGCACGGGCCTGGGACTGGCCGTCACCAAACAGGCGGTCGACCACATGAACGGCTCCATCGACGTGGAGACAGAGGAGGGCGTCGGCACGCACTTCGTCGTCCGCCTGCCGACGGCAGCGTCCCCTTCCGGTCCGTCTCCGTGATCCAATCGGGGGCGCCGCCCGTTCTGAGACGGGCGCCCGCGGCCCCCGCAACGACCGGACGGCCGCCGGATTGACGTTGCCGCCCAGATGTCCATTCTTCAGACCCTGCCGCTTGCTCTCGTCGCGGCCCCCTCTCTTGCGCCCTGAATTAACCGCTCCCCTCCGTGCCCCTCGACGCCACGACCCAACTCGTGACCCTCCTCGGCCACCCGGTCGAGCACTCCCTGTCGCCCCGCATCCACAACACGGCCTTCCGGGCTCAGGACGTGAATGCCGCCTACGTGGCCACGCCGGTGCGGCCGGAGGCCCTCGGCGACGCCGTGGCCGGGCTCCGGGCGCTGCAGTTCCTCGGGGCCAACGTGACAACCCCCCACAAAGAGGCCGTGCTGCCTCTCCTCGACGAGGTGACGGAGCGGGCACGGGCCGTGGGGGCCGTCAACACGATCGTCCGGGACGACGGCCGCCTGCACGGCGACAACACGGACGTTGCGGGCTTCCTGCGCCCCCTGGAGGAGCGCGGGGGCGACGCCCTTGCGGAAGCGCCGATGCTCGTGTTTGGGGCCGGCGGCGCCGCCCGGGCCGTCGTCTACGGGCTTCTGAGTCACTACCGCCCGGAGCGCCTCACGATCGTGGCCCGCCGCCCCGACCAGGCCGAGGGGCTGGCCGCCGACCTCGCCGACCACGCCCCCGACGGGGCCCTCCGGGTCTCCTCGTTTGAGGAAGCCGCACTCTCGGTCCGGACGAGCCGGCTCGTCGTGAACGCCACGCCGCTGGGCATGGCGCCGGACCGCCGCGGCCAGACCCCCTGGCCGAATCCCGTGGACTTTACTGAAGATCACGTCGTCTACGACCTCGTGTACACCCCCGAGGAGACCCGGCTCCTGCGCGAGGCGGCCGCCGAAGGGGCAACCCCCATCGGCGGCCTCGACATGCTCGTGGAGCAGGCCGCCGCGGCCTATCGGCAGTGGACCGGTCGCGGCATGCCCCAGGCGGCGGTGTACGATGCGCTCCGTGCCGACTGACGACGGGCGGCTCGTCCCCGCCGTGCGGTCTCCTCCGTCCTGTGGCCACGGGGCGCTCCCTGCCCCCCGGCCGACGAACCGCCTATCACTGAGGCCGATTGGCCGCTTCTTCTCCGGCCGATCTCGGCCTCGTGGCCCCCTCCCTTCACGCAACCGCCCCGTTTCCCCCACATGATCGACGCCCTTCCTGCGGACGCCCTGCGCACGCGCTTCGACCCGTCCGACTTCGGGTTCGAGACGACGGACGACCTGCCCGCCGACACGGAGGTGGTCGGGCAGGACCGGGCCGTCGAGGCCCTCGACTTCGGCATGAGCATCGACGCCGAGGGCTACAACGTCTTCGCCCTCGGCCCCCCCGGCACCGGACGCCGCCCGCTCGTGCAGCACCTCTTGGAGGAGCAGGCCGCGGGGGAAGCGACGCCGCCGGACCTCTGCTACATCAACCACTTCGACGACGAGCGCGAGCCGCGGGCGCTGCGCCTCCCGGCGGGCCGGGGCCGCGAGCTGAAGGAGGACGTGGATGCCCTCATCGAGGAGCTGCAGACGGCCCTCCCCGGCACGTTCGAGAGCGAGGAGTACCGGTCCCGCCGCGAGATGATACAGGAGGAGGTTCAGGAGGGACAGGAGGCGGCGCTCGACGACCTGCAGGCGCGGGCCCGGGAGGACGGCATTGCGCTCATTCGCACGCCCCAAGGCTTCGTCTTCACGCCCCTCGACGACGGCGAGGTCGTGCCGCCCGAAGAGGTCGAGTCGATGCCGGAGGAGGAGCGCGAGCAGGTGCAGCAAACAATTGAGGCCTATCAGGAGGCGCTCCAGGACATCCTCCAGAAAATGCCCGAGCACCAGCGGGAGGCCCGCCAGCGCATCGAGGAACTCAACAAGGGGATGGCCACGCTGGTCGTGGACGACCTCATCGAGGACCTCCGCGACGCGTACGCGGACTTCGACGACGTGGTGGCGTTTCTCGACAGCGTGCGCGACGACCTCATCGAGAACGTCGACGTCTTCGTTCAGGCGGCCCAGCAGGGCCCCTCCCCCGAGCAGCAGGGCCCCCAGCAGATGATGCAACAACAGGGCCAGCAGGGCGGCGCCCAACAGGGGGCCCGCGCCCCCGACGGCGCCTTCTGGCGGCGCTACCGGGTCAACCTGCTCGTCGACCACGCGGAGACCGACGGTGCGCCGGTCGTCTACGAGGACAACCCAAACTACCAGACCCTCGTCGGCCAGGTGGAGCAGATCGCCCAGATGGGCGCGCTGGTGACCGACTTTAATCTGATTCGGCCGGGCGCCCTCCACGAGGCGAACGGCGGCTACCTGATCGTGGAGGCGCGGCAATTGCTCACGCAGCCTTACGCCTGGGAGGGCCTGAAGCGGGCCCTCCAGAACGGGGAGATTCAGATCGAGTCGCCCGGCCAGGCGCTCGGCCTCATCCGCACCCTCACGCTGGAGCCGGAGGCCGTGCCCCTCGACGTAAAGCTCGTGGTCGTCGGGGAGCGCATGCTCTACTACCTGCTCGACGCCCTCGACCCGGACATGGACCGCCTGTTCAAGGTGATGGCCGACTTCGACGACCAGATCGACCGGGACGCGGCGCGGGAGGACGCTTACGCCGACCTCATCGCCACGACCGTTGACGACAACGACCTGCGCCCGTTTGACCGCTCGGGCGTGGCGCGGGTGTTCGAACACAGCCTCCGCGTCGTCGGGGACACGGAAAAGCTCAGCGCCCGGGTCGAAGACATCCGGGATCTGCTGACGGAGGCCGACCACTGGGCACAGGACGGCGGGGCCGACACGGTGACCGGCGACCACGTTCAGCGCGCCATCGATGCCCAGACCCGCCGGGCCGGCCGCCTCCGCGATCGCGTGCAGGAGACCATCGAGCGCGAGAACATTTACATCGACACCACGGGCGCCACCGTCGGGCAGATCAACGGCCTGTCGTACCTGGAGGCCGGGGGCTTCAGCTTCGGCCGGCCGCACCGCATCACCACACGGGTGCGGCTCGGCGAAGGCGAAATCGTAGACATTGAGCGGGAGGCGGCCCTCGGCGGCCCCCTCCACTCGAAGGGCGTTCTCATCCTGTCGGGCTTCCTGGAGGGGCGCTTCGCGCAGCGCTATCCCCTCTCCCTCTCGGCCCGCCTCGTGTTTGAGCAGTCGTACGGCGGCATCGACGGGGACAGCGCCTCCTCCGCCGAGCTGTACGCCCTCCTGTCGGCCCTCGCGGAGGTTCCCCTGAAACAAAACCTAGCCGTGACCGGATCGGTGAATCAGCGCGGCGTGGTGCAGCCGATCGGGGGGGTCAACGAGAAGGTCGAGGGCTTCTTCGACGTGTGCGAGGCGCGGGGCCTCGCCGGCGACCAGGGGGTTCTCATTCCGGCGGCCAACACCGACAACCTCATGCTGCGCCCCGACGTGGTGGCGGCCGTTAAGGCCGGCCGGTTCCACGTCTACCCCGTGGAGACGGTCGACCAGGGCATCGCACTGCTGACGGGCATGGAGGCCGGCACGCGGGACGAACAGGGCGCTTTCCCCGACGGTACGATCAACGCACGGGTGGAGGCCCGGCTCCGCACGTTTGCCGACCGCCGGCGCCGGTTTGCCCGCACGGACGGCACCCCCCAATCGTCCACGGAGGACGCCTAAATGTACGACATTTCTTTCACTCTCATGCCTCCATCTCCCTCGTCCGACCGATCGTTTCGCCGGATTCTGGTGGCCCTGGACGCCTCCCCACACAGCCGCGCCGCGCTCGACCTGGCGGTGCAGCTGGCCGTCGACCTGGAGGCCGACCTGGAGGGACTGTTCGTCAAGGACGAAAACCTGATGCGGGCCGCTCAGCTCCCGTTTGCCGCGGAGGTACGTGCCCACTCGGTGTCGCCCAGGGCCCTCAACGACCGCCGCGTGCAGCGCCGGCTGCGTCGCCAGGCCGATCAGGCCGAGGCGGTCCTGCAGGCGGCGACCGAACCGGCCCCGGTGTCGTACGACTTTCGGGTCGTCGAGGGGCAGGTCACACGGCAGTTGCTCCGGGCCGCCGAGGAGGCCGATCTTGTGGCGCTGGGCAAGACGAGCACGCAGAGCAGCCGGCGGCGCCTCGGGACCACCAGTGAGGCCCTTCTGGCAGAGTCCTCCACGCCGGTGCTCGTCCTCCGACGCGCGCCGCGACGCCGCCCCCCACCCTCAACGTACTACGACGGTTCGGAGACGGCCCGGAAGGCCCTGCGCACGGCGGCCGGGCTCGCGGATCCCGACACCCCTCTCACGGTGTTTGCGCCCGCGGAGAACGAGACACAGACCGAACACCTGCGCGCCGAGGTGCACGAGGTCCTCGGCACGCCCCCCGCACAGACCCGGGTGCACCCCCTCACGCCGGCCGAAGTGGACCGGCTCGCCGCCCTTGCCCGCCGACGCGGCCCGGGGCTCTTCGTGATGCCCGGCACCGGCTCGCCACTGGTCGACACGTCCATCCAGCGCTTTCTGTATGAGCTGGACCGCCCTCTGCTCCTGGTCCGGTAGCCCTGCCCTGTCCCTGTCTTTCCGTTCGACAACGATTCTCTCCCATGAGCACCGTCATTCGACTCTCCCTCCGCCCCGCCGACGATGCGAAGGTCGTTCCCCTGGAAGTGCTCCGCGACTTCGCGGACGTGCGGGCCGGCTGGAGCTACCTGGAAGAAGACTCGCAGCACTACTCAACGCTCAAGGAGGCCCCGGGCCTCATCCTGCGCCACCGCGCCGACCGCGCCCACTACGTCGACCTGGGGTTCGTGGAGACCGCCCCCGACACGGTGCAGCTGGCCGTGCTGGACCGCCCCGACGCGGACACGCCGCTGGCCCCCGACGACCGGGCCGACCTTCTCGATGCCTTCCTCGACGCGATGCGCGACTACCTGAACGGCCGGCCCGACCACGTCCGCCTCGAAGTAAATCGCGACGCGGCCTCGTCCTGATTGCTTCTTCCGCCCGGCCCTGCTCGAACCGTAGGCGGTACCGCCCGTCCGGACCGGCTCAGGACGCGGACATCCCGTCTGGCCAGTGGAAGGTAATCGGGACCTCAATGTCCGGGTGAATGCTCTCGTCCACCGGACAGTGACGGGCGGCGCGCTCCACACGCTCACGGGTCTGCGCGTCGAGTGCAGTCGGCATCGTCACGTCGGTCCGGAGCGACGCAATGCGACGCGGATTGGACGCTATCTTTTTCTCGACGGAAATCTCGACGCCGTCGAGGTCGAGGGCATGCTTCTCGGCCTGAATGCCGAGGATGGTCGCGATGCAGGTGCCCAGCGCCGTGGCCACCAGGTCGGTCGGCGAAAAGGAGCGCCCCTCGCCGTGGTTGTCCTCCGGCGCGTCGGTGGTGAGGGTCACGCCGGACGGCCCGTGCTCGGCCTCGCAGCGCAGGTCCCCGACGTAGTCGGTGTCAATCTGAACCATCGGGTCGCGGCGGGCTGATTGAAGGAACCAACGAAGACACCTCCGAAACGGAGAGTTCCCGCGTCGGATTCATTGCGGCCCGCGGGTCCCGTTCGTGCTCCTCCTACTCTCTCCATCGCCGATCGGTGAGTTCGCGCACGTCTGTTTCCGAAATCACGCTCCAGTACGGACTGCTCAGGGTGTTGCTTTGCGTGCGGTTGAAGGTGGCGCGGAGGAAGAGGGCCTTGTCGGCGTCGGGGTCCGCTCCCCGAAACGAAAATCCCCCCCAGTGGAGCACCCAGTAGGCCCGAGTGGGATCCACCCCGAGCCGGCGCCCCACGAGGTCGGCCAGATATTGCAGGTCGTCGACCGTCGACGGCCCTTCGTTCTCCGCCAGTTCCCGGAGCACGATGGTGTGCTCCTCCTCGTCATCCGGCGGGCCGGGATAGACCCGCACCTGTACGGTTCCGGTGCGGCTGTAGCTGCGCCACGTGAGGGTCGTGTCGGTTTGCGGCTGCGCGGCGGCCGGCCGGAGCATCAGGAAGCCGAGGACCCCGAGCACGGAGATTCGGCGTAGGAACACCATGAGGACGAAATGGCGGATGAGACAAATGGTCCTCGTCCACCAGACACGTGCCCCCTTACGATCGTAACGTGCGGCCGCGTCCCCGCTGTGGGCGCTCCTACCACGGAATGCGCTCCCGGTCGCGGAAAAAGCCCCCGCTCGGGCCGTCTTCGGGGAGCGTCGCCAACCAGAGGGCCGTATCGGCCCCCTCCTCGGGCGTCCGCGGGGCCGCCTCACCCCCCATGCGGGTGTGCACCCATCCCGGCCCCATCGAGTTAACCTTCACGTCGGGCCCGTCGGGCAGCGCATCGTCGAGGGTCATCGTCAGGGCGTTTAGGCCCGCCTTCGCGGCCGAGTAGGCGGCGTGATTCGTATCAAGCCCTTCTCCGAAGGACCCCGATCCGGACGATACGTTCACGACGCGGCCGTAGCCCCGCTCAATCATGTCGGGCACGAAGGCCTTTACCAGCAGCCACGGGCCGCGCGTGTTGACCGTCCACGCCTGGTCAAGCTGGTCAATTGAAACCCCCAGCGCGTCGCCCTCCGGGTAAACGCCCGCGTTGTTGACGAGCGCGTCGACCGCCACGTCGTCCGCGTCTAGACGCTCCTTGCAGGCCTCAATCGAGGCGGTCTCAATCACGTCGAGCTGCTCCACGCGCACCGACCCGCCGCGCTCCCGAATGGACGCCGCGGCGTCCTCGCCCGTCTCCTCATCGCGGGCGCCCATGACGACGTGCACGCCCCGATCGGCAAGGCCTTCACAGATTGCAAGGCCAATGCCACGGTTGCCCCCCGTGACGAGGGCCGTTCGGTTGGTATCCATCTGGTCGAAAGTGTATTGGATGGCGAAGGACACGCCCGGTACAAATGAGGCGCAAGAACCCAGGTTCGGAAGATTCTTTGCGCGCCCGGCGAAGCGATCAAAGGCTCACCGCCTTGCGTCGGGGCCTACTTCTTTTAATTTTGCATAAAGTGTTATATTTCTGACAATCGGGGAACGGCGCCGTGGTCTTCTGCGAACTTTACGCCCGTTAAACAAAGCCTTTGTTAATCATTGATAAGAAAACGGCCGCAACGCACACCCTCCACCGCCTCCTAACCAGCCCGCCCCGGTACCATGAATCCACGAGATGGCCTTCTTGATACCCGAGTGAAAGACATCATTCGATCCAAGTCCGCCCTGGCCGACGACGGCGCCGTCCTCACCACGAGCCCCTCGGCAACCGTGTTCGAGTGTATTGGACGGATGGTGGACCGCGACGTAGGCTCCATCGTGGTGATGGAGGGCGGTGCCATCGCCGGCCTCTTTACCGAGCGGAATTACATGCAGAGCATCGCCCTGGAGGGCCGCAGCTCGGACGAGACGGAGGTCCAGGAGGTGATGACCGAGGACGTGGCGACCGTTCGTCCCGACAAGCCGCTTGAGGAGTGCCTGCGTCTGATGACGAGGCTCCGGTGTCGTCACCTTCCGGTGGTCGACGAGGGCGGGGCGTTGATCGGCATCGTCTCAATCGGGGACGGCGTGAAGCAGATTATCCAGACGGCCCAGAGGGAGACGAGCCGGCTTCGCCGGTACGTCACCGGAACGTACGCCGAGTAGCGCCAACTCGGGCCGGGTCGGACTGGCCGCGGCGGTGTCGGACGTCGGAACTGGGGCCCCGCCTCGGAGGGACTACGAGCGTGTCGACGACGACCCGTCCGCCGAGGCCGGGGCCACAGCCGGTGGCTCCGCAAGGTTGGGCTGAGCGGCTCGGTCCGCGTCCCGCCGCTGCAGCGCCCAGAGCTCCGCGTAGCGACCGCCCTCGGCCAGCAGCTCGTCGTGCGGCCCCTGTTCCACCAGTCGCCCGTCCTCCAGCACGTAAATCGTGTCTGCGTTCTCGATGGTGCTGAGCCGATGGGCAATGACGATGGAGGTGAGCTGATCGCCCCGTGCGAACAGCCCGTCGAGGGCGTCCTGGATCACCGCCTCGGACTCGCTATCGAGGTCGGAGGTCGCCTCGTCGAGCAGGAGGATGCGGGCGTCGGTGAGGATGGCGCGGGCAATGGCGACACGCTGCTTCTGCCCGCCAGACAGGCGCACCCCCCGCTCTCCGATCTGCGTGTCGTAGCCGTCGACCAACTGTTGGATAAACCCGTGCGCGTTCGCCATCTCCGCGGCGCGGCGGACCGCCCCGTCGGACGCGTCGGGCTCGGCGTACCGGATGTTGTCGGCCACCGTCCCCGAGAAGAGCGTCGGGTCCTGCGGCACGAGGGCCACGTGCTCCCGCAGTGCCTGCAGCTCGAACGACCGGAGGTCGATGCCGTCGACGGTCACGCGCCCCTCCTGCGGGTCCCAGAAGCGCCCGACGAGGTTGGCCACCGTGCTCTTGCCGGCCCCGGACGACCCCACGAGCGCCGCCGTCTCTCCCGGCTCGATGCGGAGCGAAAGGTCCCGCAGCGCCGGCTCGTCGGCGTCCGGGTACGAGAAGCGTACCTCCTCCAGCTCCACCGGCCCCACGGGCACCTCTGCCCGATCGCCCCCGGTCTCCGGATCGGTATCGACGAGTTCGGAGAGCCGCTCTAGGGCCGCCATGCCGGCTTGCAGCTTGTCATTGAAGAACATGACCGACTGCACCGGCCCCTGCAATTGGCGCTGGTACATGATGAACGCCGTAAGCTCGCCGAGCGAAAGGCTGCCGCTCGCCACCATCCAGCCCCCGACGAGCAGAAGGGCCCCGGTCCCGTAGTTGGACGTGATATTGATGAGGCCCTCCATCTTGCCCACGTCCTTGCGGCGGTCGAGGTTGATGTCGACGTACCGCTGGTTGTGCGTGCCGAAGCGCTCACGCTCCTGCTCTTCCCCGACGAAGGCCTTCACGACCCGAATGTTGGAAATCGCCTCGGTGGACGTGGCCGTCAGGCGCGCGACCGTCTCGCGGATGCTGCGGGAGGCGGTGCGAAGGGGTTCCTGGTAGTAGTAGGTGACGAAGGCCAAGAGGGGCAGGACCACCAGGTTCACCAGGGCCAGCTTCCAGTTCATCCACACCAGGAGGCCGGCCACCACCAGAATGGCCACGAGCTGGCCGGAGAGGCGGGACGCGGCCGCCTGGATCATCCCCTTTAGCGCGTTCGGGTCGCTCACGACACGCGAGCTGAGGGAGCCGGACTGCTCGTTGGAGAACCGGGACACCGGAAGCGTCAGCAGGTGGTCGTAGGCCTGCATGCGCACGTCGCTCACCACCTGCTGCGTGAGGGCAAAGCTCCAGTACATGCCCCCGTACTCCACGATCGCCCGAAACAGGTAGAACCCGGCGAAGGCAAGCCCGAACCACAGAAACAGCGTGCTGCGCCCGCCGGGGATCACCACGTCGAATGCGTAGCGCACAAACTGCGGCCCCGCCGCCTCCAGCGCCGCCGAGAAGCTGATCAGCAACGCCACCCCAACCACCCGAGCCTTGTACGGGGACAGCACGCCCCAGAGTCGACTCAGGATGGCGAGGGTTGACTCGCGGTCGTCGCGGTCGGAAGCAGCCATAGACGTACGGCGGAAGCGAAGACAGAGGCGGAGCGGGGCGGCGGCGATCCGGCACACGACCCGAAAGGTCCTGCGCCCGTTGGCGTCGGGCCACCCTGTGGGCGATTCAGTTTTTCGACAGCAGCTTTACGGGCCGCAGTTCGGTCAGGGCGGCCACCATCAGCACGTGCTTCCAGGACACCCCGGCCGTCCCCCCCGTGGCCGCACTCGACTCCTGCCGGTGCGTGGCGGCATCCAGCGCGGCACGGTGCACCGTCTGCTCCACCAGGTGGCTCACGAGGTGATCCGTCGATACCTGCACCTCCGTTCCGAAACGGCGTCCCTGGTTGGAGGCACCGAGCTCTTGCTCAAAAAAGTCGCGAAGGGGAGACTGAACGGTCATGGACTCGAAGGTCGGTTTTGGAGACGGCATGTGTCGATTCAGCGGCCGCGGGGCTTTCTCGGGCCGTGCCGGGGTCCCATTTGGTTCGGTGGTACGGGTTCGAGGGTACCGGTGCAGGGTACGTACGCAGTCATCAGAAGCGCAAGCGCCATCACTGGCGGAATGAGGGCGTGCGAAGAGTCTCTGGTCGCTGTGTGCGACGAAGGCCGGAACAAAACGGATCATGAAGCCGGTGTGGATTCGCTCTTTCAGGGCGTCTGGGAGCGGCAGCCCCTCGGCAAGGGGCCCCTCGCCCGGTGCGTGCGAGGGCCTGCTCAACGGGACGACCCGTTCGCGACGACATCCGCCGAATCCTCCCACTCGTCCCCAAACACGAACTCGTCGAGGGAGCGGCGGGAGCGGGGCGCCTGCTCGGCCGTCTGCTTGTCGTCGCTCAGCATCTCGGGATCTCCCAAGTACCCCACCGCCAGCCCCGCCATCGGCTCAAAGTCGTCCGGCACGTCGTAGGTCTCGCGGGCCACGTCCGCATGGATGCCGGCCATCTGGTGGACGTAGAGGTCCATTTCTTTCGCCTGAAACGTGAGCGCGGCGGAGGCGGCCCCCACGTCGTGGGGCGCGCACCGATTGGGGCGGTCGTTCCCCGAGAACGTTTCTTTGTAGAAGGACATCAGCAGGACCGGTGCGTTTTGGGCCCAGGCTTGATTTCCCTCGATGAGGCAGTCGAGGAGCCGTTCGTACGCCTCCGGATCGTCGTGCCGGGACGCAACGACGTACCGCCACGGCTGCTCGTTGTAGGAGGACATCGTCCACCGCGCCGCTTCCAGCATGCGCCGGATCTTCTCCGGCTCCACGCGCCGGTCGGCGAACGCGCGGGGGCTCCAGCGCTCGCGGAGGAGATCGAGAATGTCGTGGTCGGGATCGGCCGTCTTCGGGTGCTGAGCGGTCGAGGGAGGTGCCATAGTAGCAAGCAGAAGGGCGCAGTGCAGTGAAAATAGGTCCGGAAGGACTGCCCCACCGTTCTGGACCATCCGTTTCAGTTCCGTGCCGTCAAAACCTTTTTTGGAACGGGTGTTCCAGATTTAGCCATCACGTTCTTGTGACGCAGTCCGGGCCGGGCCGAAACGCCGGCGGTTACGGAGACGCGTCGCGGGCCGAACACGTGAGCCCTCGAAGGGTCTCCTCAACGATGTCCTGCACGACCGCGTCGGGAGGATTCGTCTTGGCGGTCAGGTGAATGCCGTTGTAAACGTTCGTAAGATGGCAGCCCAGGGCCTTTGCGTCGCGGGACGGATCGACAGCACCCTCCTCTTGGGCCTGCTCCACGGCCGTCCGGAACAGAGAGCGCATTTTCTCGAAGCTCTCCCGCGCCCGTTTCTGGGTCGACGCGTCCCGCGGGGCACATTCCACCGCCGCGTTGGTCGTGAAGCACCCACAGCAGCTCTCCGTCGCCCGCTCCGCCACCGTCACAAAGGCCTGCCGGATGCCCTTCAGCGCCGTGGGGGCCTCTCGGAGCTGCCCCCGCAGCCACTCGATGTCCTGCTGGCGGTAGCGGTCGAGCGCCTCCAAGTACAGCTCATGCTTGCCCCCGAAGGCGTTGTACAGGCTGCTACGGTTGAGGCCCAGATGATCGACCAGGTCCTGCACGCTGGTCGACTCGTACCCCTTCTCCCAGAAGAGCTGCATCGCCTGCTCAACCTTCGCGTCACGGTCAAACGTCGGGGATCGGGGCATGGGACGGCGTGCCGCAGGGGGCGGGGCTGTGTTCGAGAGCGGCTTTTATTTTTGGAACGGTCGTTTCAACTGAGTGTTCGGCGGGACTTCCGAAGGCCCGGATGGCGTTTCGGGGCTCGACGCGTTTGGACGACCGGCACCCGACACCTATCTTGCCTGTTCCATCCTCGGCGAAGCGTCTGCCGTCGGTCGTGCGCTGGCCCCGAGGCTCCGGGCCGGCGACGCCCCTCGTGGGCCTCAACTCCTCTCCCATCCCCGAATTTTGCCCATGTCCGTCACCATCGACGACGTTCGTGCTGCCCGTGAGCGCCTGGACGACCCGTCCGTCGTCCGCAAAACGCCGATCGATTCCTGCCACTCGCTCTCGGAGCTGTCCGGGGCGGTCGCCATCCTCAAGATGGAGCACCTGCAGCGCACGGGGTCGTTCAAGACGCGAGGGGCCTACAATAAACTCGCCCAGGTGGCGTCCGGGGCCGTCGGTCGGGTGGTGGCCGCCAGTGCGGGCAACCACGCCCAGGGGGTGGCCCTGGCGGCGACGACGGTCGACCTGCCGTCGACCATTGTCATGCCCCGCAACGCCCCCCAGGCGAAGGTGGACGCGACGCGCGGCTACGGGGCCGACGTGGAGCTGACGGGCGATACATTTCAGGAGGCGATGACTCGCGCCCGCGAACTGGCCCGGGGCGACGACGCGCTCTTCGTCCACGCGTACGACGACCCGGACATCGTCGCGGGCCAGGGCACCCTCGGGTTCGAGCTCTACGAGCAGGTGCCCGACGTCGATACCGTCATTGCGCCGATCGGCGGCGGGGGGCTCATCGGCGGCACCAGCATGGCCCTCGCGGACATTGCCCCGAACGTCCGGGTGGTGGGCGTGCAGGCCGCGGGCGCCGCAACCGTTCCCCAGAGCCTCGCGAAGGGCGTGCCGGTGCCCGTCGACCACCCCGACACCATCGCGGACGGGATCGCCACGGGCGGCGTGTCCGAGCTCACCCTGGGGCTCATCGATGACCACGTCGACGAGGTCATCACCGTCACCGACGGCGAAATTGCGCGCGCCATCCTGCTGCTGCTCGAACGAGCGAAGCAGCTGGTGGAAGGCGCGGGCGCGGCTCCGGTGGCCGCCCTGCTGTCCGACAAGCTCGACGTGACGGGCGAGACGGTGGTCCCCCTCCTGTGCGGCGGCAACATCGATCCGGCCCGGCTCCAAGAGGTTCTGGACCACGCCATGGCCGACCGCATCCAACTTCTTCGTCTTCGGGTTCGCATCGACGACCAGCCGGGGAAAATGGCCGATATTTCCCGGCGCATCGCCGGCCAGGGCGCAAACATCCGGCACGTGCGCCACGATCGGGCGGTGCACGGCCTCGATGTGGGGGAGGCGTACCTCGTGTTCGAGGTCATTACCAGTGGTCGAGGCCAGGCCGAAAACACCATCGCGGCCATCGAGGATGACGGCTACGAGGTGGAGCGGGTCAACTAAGTAGACACGCAAAAGACCCTTGACAACTTGACAACAAGTCATTCCGGGCGCAGCGAAGCGGAGTCGAGACACGAGCGAAGCGACTGATGAAATCAATCCCTTCGAAGTTCAGCAGAAGCGACCTTCAGGCCGGTATATGCCCAAATCAGCGTTCGCGCTGGACCCAGTAAGATTTGTCGACTCGCTTTTCCCTCCGGTCGTCGGTCGCTCAGAATGACCCTCGAATAAACGTATTTCTGCGGGTTTACATAGCCGATGCTCACTTGTTTTTCCTTCGTAAAAACGTCCCGGACATAACCGAGTAGGATGGTTCCCTTGTCCGGTCTGATGAAGGTGCATATTGGGACTGCGAGGCCCCTCTGCACCGGCGACGCACTGCCGGGAAGCTCCCCACGCGCCGCCCCAGGGCGATGGCTAGATGCGACGGATTGTCGGGCCGTCTCCCCGGATGTCCCCGGATGCTGTCAGGCCCCTCTGTGCCCCCACCAGCACATGCCGAAGTGACAGCCCCCGGCCTGATTGCACACGGCTGGTGCAAATGTTGCTCGGTGTACGGACTGTCGTTTGTCACTGATTTCTGAACAACCTCCTCCACTCTATGCACTACTGCCTGCAGGACCCCCAGAATCAGGTGGTTGGGTTCGTGCTCGACGCCGATCAGCTCGGCCACGAGATCTACCGCATTCTTGACTGGTCCGACGAGCACTTTGGGTCCTACTCCGTCGACCAGAACGACGGGCGCGTCTACGTCCGTTCCGACGACATTGAGGACGAGTCCTCCCTCCACACCGAGCCCCTGTCTGTCGGCGACCGCACCCCTGCCTCCGACGGCAGCCGCGACGAAGACGGCGACGGCGGAGAGGCCGAGCCTGTCGGGATGTAGTCTCTCGTCGGGGGTTCGCGTGTGCCTCCGCCCCGGCCCCGAATCCATCGTCGGGCCGGTCATGTTGTTCTTGCGCGCCGCCGACGGATTCGCCGACTCCACCGCGCCCGACATGAGCCGTTCCCGTCACATCCCCGAGGCCGTTCGGCGGCGCGTCGAGTACTTTGACGGGCAGACCTGCCGGGAGTGCGGGCGCACGATCGACGGCGTGTCCCTGCGGAAACACCTCGATCACCGCGAGGCCTTTGCGGACGGCGGGGAGCACGCCGTCTTCAACCTTGACCCACTGTGCCACGAGTGCAACCGGGCAAAGGGGGACGCCCCAACCGAGCGGACGAGCGCCCTCCGGGCACAGCACGACCGGCAGCGCGCACAAATCCGAGAGTACTTTCGGGACACCGACGCCCACATCGTGGGCAACGACCAACTGCGGACGCCGCAGGAGGAAGGCTACCTCGCCCTGCGCGACCATTTCAGCGCGGAACGCGCGACGCAACGCCCGGCCATCGTCGTCCTGCCCACGGGCTGTGGAAAGTCGGGCCTCCTCGCCTGCGCCCCGTTCGGGATTGCGGAGGGTCGCGTCCTGGTCGTGGCACCGAACCTGACGATCAAGGACGGCCTGGCAGAGGGCACCTTCAGCGGCACCGGCAACTTCTATCATTTCTGTGACGTGCTGCCGCCCGATGCGCGCCTGCCCCGCGTGGTGGCCCTGGAGCGGGGCCGCGTGAACGAGGAGGACTGCCGCCGGGCGGACGTGATCGTGGCGAACGTGCAGCAGTTGCAGGGCTGGCTGCCCCTCTTCCCGTCCGACTTCTTCGACCTCATTCTGGTGGACGAGGCGCACCACGCCCCCGCCGACTCGTGGCAGAACGTCAACCGGGCGTTCCCCGACGCGAAGAAGATCTACTGCACGGCCACGCCGTTTCGGAGCGACGAGCGCCCCATCCGCGCCGAGCCGGTCTACCGCTACGCCCTGGCCGACGCCATCAACGCCGGGTACGTGAAGAACATCGTGCGGGTCGATGCCGTGGCGTCCGAAATGACGTTCACCGTGGAGGGGGAGGAGCGGTCGTTCACCCGCGCGGAGATCATGGACCTGCGCGAGGAAACCTGGTTCTCGCGGGGCGTCGCCCTGTCGGACGTCTGCAACGAGACGATCGTGGACCGCAGCGTACAGCTCCTGCAGGCCAAGACCCGACGCGGCACGGAGCGGCACCAGATTCTCGCCGCGGCCTGCTCCATCCGCCACGCCGAGCAGGTGGCGGCCCTCTACCGGAGCCGCGGCGTCGAGGCCGCGTTCGTGGCCAGCCGCGGCATAACGACCGAGGAGCGCGAGCGCCGCCTCCGTGCCTACGAGCACGGCGACCTCGACGCCATGGTCCACGTGGGCATCCTGGGGGAGGGCTACGACAACAAAAACATCTCCGTCGCGGCCCTCTTTCGTCCGTTCCGCTCGGTCGCCCCCTACACCCAGTTCGTGGGCCGGGCGCTCCGCGCCCTGCCCGACGGCACCGAGACCGACAACCTCGCGCACGTGGTGGCCCACGCCGGCCTCAACCAGGACGGTCACTGGCAGTACTTCAAACACGAAACCGAGGAGGCGCAGGTGCTCGCGGACCTGGACGCCTGGGCGCAGTCCCACGCCGAGGAGGACACGGGGGACACGGACACAGACGCGTCGCGGGACCGCAGCAAGAGCGACCCCGCGGAGGTCACGAGCGAAGAGATCGAGGGCTTCGACGTGGATGCGTACCTGCCGGTGGAGGGCACCGAAGCCGAGGAGGCTCAGGACGACCTTGCCGCCATGGAGGAGGCCCTCGACAGCCTGCGCGAGAAGGGCCTCGACGTGCCGGACGCCGACCACCTCAAACGGGAAATCATCGAGCGAAACCACCCGCTCGGCGACGAGGACCTGCCGCCCCCGCCCAACCGACCGGCCCGCGAGCGACAGGCCTACCGCACGATGCTAAACCATGCCGTCCGCCGCGCCGCGGGCACCGTCCTGCACCGGCTCGACCCGCCTTCGGACGAGGCCCTCGTCGGCGCCGTGGGGCAGGGCGACGAGGCGAACAACATCGAGGTCGTGATTCGGATGCTGCACCGGCGCGTGAACGCCGCGGTGGGCCGCGACGACGAGGCAAAGGGCCGCAACGGGTGGTCGCTCGCTGCCCTAAAGGCGGCGAAGGAGCAGGTCCCCGACATCCGGGACGCCGTGCTCGCCCACATTGAGGACGCCGCCGGCAATGAGGCCCCGGAGGCCCCAGACACAGCCCCCTCCTCGGGGCTGGACCCGTCGGACACAGAGCCCCCGGAGGACGCGTGGACGGCCGACGACGTAGACTGGGGCGATCCATTTTCGTCTTCAGGCTAGAAGGTGCCGCCCCCGTCTGCAGTCGCAGCCGCCTGGCCCCGCGACCCGCCCCTTCGGAACCCGTCGCACGTTTCACACCGCCCCACAGCACGGATGCTCCCTCCTGCTCCGTTTCGGTCGCCCGCACAGGCGGCGCCCGTCGTCCTTCTTCTGATGGGGGCCTGCCTCCTCGCAGCGGGAAGCATGGCGCCCCGCGCGGCGGCACAGGATGCGCGGGTGGGCCTTCGCACGGGGCCCACCTTCGGGTTTCTGAGTGACGGCGCAATTCCCTTCACCGGGGGCCGGCGCACAACCAACGCAAACCCGCGACTCGACCTGCACGCTGGGGCCTTTCTGCTCATCCCCCTCACCGACGCCTATGCCCTCCAACCGGAGCTCTCCTATATCCAGAAGGGCGGCCACTTTTCCCAACCGCTGTCCGAGCGGTACTCCGTGGAGCGGTATCGCCTGTCGTACGTGCAGGGCCTGATGCTTGGGCGCCGCGCCCTCCCGATCCGAGGCCGTCTGTCCGCCCACGCCGTGGCGGGGCTCTCCGTGGACGTGGCGCTCGGGGGCACCGTGCAGCGCGACGCCCGCTCCGCCCGAGGAGCCTTTGCGGACCGCATCAACCTCCTGGACGACGACCACCTTCGTCGCTGGGACGTGGGGCTCGTGGTGGGGGCGGGGCTGGAATATGGCATTGGCGCAACCGGGCGCCTGGGCCTTGCGCTCCGGTACAACCCGGGCCTCCGCTCGGTCTTTGCCGGGTCCGAGAACGCACTGGGCCCCTCGACGAACGCAGAGGTTTTTCCGCTCTCCGCCCCCCCGTCCACGCTCCGCCACGACGTGGTGACCGCCAGCCTCACCTACACCGCGCCCCTGCCGCTCTTTTGACAGGCCCGGCGCCGCCCTACCCCACCCCTTGTGCGAACAAGGTCCCCCGCACGTACGGCCCCGCCAGTGTAAGGATGCGGCCCACCATGAGCGTCGCGATGCCCCCCCACACCCCGACGAGGCCCCAGCCCATGGGGTTCACCAGGAGCAGCACCACGGCCGCCGCCAGGGCCGTTCCAATCATCGCCTTTGCCAGGTACGGGAACGCCTCCGCCCCCATGTAGATGCCGTCCCCGACGAAGACGAGCCCGTTCAGGGGCTGGAGCACCACCACGAAAAGGTACACGTCGAGAAGCGCCGCGACCGTGTCGGGGTCGTCGGTAAAAAAGCAGGGCAGGACCGGCCGCAGGGCCCAGAACCCAAGGCCGAGCCCGACGCCCACGGCCAGGCCCCACTGCACCAACCGATGGGCCACCTCGCGGGCCGATTCCGGATCGTCCGCCCCGAGGTGCTTCGAGACGAGGGCCTGCGCCGCGACGGCCAGTGCGTCGACCAGCAGGGCGAGGAAGGTCCAGAGCTGGGCCGCGACCTGATGGGCCGCCACGGCCGTCACGCCCACGCGGGCCGCCATGGCCGTCGCCAGCGTCATGGTGCCCACGAGCGAGGCGGTGCGCAAGAACAGGTCCCGTCCCACCTTCAGAAAGGGCACGAGCGTGTGGGGCGCCGGCCACCGCAGCCGAATCCCGAGTTCGTCCCGCTGCGCGTAGAGGAGCAGGTACAGAAACGTGAGGGCCCCGACCCACTGGCCGACGGCCGTCGCCGCCGCGGCCCCGGCAAGGCCCCAGTCGAAGACAAAAATCAGCAGCGGGTCGAGCCCCCCATTGACGACGTTGAAGCCGAGCGTCACCACCATCGGCGTGCGGGTATCCTGGTACCCCCGAAAGGCGCCGTGACTCGCCGTGATGAGAAGCACCGCCGGGCCGGCCAGGGCGCGAATGCGCAGGTAGGACAGGGCCGGGGCCATCAGCTCCTCACTCGCCCCCATCACAATTAAGATGGGGCGGGCGAGGGCCTGCAGGGCGGCGAGGGCCACGATGCCCACCGCCATGGCGAGCACAAGCGCCCGCACGACCGCCCGGCCGGCCTCCTCACGGTCGTCGTTGCCCACGGCCCGGCCCACGCGCGGGGTGGTGCCGTACGCGAGGAAGTTGAAGACGACGAACGTCATCGAAAAGATCGAGGTGTTCACCCCGAGGGCCCCCAGCGGAATGCGGCCCAACTGTCCCACGAACGCAGTGTCGACCAGCGAGACGAGCGGCCCGGCGGCAAGCCCCGCGAGGGCCGGCACCGCCAGGTCCAAGATGTCGCGATCGTACGGACTCGAAAGGATCAAGTGAACCGACCTTGCATGCGTTCGACGGGACTGCGCAACCGCAATGCCCCACGAGTCCCACCGCCGATGGATTCCTCCGCGTCGCGGGCCCGCCGCCCGCGTCTCCAGAATTCACGGAAGGGTCCCGTTGCCTTTCGCAGTTCCCAGGTTCGCAGGCGACGGCGGTGCCTCAAAGCCCCCCGTCGCGTTCCGTCCATCGATGGACGGGCGCAGTCCTGCCCCGATCGGCACGTCCGTACAACGGACGCGTGCTTCACGGACGGGCCCCGCGTCACCGCCCGTACGGAACCGGAGTAAAATCCATCCCAGAACCGGAGTCTCACGAGTCGGGCCACGGGCCCCGTCCTGGTCCAACAGCGCTCGTTCCGGGACGTCGTGCTCGGGCCGCCTGGGCCCGGCAGACGGCATGTTGTGTATTACGCCAGGATCTTTTCGGCGCACTGCGGGCCCTGCCGCCTGCGAAAAACCGGCAAAGGGGGACACTGAAGACGGATGATAATAGTTCGATAACAACAGCAACGCGGATCTGAAGGTAGGACCGGATGCCCCATAGCCTTCAAGACGACTGGCTTCACACACTGTGACGGAACAGCAGCTCGGAACGAAGGAGTCCGCCATTCTCGTCGTTGACGACGAGGAGGACCTGCTTAGCCTTGTGGAGTACAATCTGGAGCAGGAGGGGTTTGGCGTTTTGCTTGCCCGCGATGGCGTTGAGGCGCTTGAGCAGGCGCGCGAGCACGACCCGGACCTTATCATCCTCGACATCATGATGCCCAAGATGGACGGCATCGAGGTGTGCCAGAAGCTCCGCAAGGACGCCCACCTCCGCACCATCCCAATCATGATGCTGACCGCCCGGAACGAGGAGGACGACAAGGTGCAGGGGCTCGACGTAGGGGCCGACATCTATCTCGGCAAGCCGGTCTCCGTGTCCGTCATCGTCAGCCAGACCAAAGCCCTGCTCCGCAGCGCCCACCGCTACGAGGACCCGCCCGACCAAATCGAAGTGCACAATCTGCGGGTGGACCGGGACCGATACCTCGTCTACCAGGAGAACGGCGACGGCGAGACGGAAATGCGGTTTCCCCGCAAGGAGTTCGAACTGCTTTACTTTCTGGCCTCGCATCCCGGCCGCGTGTTCTCCCGACAAGAGATCCTCGACGAGGTATGGGGCCGCGATGTCTACGTCGTGGACCGAACCGTGGACGTGCACATCCGCAAAATCCGCGAGAAAATTGGCAGCGAATACATTGAAACGGTCAAGGGCGTCGGGTACCGGATGAAAGAATAGGGGCCAAGGGCGACGAACAGGGCTTTCTCTTGGCCCGAGTGAGCATTATGATTGACTCACTACGTTCACCTCCGTCATCTTCTTCATGCTTTCCCTGCTACAATGCGTAGGCTCCCGTCTTTTCTCCCTCGATGTACGCCGGCATTCCCGTCGGCCCTCGCCGGACTCGTCGTACTGGCAGTCGTACTTGTCGGCTGTGGCGGCTCCTCGGTCGACTCGGTAAGCATTGACGGCTCCAGCACCGTCTTTCCCCTCACGGAGGCCGTCGCGGAGGAGTTTATGGAGGACAGCCAGGGCGCCCGGGTGAACGTGGGCGTGAGCGGCACCGGCGGAGGGTTCTCGAAGTTTCTGCGGGGGGAGACGGCCATCAACGATGCCTCCCGCCCCATTGCCCCGAACGAGATTGAAAAGGCCGAAGCCAACGGCATCGAGTTTATCGAAATTCCGGTCGCCTACGACGGACTGGCCGTCGTGGTGCACCCCGAAAACGACTGGGCCCGCTGCCTGACCGCCGGCGAGCTCCGTGAGATTTGGAAGCCGGACAGCTCGATTGACCGCTGGGGCCAGATTCGCGACTCTTATCCGGACCGGCCCATTAAGCTGTACGGGCCCGGCACGGCCAGTGGCACCTACGACTACTTTACGGAGGCGATTGTGGGAGAGGCGGAGGCCAGCCGCTCCGACTTCACCGCGAGCGAGGACGACAACGTGCTCGTGCAGGGCATCACGGGCACGGAAACGGCCCTGGGGTACTTCGGGCTCGCCTACTACGAGAACAACGCCGACAAGCTGAAGGCCCTCAGCATCGACCCGGACGAACGGGACGGCGGGGCCCCCTGCGTCACCCCCGGCGCGGAGACCGTCAAGAACGGGCGCTACCGGCCGCTCTCACGCCCGCTCTTCATCTACGTCAACCCCGCGAAAATCACCCCCACCGTCGAAGAGTTCGTCACGTTCTACCTCCAGAATGCCGGCGAACTGGCCTCCGACGTGGGCTACGTCGCGATGCCCGACGACGCGTACGAACTGGCCCTGCAGCGCTTTCAGGACCGAACGAGCGGAACGGTCTTCGGGGTGGAGGGCGTGGACGCAACGGGCACGCAGGTGGAAGAAATGCTCCGCGAGGCAGCCGAAGGCACGGCACCGTCTGACACCGTGGCTGCCGAGTAGGTCCCCGCCCGGTCGCGAGCGTCTTGAACAGGCTTCCCCCTTATGAGCACGCCCCCCTCTCCCCCCTCCAAACCCGCGGACGACGAGACGACGACAGCCGACCGTCCGGCCCAGGACCTTCGCCGGCAGGTCTACGACAGCCCGAAGGAAAAATTCATTGAGTACGTGCTCGGGGCGTGTGCCCTGGTCAGTGTCCTCACGACGCTCGGGATCGCGGCCGTGTTGATCATCGAGTCGATCCCGTTTTTTCAGACGGTGGCCCTGACGGAATTCTTCGGGGACGCGCAGTGGACGCCTCAGTTTTCGGAGAAGCACTTCGGCATCTGGGCCCTGCTGGCGGGCACACTGCTCGTGACCGTTATTTCGGCGGTAGTGGCCCTTCCGGTGGGCCTGGCCAGTGCCATCTTCATTTCGGAATACGCCTCCAAGTGGGTCCGGAAGGTTCTGAAGCCGAGCCTGGAGTTGCTGGCCGGCGTTCCAACGGTGGTGTACGGCTACTTTGCCCTGACCTTCGTCACCCCACTCCTGCAGACGGTCGTCCCCGGCCTCGGCGTCTACAACGCCCTCAGTGCAGGGATCGTCGTCGGAATCATGATCATTCCGATGGTCGCCTCCCTCAGTGAGGATGCCCTCCAGGCCGTGCCCGACAGCCTCTCGCAGGCGGCCTACGCCCTCGGGGCCACGAAGTACGAGACCGTGGTGCGCGTGAACGTGCCCGCCGCCTTCAGCGGCATCATGGCGAGCTTTATTCTGGCGGTGAGCCGCGCCATCGGGGAGACGATGATCGTGACCCTGGCGGCAGGGGCGACCCCGAAGGCGACCCTCGACCCCACGCAGTCCATCCAGACCATGACCGCCTTCATCGTGCAGGTGAGCAAAGGGGACACCCCGCAGGGCACGATCGTCTACCAGAGCATCTTTGCCGTCGGCCTGGTGCTCTTCCTGATCACCCTTGCCCTAAACATCTTCGCCAACCGCATTACCCTTCACTACCAGGAGGAATACTGAGGCCTCGCGTTCATGGACGGCACGGTCCGTCCCCGCCCTCTCTCCTCCCCGTTCGAACACCCGAGCATTCACTCCACGCACCTCGATGGAGCCTTCCGAAGACGGCGCATTTCAGACCTACCGCTCTCGCCGCAAGCGCATTGGGATCGCCCTGGCCGGCATTCTCTTCCTGGCCACGATCTTCGGCGTGGTCGTGCTCGTGACGCTTCTGGTAGACGTCGTCGCCTCCGGCACGCCCTGGCTCGACGGGCGGTTCATCACAAGCTTTCCGTCCCGCAACCCGGGCGAGGCCGGCATCAAGTCCGCCCTGTTCGGCTCCCTCTGGCTAATGGGACTCACCGCACTCATTTCGGTGCCGCTGGGCGTGGCCTCCGCCGTGTACCTTGAGGAGTACGCCCGGGACGGCTGGTTCCTACGCCTGATTCAAATCAACATCGCCAACCTCGCCGGGGTGCCCTCCGTGGTGTACGGCATCCTGGGGCTTGCCCTCTTTGTGCGTTTCGCGGCACTGGGACAAAGCCTCCTGGCCGGGGCCCTCACGCTCAGCCTGCTCATCCTGCCCATCATCATTATCAGCACCCAGGAGGCCCTTCGAAGCATTCCGAGCGGCATCCGCGAGAATGCCTACGCCCTCGGTGCTACGCGCTGGCAGGTCATCTGGAGCCACGTCCTGCCAATGGCCGCGCCCGGGATCTTCACCGGCGTCATTCTTGCGCTCAGCCGGGCCATCGGGGAGACGGCGCCCCTCATCCTGATTGGGGCACTCACCTTCGTTCCGTTTCTTCCCCGGGGGGCCCTGGATCAGTTCACCGCGCTTCCGATTCAGATTTTTAACTGGACGGCCCGCCCGCAATCCGAGTTTGAGGGCCTGGCGGCCGCCGCCATCGTGGTGCTCATGATTCTCCTGTTCACCATGAATCTGACGGCCATCCTGCTGCGCAACTACTTCGAAGAGCGCCGTGCCGGCTCCTAAGCCCACCGCCCCGCTCCCGCCCTGCCCGCACGACCGACTGTGCCTCCTATGCCTACCGACGAATCCACCGACGACGCGCCCACCTCGCCGGTCTCCGCCGACGCGCCCACACCCAACGGCCGTCCCGACGCCCCCGAGCCGCAGGGGGAGGCGGCCGCGCCCGAGGCCGACGCCCCGTCGGTGCGGCCGAAGCTGCGGATTGAGGACCTGCATTTCTGGTACGGGGAGAATCACGCCCTGCAGGGCATCAGCATGGACGTGCAGCCCAATCGGGTGACGGCCCTGATCGGGCCCTCCGGCTGCGGCAAGTCCACGCTGCTGCGGTGCCTGAACCGGATGAACGAGCTCATCCAGGGCACGACGCTGGAGGGGACCATCCTCGCGGACGGACAGGACATTTACGCGGACGACACCGACCCGGTGATGGTGCGCCGACGCATCGGGATGGTGTTTCAGAAGCCGAACCCCTTTCCCAAGAGCATCTACAAGAATGTAGCGTGGGGCGCCGAGATCAACGGCTACACCGGGGACCTCGACGCGCTCGTGGAGCGCTCGCTGCGGCAGGCCGCCCTGTGGGACGAGGTGAAGGACCAGCTGCACAGCAGTGCGCTCGATCTGAGCGGAGGGCAACAGCAGCGCCTCTGCATTGCCCGGACGCTCGCCGTGCAGCCCGACGTGGTGCTCATGGACGAGCCGGCCAGCGCCCTCGACCCGATCGCGACCTCAAAAATTGAGGAGACGATCACGGAGCTGAAAAAGGACTACACGATCGTGATCGTTACCCACAACATGCAGCAGGCCTCCCGCATCAGCGACGAGACGGCCTTTCTCTACATGGGCCGCCTCATCGAAATGAGCCCGACCGACCAGCTCTTCACCCGTCCCGAGAAAGACCGGACCGAGGCGTACGTGACCGGCCGCTTCGGATAGCCCCGACGGGCTTTCGTCTTCCTGCGTTGTTCTTCTGCTCGGCCATGCCCAACCGTTCGTCCCTCGACCAAGAACTGGCGTCCCTGCGCGGCCTGATCGCCGACATGGCCAACCGCGTCGACGAGCAGTTCGCGAACGCGATGAACGCCCTGCTTCAGGGCGACGTGGACCTCGCAGAGGAGGTCGTGGCCGGGGACGACGCCGTCGATGCCCTCGAGCTGCGCATCGACGAGCAGTGTGAGCGCATCCTGGCCCTCCATTCGCCCGTCGCGGTGGACCTGCGCATGCTCATCATGGCGGTGAAGATCAACACCGACTTCGAGCGCATCGGGGACCACTGCCGCAACCTGTCCCGCAATGCGCGCTACCTGGTCGACGCCCCCGGCCTGCTCGCCGATACACGCCTGCCCAAGATGGCCGACATGTCCCGCACGATGCTGCGGGAGGCGGAGATGGCGTTCCTGGAGAACGACCGACTGAAGGCGCGCAAGGTGATCGCCCGGGACCTACAGGTGAACCGGCTGCACGAGGAGACCTTTGCGACCCTCGTGGAGATGTGCGAGGACGGACACGAGCAGTCCGAGGTGATTGCCCACCTGCTGACGGTGAGCAAGGCGCTGGAGCGCATCTCCGACCACGCAAAAAACATCGCCCAGAGCATCGTCTTCATGGTGGAGGGCCAAGACCTGCGGCATCGGGGCCTCGAAAACGATCCCGACGCCCCGGACCCTCCCCCTCTCGACGGGTCGGCGGCGGGCGAATCGTTCGGCGAGGAGGTGTAGCGCCACGTCGGTTTCCCTACTGAACAACGGTGAGGCGCCGGGTCTGCGTCCGCCCCCCGGCTCGGAGCCGCACCACGTACACCCCGCTGGACAGCGTCCCCGTCTCCACGGTCACGCGCCTGGCCTCCTCCCCCGGCGGCGTGCCCTCGTACAAGGTCTGTACCCGCTGGCCCAGCACGTCGTACACCGCGACGTCCGCCCTCCTCCCCTCCTGCACCGCAAACGACAGGGTCGCCCGCTCGGACGACGGGTTCGGGGCCGGCGCGCTCAGGTGCAACGTCCCCTCCATGCCGACCTCCACCTGCACCGTGTCGCTGAGGGCCGTCGACCGGTCGAGGTCGACCTGCTCGAGGCGGAACCGGTGGGTGCCGGGGCCAAGCCGCCGGTCGACCACGAAGCGGTAGGACTGGGCCTCGCCGGTCGTCCCGTCGTCGGCTGTGCTCGGGACGAAGCCGAGCTCCTGCCAGCCGGCCGCCCGTTCGTGCTGGACGCGAAAGCCCGCGTTGTTGGTCTCACTGGTCGTTCGCCACGTTAGCACCACGGCGTCCTCACTCTGGACGGCCGTAAAGCCCGTCAGATCGACGGGCAGGGCGGTCGCCGGCCGGATGGGCACCAGTTGGAATCCGTCGCTCGACTCCCCGAGAACCCCTTCGTAGGTGAACGTGCCGGTCGGGATGGATTCGCCAATGAGCTCCGTCTGGTCGCTCGACTCAACACGGTAGTCGAAGCCCTGCACCGTCTCGTCCTCGACTGTGTAGGTCGTATTTTCACTGAATGTCCCGCTCGCACCGGGAAACGAGAGGCCGTCCACACGAAGAAGTTCACTTTCGTAGTCCTCCCCACCGGACTGGAGTGTGCTCAGAGAGACCTCTTGGGGGGCAGGCAGTACGCCCTGGTCCAGAATCACGTAGTTGCCAAGGTCCGGGCCGTTGACGCGGAGAAGCCCGTTGGAGTCCGACAGCGTCCCCCGCACGTAAAGCTCTGTTCCCTGCGTGATGTTGCCATCCGTAATGTCCTGCTGTAAATCGCCACTCACGGGCCCGACGGTCAACCCACTCGCACTGGTGCGACCAGTCTCGTCCTCAAACCGCACGTACGACCCAAAGGCGCGTGTCACCGTGCCGCGCACCGTGGCCGTGCTGGTTGCACCTCCGTCGCGGGCATTCTGGACTCCAAGATCGCCGACTTTCCCCTGATTGATGCTCGATATCTCTAAGATCGTATCATCGTTCTCGAAGACGCTAGTGGATACACCAGTTGGGTCACTGGGAGTCAGTCTGAAGAAGGTCCCAGGATTTTGAAAACCAGTAGTCAACTCAATATCAATCTGGAGGAATTCTCCATTACCCGACACCGAACCACTGGTCGTATTAGACACCCGCAGCTCACCTATACTTTCGTTCTTCGTAAGGTTGTTTGAGCCAAAACTAAGCTCACTCCCATCTCGGATGTCAACTATGTTGAGGACCTCGCTATCGAATGTAAACTCCATGTCCGAATAGGCATCCACACTGTTTCCGCTGAGATCCGCCTCGATACTCAGGGTCACGGTCTGCCCCGGCGTCGGATCGATCTCAGCAACCGTTACAGAAATGCCCGACTGCGCATGTGTCGGTGCAGGCATCCCTCCAACAAAAACCAGAACGAGGAGCAGGCTCAATGCCGCGGCTACATGTCGGTCGCTCATCATGGAAGAAGAAATTCTGAGTGTGAAGGCTACGAGTGCCCCCAAGAACCAAAGGGGCCCGAGGAGCTAAGCTCCTCGAACCCCTTGGTTGTCTTGAGGAAACCCCATCTTCGGGTAGCATCCTTCGGAACTACCGGACGACTGTCATCTTCCCGGTCTCGGTCACGCGGTTCTCGTCCATTTCGACCCGGGCGCGGTAGAAGTACGTGCCCGAGGAGAGGTCGGAGCCGCTGATCTGGACCGTACGGCCCGACCCCGCGGCCATCTCACCGCGGTGTGCGGTCTGCACCTTGCGGCCCAGCAGGTCGTAGACCTCGACGGTCACGTTCGCCTTCTGGGGCAGGTCCATCTTCAGGGTTGCGGCCTGCCGGAAGGGGTTCGGGTACGCCCCCTCCAGGGCAAACTCGTCCGGGATGGAGACGATGGACTTCGTCTCGAGCTTCTGGGCAGCCCCTTCGTTGACGGTCACATTGCCGCCCATCTCCAGCGTCGCGTCGGACTCTTTGCGCTCCATGGTCAGGGTCGCAACCTTTCCGGCATTGGAGATCGGCGTGGTGCCCGCCATCGAGATCTTCAAGGTCCCATCGTCGGACACGTGGTGGACCGCCCGCCAGTCGTCCGGAAGCTGAGCCGCCATGTCGTTCACGGCCACCTTGTCCGGGTCCACCTTCGTAGTCACGTCGATGGCCCGTACCGACTGGCCAGTCTGACTGAGAACCAGGGGCAACTGCATCTTCTCGCTCTCTGCGCTGGTGGCCTGCTTCGGCTCGGTCACCTCGCCCCAGGCAAAGGACGCGGTTGCTTTGCTAGACGACTTCGAGGTGGTGGCCAGCGCCTCCGTTCCCTGTTCACAGCCGGCTTCCACTGGGAAGCACGGAATGCCACCGACTGTACGCTGTAGGATTAGTGAGGCATCAAGAGCGCTAACGTCACCGTCCCCTGAGACATCCGCGTGCGTCCGCTGCGCCTCAATGAGGTCGGTCAATCCGACGACGAAGTCAAGGGCATCTCCCGCGTCTCCTGCGGTGATGCTGAGATTGAGGTTCGTGTCGCCGTAGAGCGGGACGACCTCCATGGTATCGTTCACCGGGGTCGCCGGCGGCTGCCCCTCGTTGAACACCATCTCCTGAAGGTCCATGACCATCTCGCCGTGGTCGGGCTGGCCGGTCGCCTCGATCGAGACGAGAACGCCCTCGCCCTCAATGTCGAAGAGGGCAGCTCCGTCGTCGCCGTCGCTCTCGCCGCTCCCGGTGCTGTTGCTATTCAGCCCGTCGTCGGCCGCGGCGATGGTCACGACGCCCGCCTCATTGTCGATGTTCGAGGTGAGCGTGAGGCCTTCGCTGAGCGTGCCCTCGGTTGTCACCTCCTGGACCTGCATGCGGTCGGTGTTGAAGCCCATCTCCATCTGGTAGGAGAAGACCTCCAGGTCATCAAGGCTCTCAGCGTTCATGTCCAACGTGAACTCTTCGTTCGGGAACACCTCACCGTCACCCTCCGAGTGTTCAGCGGTCACGGAGAGGGCCTCGATCACATTCAGCGTGAAGGGCAGCTCCGCGGTCTCCGCCAGCGGGGCATTGGTCACGAAGCCAAGGCCCGACTGGTAGGTGTTCTCTTCGATGCCCGGCACGTTGGTGTCCACGGTCAGGTTGAGGGTGTCCGACTCGCTCGGCGCGATGGTGCCGGACGTCTGGTCGACGGCCAGCCACTCGCCACCGGCGAACACCTGCACGTCGTCGACGGCCCAGCCGTTGATGTTGAAGGAATCGCCCTCGAACGTCCAGGCCACGTGGAACTCGTCGGAGCCCACGTCTTCGTTGTCGATCGCAATCATCTCATCGATCGGGCCAACGTCCTGGGCCGGGAATTCCTCCACCGTGGTCCAGGTCTCACCACCATCGCCGGTCGTCTCGAGACGGACCGTGAATTCGCCTTCGCTGAAGGCGTCGATGATGTGAGAGAACTGGACGAACACCTGTCCGAGGTCCTCGGTGTTTAGCTGGGGCGTGATCAGGCGCTGCGTACCCTCCGTGGAGGGGGACCAGTAGAAGCACGCCTGCTCCGGGTCGTCGAAGTAGAAGGTACAATCCTCACCTACTGTCGACCAGTTTTCGCCGTCGTTCGCACCGGCGCGGAACCAGTCGCCCGGCGGGAATTCTTCTCCACCAAAGCCTTCCTCAAGGAGGAGGGACTGCGCAGGCGGACTGGTCGGCAGCACCGAGAGGTCGTACTCCAGTGGGTTGCCGCCAGTGTTGGTGACCTCAACGGTCTCTCCCTGCGTCTGGCCGACGTAGGCCTGCTTCTCGAAGCTCGTCGGAGTGAGCGAGAGCGCGGGCGCCGGGATGCCTTCGCCAACGAGCGTAACCTCGCGAGCCGAAATTTCCTCACCCTCGATGGTCATCGTCGCGGTGAACTCCCCGACGCTCTGCGGCGTGAAGGCCACGTCGAAGATCCGCGCATCGCCCGGCCCGAGCGTGAACTCGCTCTCTCCCTCGAAGGCAAAGTTTTCCGAGTCGATCGACACGTTGGTCACGTTCAGGTTGGCCGCGCCGTCGTTGCGGAGCGTTACCATCTGCGTGCTCGACGTGTCGTCCACGAAGAGGTCCTCGTACCCGAGCGAATCCTTCGAGACGAACGCCACCGGCGCCGCCTCTACCGAGAGGTTGACCGGAACCGACTCGCTGGGCTCGCCCTGCAGGTCATCGCCGACGATGCTGATCTGGGCCTCGTAGTCGCCCTCCTCGACCTGCGTGGCGTCGAACTGCGCCTCCAGCTGCAGCGTGGCGCCGGCCGGGACCGTGCCCTGCTCCAGGTTCGTCGCGAGCCACGGAATGCCCTGGCCCGGCGTGGCCATCCAGCCGAGCTCGTCGTTCCCGCCTTCCGGGAAGGATCCGATCAGCGTCGTGTTGCCGGTCTCGCGATCGACCTGGCGGAGCGTCCCGCTCCCGCAGCCGAAGATGGAGCAGTTGTGGAGCGCGGCCATGAGCACCTGGCCCGTCTCGGCGTCGTAGGTCATGCTCTGGGCAAAGTTGGCGTCAATGCCCGTGGAGCCGATGACCTCCGATTCGGCCGTCTCAAGGTCGACGCTCAGGATTTCGTCGTTCAAAATCTCGTGGGCGTAGGCATCCCCTTCGCCGTCAATCGCGAGCGCCACGACGAGGTCGCCGCCACTCGCGTACTCGCCCACCAGGTCGAGCTCGGCGTTCTCCACGTCCAGCTCGTAGAGCCGGTTGGTGTTGCCTTCGCCGGCGGTCACGTAGGTCGTGCCGTCGGTCGGATCCGTCTCCATGTCCGACCAGGTGACGTCCGACCCCTCCGGATTGAGCTCGCCGACCGTCTCGACGGTCCCGTCCTCAAGGGCATATGTCTTGAGGTTGTTGTCCGTGTTGTCGATCCAGTAGATCTCGTCATTGTTGCCGAGGGTGAAGTTTCCGGCGTACGAGTCCACACCCTCATCGACAACCGTGAACTCGCCCGGCAGGCCCGTGTCGAAGGCCACGAGTTCGGGGGCAATCACTTCCGCACCGTAGGCCGTCACGCCCGTCTCGTCCAGGACCTGAGGCCCGTCCAGGAGGCGTGCCGCGGCCGAACTGGTCGTCGCCCCGTCGTCGGGGGCGGGTCCCAACGACGGCTCCGCGGGCTCCGCGTTCAACTGCGGCGTGGTCTGCTGCAGTTGACGCCAGCGCTGAAGCTCCTCGTCCGCCAGCTTCGGTGTGAGGTCCATGGCCCCTTCGCCCTCGAGGGCCTCAACGACCACCGAGAACGGAAGGCTCTCACTGAACTCGTTGGTGATGGTGAACTCTTGGGTGGCCGTCGAGTCGCCGGACGTCAGGTCGATTTCCTGATTCAGTTCGTCCGGCGCAATCGAGACGAACGGCGATCCCTGCCCGGTGATCGTGACCTCCTGCGTGCCGGTGGCCGAATTCTGGAATGAGAGCGTCGTCTCGAATGAGCCATTCTCTGTCGGCTCGAACGCGAGGGGAATGCTCCCGCTCTGTCCCGGATCGAGGACGAACGGCGACGCGTCCGCCACCGAGAAGGGCGTGTCCCCCTCGGCGAGTTCGATCGAGGCCACCTGCAGGATGGCGTCGTCACTCGCGTTCGTGACGGTCAGCGTGTCCCGTCCCGTCGTGCCGGCGAAGACCTCGCCGAAGTCGAGGCCCTCATCGACGGAGATCGCCGGATTCCCCTCTACGGTCAACGTAACCGGAACCTCCTCGACCGGCGTGCCCGGGTCGTTGCTCTCGACCTGTACGCTCCCGGAGTACTCAAGGCCTCCGACGAGGTCGTTCGCGTCCTCGTCGTCCGCCACCGTCTCAAAGGTGAGCGTGATTTCCTCCCCGGGATCGCCCGCAGCGACCTCGCCCTCGGTCGGCTCGGCGGTGAGCCACTGGAAGCTCGGCCCCGGCGTAGCGAACCACCCAAGCTCGTTGGACTCGCCCTCCGGCCCGATCGGGGCGATGAGCTCCGTGTTGCCGGTCTCCATGTTTACCTCTCGGAGCTCGGCCGGGACGGACGCCGCGTTGCCCTTGTACGCCGCCATGAGCAACTGGTCGGTCGCGTGGTCGTAGGTCATGCTCTGGGCGAAGTTGGCGTCGATGCCCGTGGACCCGAGCACCTCCGTCTCCGCCGTTTCCAGATCGACGGTTAGAATGTTATCGCCCTGAATGTCGTGGAGGTACCCCTGTCCCTCAGCGTCAACCGCGAAGGCGACAGGCAACAGGCCCCCGGAAAATTCACCGACGAGTGTCAGCTCCGCGTTCTGCGGATCGAGTTCGTAGAGCGCATCGGTGGTCGTAACGTACGTGGTGCCGGTGGAATAGTCCGTCTCTAGATCGGTCCATCCCGGGTCGCTGGACTGCGGGTTCAGTTCCCCAATCGCCTCGACGGTGCCATCGTCGAGGGCATACGTCTTGAGGGTGTTGTCCGCATTGTCGATCCAGTAGATCTCCTCGTTATTCCCCTGGATGAAGTTTCCGGCGAAGGAGTTCACCCCGTCGTCCACCTGTGTGAGGTCGGACGGAACGCCGAGGTCGAAGGAGTAAATCTCGTACTCCTGATTGAAGACGTCATTCCCAAATCCGGTCGTCCCGACCTCGTCGAGCAGCTTCGCGAGGGGCCGCCCTTCGACCTCCGTGGACTGCTGCTGTACGGCTCCCTCGTCGGCCTTGTAGGTGGTTTCACTCGACGAGAAGCGATCCTGAGGCTGATTCGCCTCCATCTGCTCGAGGCGCGGAGGAAGCGCACCGGCCAGGCTGCGAAGCTCCGTCGGCTCGCCGATCGGATCGGCAATGTCGGACCCACCGGTGCCGGCCTGCAGCGCGAACGAAAGCGTGTCTTCTCCGACGTTCGAAATCGCAAAGTTGTCGGAGCCAGACTCGCCAGTGTTAAGCGTCTGAGACACCGACTCCGGGTCCACGGCGATCGCCGGGGCATTCTCGGTGGTCGCGGACGCCACGTTGGACAGGCCGGAGGTATTGCCGAACGTGTCCGACGATTTGATGGCAAAGAAGTACTCCGTGCCCGGCGTCAGGCCTTCAACAGTTGCTTCGTCGGTGTCGCCCGGCGCGGACGGGGACGGCGGATCGGCCACCTGCGTGGCGTTCTGAAAATCCTGATCGGTCTCGATCGGATCGGTGGAATACCGAATGTCGTAGACCGTCGGCTCCCCATCCGGCACCGTCCACTGCAGGTCCACATGGGCCGACGCTACGTCACTCACCGACAGATCAGCAATCGCCGCCGGCGCGTTGCCATCGTCCTCTTGCAGCGCCTGGGCCAGGTTCAGGCGACCGGCCCCAATGTCGAGCGTCGCCCCAACGTTGTCGGCGGACTCCTCCAGGATCGACTCCACCTGCTCCGGGCTACTGACGTCCGAGAACTCGGACACCACCAGCGAGGCAGCCCCCGACACGTGCGGGGCGGCCATCGAGGTCCCACTTAGGAACTCAAAATTCTCTTCGACGCTTCCCTGCCCCGCGATCCAGGTGCTCAAAATCGCGGTGCCAGGTGCGGCGATGTCGACCCATTCCCCGTAGTTGGAGAACGAAGACACATTGTCGTTCTGATCGGTAGAGGCCACCGAGACGATCGGGTCGTAGGCCGCCGGGAACCAGTCTCCGTTGTCGGCGTCGTTTCCGGCGGAGAAGACGACAATGCCCCCGTCGAGATGGTCGCCCCCTCCGTTGTCGATAAAGTAGTCAATGGCATCCTGCAGGGACTGCGGGAAGACCCCCGGACTCGTGAAGCCCCAACTGTTCTGGGAGATCACCGCCCCGTTATCGGCGGCGTACACGTAGGCGTCCGGCTGGTTGAGGCCCGGCGTCACCATGAATCGGACCCCGGTTCCGCGACCGTTCGCGAACTCCCCGTTCCCCCCCGCGGTGCCCGCTACGCCGAAGGCATTGTTGGTGACGGCAGCGACCGTTCCGGTGACGTGCGTCCCGTGGCCGTTGTTATCAGTTAGGTCCGCCGGGTCTCCGGCCCGGAAGTTCTTCCCGTGCACACTTCCGTCGCTGGGGTCCCCCCCGTACCAAACGTTCGGCTGGAGATCCGGATGGTTGACGGTGGTCTCGTTCCCGTCGAAGCTTCCGCTGATGCCGGAGTCGTGAACGCTCACGACGACCGTCGTGTCGCCGGTCCGGGTCGACCATCCCCCCTCCGCCTCGATGTTCTGGAACCCGTACTGATCCCCGTACAGCGGGTCATCGGGCGTGCCGGGCAGTGGATCGAGCAGCGACGTGACAGGCGCCCGCGAATCTTCGACGACGTGCTGCTCAGCCCGAGCCTTTCCTTCGGCGACGGAGACGGCCGACGCGTTCGAGTACGCGCTCATGGCCGTCTCTATGTCCGCATCGGCCGAGGCCTTCCCCTCGGCGAGACGAATTTCGTACCACCGATGCAGTCCGTATTCGCGATGGCGCTCTGCGTACTCGCCCCCTACATCAAACAGGGGCTCAATCGAGACGGCGTCGTACTCCCGGTTGAGCGCATCAATTGACGCAACGCCAAGGGTCGCAACCCCATTTCGCTTCATGGGCGTCGCCTGGTCGGCCACATTCGGGGCCACCTTGATGCGAAGCACGTCATCGTGCCAGGTGCCTTCCCCCTCCTGTTCGAGAGACGCATCCGGGGGATCAGCCCCCTGACCGAGGGCCGTACCGGGGAAGAACGACGCAGCGACAAAAAGCGTGAGGGCGGCGCCCAGGATCGACATCCATGAGCGCGCCACAGAACCATCTCCTCGTACCGTTGTATTCATGAGGCTTGCAGCGGTAGCTGTGGGCGCCCCGCGTCGGCCGTCCCTTCCAAAGACCAGCCCGGCGCGGGGCTTCAGTATGTGTTGGCAAAATGTGAGACTCGCCGGAGACGCGCGAAGAAAAGTGCCCTGTCCGCGTCAGCGTTCGAGAGCAATTCTCTTCGCCGTCTCTTTTCCTGGCACCCGAATTGTACCTACAAGAAATTTTATTGTCAAGACGAAGAAAACCGATAATCCTCAGTCCGCTAACACGACGGACATCATCATCCAAAAGCACAATTGACCTTCTCTTAAGAAAGGCGCATCATTTGCACCTCAGCCTCATCCACCCTGCCTTCCCGCTCGATTCCCCCTCGCATGCCCCCTAAACCCCCTCTTCCGCACCCCACGCCCCCATCTACCTTAATTTCATATTCATGTTAAGCAGAAATCGACTTTTTGGGCCCTATGGAAAATGAGAGTGCCAGCTTTGATCTTTTGGTCACTCACACTGAAAATTTTTATTCCATTTGGCATCTTACGTCGCAACTGAATTTTTTGGGCGAAGCGACGATCTTGCCTGCCGTCGGGTAGGGACGACGGACCGCTTCGGATCTGTTCTTCAGGGCCGGGGGCATGCCTCGCTGCTCGCCCTCTCCGGCACGCCCGCAGCCGGGACGCCCACGGGGCGTTCGTTTCGGAGTAGCCCCGGCGCGCCCCCTTTTTCCGCTCGGGCACCGCGGGGGACTTTCCCGCGAGGGGCCTTTCCGTGGGGGCGCCACGGCACGACACAAAAAAGCCCCACGGCGCCGGCGGCTCCGCAGGGACAAAGAGGTGTGAACGGTTGCCCAGGGTGGATTCGAACCACCAGCCTCCCGGTCCAGAGCCGGACGCTCTGCCGATTGAGCTACTGGGCAAGCGATCTGCTGCACTGAATTTAAGGCAGTACACAGAATGAGTCCTCTAGCGGCCCGGTTCCGACGTGCCGGAAGACGTGGAGGGTTTGACGGACGCTTCACCAGAGGCCCTTCCGGCGGATTGGGCAGGGGTCCCCGGGCCCTCGTCGATCCACCGGGCAGCGGCGGCCTCCGTCCCGCTGCGTCCATCGACCGTGTCGAGATCGGCGTCGCGCCAGTCCGCAATCTGCCGCACAATCCGGGCCCGCACGTGGCGCTGTAGGGCCCGGGCCTGGTCCGGCGAACACCCGTCGGTTTCGACCGGCTCCAGCACCTGTACACGAATCGGTTCCGGGTTGGGCTTGAACCAGAGGGAGTTTTTTGGCAGGGCCTCGTGGGTGCCGTCGATGGCGAGGGGCAACACCGGCACCCCCTCCTCGATGGCGAGCCGGAAGGCCCCGTCGGAGAACCGTTGCACCCGCCCGTCGCGGGAGCGCGTGCCCTCCGGAAAAAACATGACGCTGCACCGCTTCTCGAGGTAGTCGCGGGCCGTTGTGAGCACCCGGGCCCGGCTCTTCTTGCGCCGCCGGTCGACCGAGATGTCCCCGCTCAGATGCAGCAGCCACCCGGCCACCGGCAGGTCGAAGAGCTGTTTCTTCGCCACCCACTTCATCTCCCAGGGCACACGGGAGATGATGGGGGGGTCGGCCTGTGAGAAGTGATTGCACACCACAACGTAGGGACGACGGGGGTCCTCCGGGAACGCCCCTTCGAGGGTGACGTCCCAGAACGGATTCACGTACGTAAACAAGCGCCCCATGATGCGGAGGGTGTACCCGGCATAGTAGTGCGCCGGGTCGCGGTCCACGGCACGGGCCACGAGCATGACGGGCACCCACAGGACGATCAGGGTGCCGATGGCGAACCACACCCAGATGGACGTGAGCACCGAACGCATCGGACAGGCGAGGTGGATGGCACACAAACGATGAGAAGGAGCCTATGCCCGGCCGAGGGCGTTTGGTTCGAAGCAAGGGACACGCCCCCACGGACACAGCAGGGGCAACGCTGCGCGTGCGGCCCGACCCGCGTGCGATTCCAATGCACGAAGAGGCAGAATCTCGTGAATCTCCTCTGACCGGCATCGTGCCCCTCTGTCGTGCATAGAAATTGATATCATGCAGTGTCATCCAAACAACAATTATGCTTCTGGTCCAGAACCGACCTGTCCCCCACATTCAAATGCCTCTCCTAGGGGCCTGCACGCATGAAACCCGTCACGCCGAACGGCAGTCGTGACGCCCGGCGGCGCGGCGATCGCCTGGTTGCGGCGGAACGGATCACCGCCGGGGCAGGTAGGGCGCCGTGCCGCCGGGGCGTTGCGGGCCGGGCCTACAGGCGCCCCCATTGTCGTTGTCCCAGAGCCGGCCCCCCGGCGGTTCCGATTGGGGCGTCTGCTTCCCGTTCCTGTGCGGGGCCGGGTCGCGGCGGCGCTTCGTGATCGTCCCGCCGAGAAGGCCCGTCCATTCGTCCTACCCGACCCGAAGCCCCGTTCTGAATCCAAGTTCGACGTTGACAAATGACCGCCGACGGACTCGCCGCCCCCGACCTACGCCAGGGAGACGTTCCTCCTGTGGACGACACTGGACACGTGCCCTGGATGAAACGGTGTCTGGATCTGGCCCGGACGGGGGCGGGCACGGTGAGTCCGAACCCGATGGTGGGCGCCGTCCTCCTGGCCCCGGACGGCACCGTACTGGGAGAGGGCGCCCACCGGACTTACGGCGGGCCCCACGCCGAGGCCCGCGCCCTCCAGGCCGCCGAGCAGCAGCACGGCCCCGCCGCCCTCCAGAATGCCACCCTCTACGTCAATCTAGAGCCCTGTCGCCACCACGGCAAGACGCCGCCCTGCACCGACCTGATTGTTGAAAAGAACATCCCTCGTGTCGTGGTGGGGACGGTCGACCCGTTTCCGCAGGCCCAAGGCCGCGGCATCCGACAGTTGCGCGAGCAGGGGGTAGAGGTGGAGGTGGGCGTCCACGAGCACGCCTGCCGCCGCCTCAACGAGGCCTTCTTCCACCACGTCGAGACCGGACGTCCGCTCGTCACACTCAAGACGGCCCAGACACTGGACGGGCGCATCGCCACCCGCACGGGCGACAGCCAGTGGATCACGGGCGAGGCGGCCCGCACGCTCGTTCACCAGTGGCGGGCGGAACTGGACGGGATTCTCGTGGGCCGCGGCACCGCCGCCCACGACGACCCTCGCCTCACGGTGCGTCACGTGGACGGCCCCCAGCCGCTTCGCCTCGTCCTTGACCGCGAGGGCACGCTCTCGCCCGACCGGGCCCTCTTCACCGACGCCCACGCCGAGGATACGGTCGCCGTCGTGGGCGAGGACCGCCCCCGTCCCGACTACGCCGCCCCACTGACTGACCGCGGGGGGGCGATCCTGCGCATCCCCGAGACGGGCGACGCCCACCTCGACCTTCACGCCCTCCTTCAGCGCCTCGGCACCGACGCCGGCCGCGACGCGGCGCCGCTCCAGTCGCTCCTGGTGGAGGCCGGGCCTGGCCTCGCGACGGCCCTCTTCCGACAGGACCTCGTGGACCGCTTCTTCTGTTTCGTCGCGCCGAAGGTTTTGGGGGACGGGCGGCCCGCGCTCCGCGACCTCGGCATCACGGAGATGGACGGGGCCCTCACGTTCGCCGAGCAGGCGTGGGCGACCGTGGGGGCGGACGTGCTCCTGCGCGGCTACCGGCGGGCCGTGTAGGCCCCTCACTCGCTGACGCCCCCGGCTTAGAGGTTCTTTTTCCCAATCCCTCCCACCACAATGTTTACCGGCATCATCGAAGAAGTCGGCACGCTCACGGCGGTCGAGTCCCTCGGCAGCGACCGTGCGGGCAAGCGGCTCACGATCGAGGCGGACCTCGCCCCCGAGCTCCACATCGATCAGAGCGTGTCGATCGACGGCGCGTGCCAGACCGTCGTCGACGTCGACCCGGACGCCTCCACCTTCGCTGTCGACAGCATCGAGGAGACCCTGCGCAAGACGACCTTCAGCGACTTGGAGGCGGGCGCCCCGGTCAACCTGGAGCGCGCCCTGCAGGCCGGCGACCGGCTCGACGGCCACTTCGTGCAGGGCCACGTCGACGCCACCGGCACCATCACGAACGTGGAGCAGGAGGAGACCGACTGGCTCTACACGATTCAGTTCGACCCGCAGCACGCCGCGTACTTGATCCCGGTCGGGTCCGTCTCCGTCGACGGCATCAGCCTCACGGTGGCCCGCCTCGGCGAGGACACGTTCACCGTCGCCATCATCCCGCACACCCACGCGGTCACGAACGTGGCGGAAACGTGGACGGAGGGGGCGGCGGTCAACCTGGAGTTCGACCTAATTGGCAAGTACGTCGCCCGCAGCTTCACCGCCAGCGGCGAGACGCCCGACCCGGAGGCGCTGGCAAAGGCGTGGATGGCCGATTAGCCTCCTCACCCTTCTTCTCGTACAGCCTCTTGCACGTGCCGTGTCGGACGCGTCCCTCGTCACCGTCGCCCGCTACGACATGCGAGGCGGTGCCCAGCTCGCCAAAACCAGGCTAGAGGACGCCGGCATTCCGTGCATGCTCGCAAATGCAGACCAGTCCGGCCTCGCGCCGATGTTTGACGCCACGGAAGGGGGCGTGCAGGCAAAAGTGCCTGCCAATCGCGCAGACGAGGCGCGAAACGTGCTTGACCTCCCCGAATGAACTCAGGCATCAGGAGACGGGATTTCTCTCCCCCAACCTTCCAACGTTCAACGCACTCACGCCGCCCCCGCGGCACCGGCCCCGCCGCCGCCAGCCGCTCCGGCAGCCCCGGCCGCCCCTGCAGCCCCGGCCGACGACGACTCGACCGCCCCCATCACCGTCACGACCGGCAAAAAGGCCGCGACGGGAGCACTCGCCGGTTGCTCCGCCCCCACGAGACTGGCGAACCCCTCCGGGAGCTCCGGCACCTCGTCCGCCGCATCGAGCGCCTCTTTGGTCTCTTCGATCCAGGCCCTCGACACCTCCTCGTGGAGGAGCAGCCACGGGAGCGCATCCACGAGCCGTTCGGCGGCGCGTGCCGGACTCGTTTCTCGAAGCCGCTCAATCTCGGATTTCTCGTGGTCGAGGTATGCGCGGAGCGCCACGGCCCGGCGCGCGCCGTCCTCGGTCCAGGTGTACTGCCGCACCGCGGCGATGAATCCCCCGAGGCTCACGCCCATGCCCCCGAAGAGGAGGTAGAAGCGAAGGGCGCTGTCGCCCGTTACCACGGCGGCGAATCCCCCGAGAAGCGCCACGAGGGCCCCGCCCAGAAGCAGTCCGGAGCGCACCGTGTGGTTCTCCATCCACCCACGCTCAAACAGCACGCCCCGAACGTCACTCATGACGTCACTCCGGAATGAGCTGGTGTCCGACCAAAAGTCCTCGAGGGTCTCGTACTCCCCGAGCGTGTCCACGAGGCGACGCTCGAAGTCCGAGAGGTTGTCCGGGGTAGGATGCGTCTCCAGCCGGACCATATCGGTGGTTCCGAAGGCCTGATCCGCCCGGTCGTGACGAAGGGTGACGTGGCCGCGCCGGGCGAGATCGAACAGCGTTGCGAGGAACGCCTGTCCGTCCCGATTCCCGAGCAGCGCCACTGCCATCGGCCGGTCGAGGTCAGGCGGCGGGCGGCGGGCCGTTCGCTCCGGGCGCGGGCCGCGCCAGCGCCACGCAGCAACGCCCCCCGCGGCACCGCCCACAACCACGAGAAACAGCCCGAAGAGAAAATCTGCGGTCGTCGGCAGATGCTCGCCGGCCGCCTGCTTCGGAAACGACACCTCGACCGAGAGGTCGTCCCCCTCCTCTACGCGATCGCGGTGGAACGAC
Source organism: Salinibacter pepae (assembly GCF_947077775.1). Classification (NCBI taxonomy): domain Bacteria; kingdom Pseudomonadati; phylum Rhodothermota; class Rhodothermia; order Rhodothermales; family Salinibacteraceae; genus Salinibacter; species Salinibacter pepae. Next base: position 1,251,545 of record NZ_CAMTTE010000001.1, read on the forward strand.
GCCACAATCCGGCCGGCCTCTCGTCGCACGGTCCCCGCGTCCGGACGGAGCACAACGTCGTCTCGCTGCAGGTCGAAGGCCGCCGGGAGAACCACCTGTACGTCCACGGTTCGGGTGGGCACGACGGCCCCGTCGGCCATCACGTCGAGTTGGACCACGTTGCGGTCGCCTCGCTCGTAGAGCGCCTCCTCCAGGATGTACCGGACATCGAACCGGGCCGGCGCGGAGCGGTCCGGAAACGACCACCAGACCTGGCGCACACCGTCTGTCTCCCCCGTCCGTACCGAGTCGACGGACGTTTCCGGACTGGTCACCGCCACGGCCCGAAGGGCGCCCGCATCCGCCCGCACGACCGACCGGTACGCCCGCGAAAAAGCCCCCTGCTGGAAATCGTACGCAATCGACTCCTGCACCTCGTAGCCGCCATCGGGCCGCACGTGGACGGTGACGTCCATCTCCGACAGCACGTACTGCTGTTCCTGGGCCGCGGCGGGCCCCACGGCGAGAAGCAATGCAACGACTGCAAGGCGAAGGAGGGAGGAGCCGGACATGGGGGCCGTGGATCTGTGAACGAACTCTTATTTCTCTACGTGCCCTTCGTCCCAGACGTTACAGCACCGCAGTCCCCTTTGTCAATCCGGTGCGGGCCCTCGCCGTGGATTCCCTGCCTGGAAACGCGGCCGGAGTCGATCGGTACCGGTCTATGAACTTCCCGGGCTCCTTCCAGAACGGCACCTCCGGAGAGAGCCTTTCGATTCGCCCGCACAACAGCCCCTTTTGCCCTCATGTCCACCATGCAAGCCGCCCGCATTCCCAGTGCCGGGGCCGACTTTGAAATCGTTGACCTTCCTGTGCCCGACCCCGACGCCCACGAGGTGCGCGTTCGCGTCGAGGCGTGTGGCATCTGTCACAGCGACGCCTTCGTGAAGGAGGGCACGTTCCCCGGCCTCGAATACCCGCGCGTGCCGGGCCACGAGGTCGCCGGGGTGGTCGACGCCGTGGGAACGGATGTTACCCAGTGGTCGGAGGGCGACCGCGTGGGGGTCGGCTGGCACGGCGGCCATTGCTTCACCTGCGACGCCTGTCGCACGGGCGACTTTGTGAACTGCGAGAACGGCCTCGTGACCGGCATCCACTACGACGGCGGCTACGCCGAGTACATGACCGCCCCCGCCGAGGCCGTGGCGAAGATGCCGGAGGGCCTGGCCGCCGAAGACGCCGCGCCCCTGCTCTGCGCCGGCATCACCACGTTCAACGCGCTTCGCAATCAGGACCTGCAGCCCGGCGACCTCGTCGCGGTGCAGGGCATCGGCGGACTGGGCCACCTGGGCGTGCAGTACGCCGCGGCGATGGGCCTGGAGGTGGTGGCGCTCTCCACGAGTGCCGACAAGGAGGCGCTGGCCCACGACCTCGGGGCCGCCCACTTCGTCGACGTGTCGAACACCGATCCGGCCGAGGCACTTCAGGCTCGGGGCGGGGCCGACCTGATCCTGGCCACCGCGCCAAATTCCGACGCCATTACGTCGGTCCTCGGCGGGCTGGGCCGCGACGGGGACCTCGTGATCGTTGCCGCGACGGGAGAGGCGGTCGAGGTCCCACCGATGGCGCTCATTCAGGGCCGCAAGTCGGTCTCCGGCTGGCCCAGCGGCGACGCGAAGGACTCGGAGGACACGCTCGCGTTCAGCGCGCAGGCCGAGGCGCTGCCCGAGATCGAGACCTTCTCCCTGGAGGCGGCCGGGGCGGCCTACGACCGCATGATCAACAATGAGGCCCGCTTCCGCGCGGTCCTCACGATCGATCATTAGGGCCGGCCCGGAGGGGGGACGCCGCCGCCTCGACGCCCCGGACGAGGGCCCTGTGCCGCCCATCCGGGCGTTCCTACGCTGCGCCGAGGAGCCACAGCGCCGCGAGCCCCACCAGGAGGGCCACGCCCCCGGCCGCGTAGAACACCGCCTCGATGCCGCCCAGGGCGAGCGCCAGGCCCATCAGGAGCGGCCCCCCGGCCTGCCCAAGGCGCAGGATCGTGCCGTTGAGGGACAAAATCACACCGCGGGAGGCCTCCGACGACAGCTCGGTCAGCCGGGTCTGCAGGGCCGGCTGGTTCAGGCCCTGTGCCACGCCGTAGAACAGCGAGGCCATCCCGACGCCCCACACGCCGGGCGCCAGCGGCATGAGGACGAGCGCCACCCCGTCGATCACGATGGAGCCCTGGATGAGGCGGCGGGGCGGGACCCAGGTCGCCAGGCGCCCAATCTGGGTCGCCACCAGGGCGCTCGACACCGACGCCGCGGCCAGCACCCCCCCCGACACGACGGACGAGGCGCCGAAGCGGGTCTCGACGAGCTCCGGCACGTACGTGAGGAAGGCGCCGAAGATGAGGACAAAGATGCCGAGGTTGACGGCGAGCAGGCCGAAGACCCGTCGATCCCGCAGGCGCGCCCCCACCGTCCGGAGGTAGCCCCGAAAGCCCTCCGCACTCGACCGACCGTCGACCGCCGGGGCCTCCAGCTTCCACGCCACCGCCGCCCCCACCGGAAGGGCGAGAAGTGGGAGGGCGAACGGCACGTACCACGCGATGGCCGCCAGCATTCCGCCCACGGCCGGAAAGGCCGCTGTCCCCACGTTGAGGGCCGTGGCGTTGTAGCCGACCACCGCGGCCCGCGTCGCGCCGTCGTACCGGTCGCCGATGATCGTAATGGCGAGCCCGACCAGCGGCGCCGCGGCGAACCCCTGCACGGCCCGCAGGCCGAGCAGCACGGGAAACGACCGGGCCAGGGCGCACGCCCCGCCGGCGATCCCAAACACAAACAGCGTGGGCACCAGCACCCGCTTCCGTCCCAGGCGGTCGGCGCCGATGCCCGCGAGGGGCGCACTCAGGAGGCCCGGGAGCGAGTAGGCCGTCACGACCCAGCCCACCTGGACCCGCGAAATGTCGAGTACGTCGACCACCTGCGGAAAGGCGGGCGACACCCCGGACACATTGCCGACGCCCACCAGCGTGACGGCAAAGAGCAGCCAAACGTCAAGGTCGGCGAGGGGCGAGGCGTCCGACGACGCGCTCGGGGAACGAGCGGAGCCCTCGGCGTCGTCGGCAGGTGCCATAGGCGATACGAGTGAGACGTAAGCAAGACCTCGCGGGTCCGGGCGCGGGCGCCCTGCGGTGTCGATCTTCCGATTTGTCCGTCATTCCGCGGCCTCCCGCCGGAGAACGCGGTAGTCGTAGGCCTCCAGGGTCATCGTCGCGCCCTCCACAGACGCCCCCGTCAGGGCATCGGTGAGGGGCGCGTCGGCGTAGCCGTCCGGAAGGGAGACCTCGCGCGAGGCGTCGCGGACGTTGACCGCAACGAGCAGGCTGTCCGTGTCCGTCGCCCGCTCGTACACCAGCACATCCTCGGCGTCCGGGGTATGCACCGTCAGGGCCCCGGTGCGCAGGGCCGGGCTGTCGCCGTACAGCCCGAGGTAATCGCGGTAGAAGCGTCGGACGTCGGGCGTCTGCGACCAGTCGTACGGCGTGCGGGCAAAGAAGGACACCGAGTCGGCCACGCCCAGCTCCTGGCCGTTGTAGACCAGCGGCGCCCCGGGCATGCTCGTCGCAAGCACGAACGCCGCCTTCGAGCCCTCGAGGCCGTCGAAGAGGGCGGGCGGGGGGGCGTCCCACATCGTCTCGTCGTGGTTCGTGGTGAAGCGCAGGCGCCGGGCCGCTTCCGGGAGATTGGCAAGGGCGGTGTCGACCTGCGTGGCGAGGGTGCGGACGGGGGCGTCCTCCGCCCACACCCGCTTCAGCGCGCCGTAGAAGGGCCAGGCGTATGTCTGGTCGAAGCCTACTTCATGCATTTCCGGCCCCGCCGCCTCCGCCAGCATCAGCACCTCCTTGTGGGCCTCCACCGAGTCGATCGCATTCTTCCAGAAGTCGAGCGGCACCGCGTGGGCCACGTCGGCCCGGTAGCCGTCAATGTTAAACTCACGAACCCAGTACTGCATGACGTCGATCATCTCCTGCCGCGTCCGCGGGTTCTCAAAGTCGAGCTCCACCACGTCCGTCCAGTTGGTCGTGTCGCCGTTCAGCACCGGCACCGTGAAGCCGTCGATGGGCCCGTCGCTGTACATGTCCGGGTGCTCGTCCAGCCACGGGTGGTCCCAGGCCGTGTGGTTGGCCACCAGGTCGATGATGATGTGCATGTCCCGGGCGTGCACCGAATCCACGAGTGCCCGGAAGTCCGCCTTCGTCCCGTAGTCCGGATTCACGTCGTAGTAGTCTTTGATGGAATACGGGGACCCCAGCGCTCCGATGTCGCTCTTGCGCCGCTTTTCGCCGATCGGATGGATGGGCATGAGCCAGAGCGTATTGACGCCCATCGCCTGCATCTCGTCGAGCCGCCCGATGAGGCCCTGGAAGGTGCCCTCCGCGGAGGCGTCCGGGACGAACACCTCGTAGACGGTGGCGTCCTGCACCCAGGCCGGCTCGCCCACCCCGTCAATGGAGGGGGAGGCGGACTCGTTCGACGGGCTCGCGCATCCGACGAGGCCGATCGCGAGTGCGGATGCGAGCGCGAGAAGAACCGGGCGGTGGGGCATAGTGAAGACGGCAACTGGACAAGACACAACGGTGCCCGTCGCTCGGCGGGGGCGCCGCAGGGCGACAGGGATACAGTATAGGAAAGAGCCCGAACGCCCCCAAGTCGCTTCCTCCGTCGTCGCCCCGCCTCGGCCGCCCTCCCCCGACCGCCCGGGGCACATGGGCAACACGGCAGGCCCCGCACGGACTACGCCAGGGCCCGCGCATCGAGGGTCTCGCCCGTCATGTCGCCCTCCAGGCTCGCCCGGTACGCCTCCGCGACGGCCGCCGCCGGCAGGCCGTCACGGGGATCCTCGCCCATTTCATCGAGTGTCTCCGCCACCCAGGGCGGGCTCACCACGTTGACCCGGATGTCCCGCGGCGCCTCCAGGGCGGCCGCCCGCACGAACCCCTCGACGCCGGCGTTGACGAGGCTGATGGCCGCGCTGCCCGGCATTGGCTCCTGACTCAACACGCCGCTCGTGAGGGTAAAGCTCCCCCCGTCGCGCACCACGTTGAGCCCGTGGCGGACAAGGTTTACTTGCCCCATGAGCTTGTTCGACAGGCTGTGGGAAAAGTCGTCGGTCGTGAGCTCGGGAAGCTCGCCGAAGGCCGCCTCCCCTGCACACGAGAGCACAGCGTCCTGCGGGCCCACGGCGTCGTAGAGCCGATCAATCGATTCGGGATCGGCCAGATCGACCTGCAGCTCGCCGCTCGTGTGCCCCACCGCCGTTGCGTCGTGCCGGGGCGAAAGCGTATCCACGACGGCGCGGCCGATGGTGCCGGTGCCGCCGACGACAAGAACATCCATGGTAGAGGAGAGAGGTTCGTGCAAGGGAGCAACGTGAAATGTCAGGCCCGCCGCATTTCCGCCCCAGTCCGCCCCGGACGCCGAGGCGGGGACACAGCACCCATTTTTTAAGACGGGCTTGGCGGAGGCGGGCAGCGGCCCGACCATCATACGAAAATGGGCGGGAAAATGAGAAATCGCCCTGCGCGATGGACCGAGGCGTGCCGTCCTCAACGGTCGGACGACGGTCCAGACGGTCGTCCGGTGCCGGCCTCACGAACGCTTCACGCCAGGCGCCACGAACAGATGCGACGGGGCAGCATATATAGGGACGTGTCTTTGACATTTTGACCTCGTAGCTCAGCTTGGCAGAGCAACGGACTTTTAATCCGTGAGTCGCAGGTTCGAATCCTGCCGGGGTCACAGCAATTACGGGTGTCGAGTGGCAGCGGGTACGTACCGAAACAACGGCCCCGAGTCGACATTCGAGACCCGACATTCAGTAGTGCCTGCCCGAGTGGCGGAATTGGTAGACGCGCATGGTTGAGGGCCATGTGGCCGTTATAGGCCGTGGAGGTTCGAGTCCTCTCTCGGGCACACGCAGCGACAGCTTAAACGCCTCTGAGCGCCGTTCATCGGTGATCTCGGAGGCGTTTTTGTTTGGGTTCGTCTCCCCGATCTTGCGAGATGCTGAGGGAAATGGCATGAACCTGAAAACGACTTGGGAATAATTTGGGAACGGCGTTCCCAAGTGTGGCTACGAGCCGAACGGGTCTTCCATCGACCGCTCCCTGCCCCCCGGCGAAAGGTGACTGTACTTGTCGGCCATTCGGGTGGTCGTGTGTCCCAATACCTCCGCTACGACTTCCTTCGGGCGCCTTCCATCGTCAGGGGCGAGGCCGTCGAGTGGCGCAGGCGTCGGAAGCGGGTCCCGATCATTCCCTCGTGTCATCATCGAGAAAATGGCTGTACGGAATGCGGTACTTGCCCGTCCCCCACGGCGGGGGCTCTTCTTCCTCCGCCCGGAGGCGGCGGCGTTCCTGGAGCGCCTCCTTCCATCCCTTGAGGCTCTCTGGGCCCTCTGCGGAGGGCGTACCCGAGAGCATACCGCGCACGGACAGATCTTCGTCCAGCATGGGCCAATGGAGGCCGCGGCCGCGTCCGGTAATCTCGTAAGTCTGCCGTTCCTCGGCGGTCGCAAATGCCAATCGGGGGTACCATTCGAGAGGCGTCGTCACGCTGCGGCCGTCTTCGAGGTGAACTGTGATCTCGTCTGCGTTGACTTCCGCCTCCACAATCCGGGCAGTGTCGTGGGAGCTCGTGTCGGGGGCGTGCTTACGAGTAGGCATTCCAGGCGTCGAGAAGGTCTTGTTCGTGGGTTTCGAGAAGGCGCCGGATCTCACGGAGCTCGTGCCGAGGAAACCCGCCGCCCCGCTCCAGACGCACCGGGTCGACCCAAAATTTCGCCTCGTTGCGGTCCCGCTGAACGTGAACGTGCGGCGGTTCTTGAAGCCGATCCTGTGCGTAAAAGTGCACCCGATACGGCCCCTCACGAAGAACGGTAGGTACTACGCCGTGGTGGTTGCAGTTTGGGAGGAGTCGTCTCTCGTACACACCGCGCTCATTCCGGCTCCGCCTTATCCGAACGCTTCTGTGCCCGGGCCCCTGTGCGGATGGGCTCAAAGTCCTCCCATGCCTCGTCTTTAAGGAGCATTCGACGGCCACCCACTTCCACGTCGTTCAGTCGCCCATCGTCGGTTGCACGGTAGAGCGTGGTCCGGCTGCATCCAATTTGGCGGGCCGCGTCGCTGAAACTGATGAGATCGTCGGGGTCCATCGGTCTGGAGGGGCCGTGCACGTCGAACGGAATGGACTCGACACTACACAAAACAGAGTGTTTCGAGAAGTGTGCAGTCGACGTGTGTGCAACGACGACTCTGGATGCCCTCCAGGTGGTAGAGTCCTCCTTACATTCCGACGGAGCATCAATCGCGCTCTTGTGAGGGAGCGGGAAGGTGTGCAAAGACGTTTTATTCGACGTGCAATTCCAACGAGCCCCTCCGTCAACGCCCAAATCCGGAGACGTGGCACCGCAGCAGCCGCGTGACTCAGATGGGACGGCCGTGCGATGGACGTGTCATTCTTCAGCACAGCTCCCTTGGTGAGCAGATGAAAAGAGGCAACTCGGGGTCTCTAAGCACGGGCGAGTGGCTTCTCTCAGCACGGAAAGACGACTCCGCATCAAAATTCCTCAGGCCAGCCGGACATCTACTTCTGCGTAGTGCTGCCGCCGACGGAGGCAATACTTCTGATCGCCCCCCTTGGAGATTCCGCCACCGCCGTCTGGGAGTGAGTGACCCCGAGGATCCGGCCTGAACCGCCTCCCCAGCCACATCAAGATCGCCGAAACGAAAGTCTCTGAGGCCCCATTTCCCCTCGCCTCAGACTCTCAGGGCTACTGTCAGGGTTGAGTTCCCATACATCCTCTGCGACGGCCCAATCCGTTTTGGCACGCAACATCCTATTTCTCCGCTCAACGGCTACGGAGGCCGATATCCCGTCCCCCCTCGGAACTTCTCGGCGGTTGCGTTTACCACGAATCCCATCTCGGGCACTGCCCCCTGGTTGCAGTTTGCAGCCAGGGGGTTTTCCTTTGGGGAAAGGACCCAGGGCCACGACGCCCCTGCCGCCTGCCTGTGGCCCCCGGCTCCCACCCCTGCGTCCCATCGCCCCACCCCGCCTCCCGAATGACCACGCCCGACCGCACGCCCGTCAAAGTGGGCCTCCTAACCGCCGCGTCCCTCGTGGTGGCCAACATGGTCGGCACCGGCATCTTCACGAGCGTCGGGTTTCAGGTGGAGTACCTGGACTCCCCCTTCGCCCTGCTCATGCTGTGGGCGGTGGGCGGTGGGATCTCCCTCTGCGGGGCGCTCACGTACGGGGAATTGGGGGCCGCGCTGCCCCGCTCCGGCGGCGAGTACCACCTCATCTCGGAGTTGTACCACCCCGCACTCGGCTTCATCGCCGGGTGGATCTCGGCGACCCTCGGCTTTGCGGGGCCCACGGCGCTCGCCGCCATCGCGTTCGGGGACTACACCACCGCCGTCTTCCCGAGCCTGTCGTCCACGCACCTGGCGGCGGGCATCGTGCTCCTCTGCTCCGCCATCCACGCCACGAGCATCACGTGGGGCAGCTGGTTTCAGAACGCGTTTACGGCCCTGAAGGTGCTGCTCATCCTCGTCTTCGTGGGCGCGGCCGTTCAGGCCGACCCGACCACTCACAGCATCACGGTCGTCCCGGACGGAGACGCCCTGAAGGAACTCGTGAGCCCCGGCTTCGCTGTCTCACTCGTGTTCGTGTCGTACGCCTACGCCGGGTGGAACGCCGCCATCTACATCGTCGGGGAGATCCGGGCCCCGCAGCGCAACCTGCCGCTCTCGCTGGTGCTGGGCACCGCGCTCGTGACGGTCCTTTATGTGCTGCTCAACTTCGTATTCCTGTACACGGTGCCAGCGCAGGAGATGGCCGGGGAGGTGGAGGTGGGCTTTCTCGCCGGCTCCGTCATTTTCGGGGACGCAGGGGGCGAGGTGATGTCGCTGTTTATCGCCCTGCTCCTCGTCTCCACCGTAAGCGCCCTCGTCTACCTGGGGCCGCGCGTCACACAGGCAATGGGGGAGGACACCCACGCGCTGCGCTGGCTCGCGGTCACCAACGACCGGGGCATTCCCGTCAACTCCATCCTGTTCCAGCTGGGCCTCGCCCTTCTCTTCATCTACACGTCCACCTTCGACCAGGTGCTCGTGTACGCCGGCTTCACGCTCATCCTGTCGACGATGGTGACGGTCGCCGGGGTGTTCGTCCTCCGCTGGCGCCGGCCCGAGATCGACCGCCCGTACAAAACCTGGGGCTACCCGGTGACGCCGCTCCTCTTCCTGGCGGCCAACGCCTGGATCCTCGTGTACGTGTTTCTCGACCGGCCGACCGAGTCGCTGATCGGGCTCAGCATCGTGGCCGTAGGGGCGGCCCTCTACGTTGCCGGCCAGTGGGGCGCCCCGGACGAGGCCCCGAGGTCCGAACCGACCGCGTAGTCCCCCCAACGACGGACGGCCCGCTCCGTCCAGGCGGACGAGGCGGGCCGTCGGGATGTCGCCGAGCTCAACGGGACTACAGCTGCACGTTGAGGCGGGCGAAGTAAAAGGCCCCATTGAGCCCCTGTTGCACCGGCGCGTAGTCGAAGACACCCGCGTACGAGTTGCCGAAGACCTGCTCGTCGGGATAGTTGTTGAACAGGTTGCTGGCGCCGATACTCACCGTCGCCGCCTCCGTGAGGTCGTACGAGGCCGTCGCGTCGACCACCCACTCGGGGCTGTGGGTCTGATTCTGCGCGAAGCCGGGCCGCACCTGTTCCCCAAAGCGCACCGTGCGGACCAGAAGGCCGAACGCGCTGAGTTGATAATCGGCCGAGAGCGTGACCTTCGACTCCGGGTTGCTCTCCGTGAGGAAGCCCTGCTCCTGCCGGCCAAAGAACGTGCCCTGCAGGTCGTCTCCCTCGTAGTTTGCGCGAACGGTCTCGGGGATGGTCAATGACTGGATTTCGGTGTCGTTGACGTTGCCGGCGGCCGAGAACTCGACGGTGCCGGTGGGCAGCGGAAGGCGATACGTCGCCACCACGTCAAGGCCGGTCGTCTTGGTGTCCACGGCGTTGGCGAATACCTGCGCGTTCTGTGCCCCCACCTCTGCGAGAAGATTGGAGAGCCCCGAGCTAAACTCTCCCGTCAGCACCACGCGGTCGTCCACGTAGATCTGGTACCCGTCAATCGTGAGGTCAAGGTTCTCGATGGGGCTGGCCGTGATGCCGGCGCTATAGCTGCGCGACCGCTCCTCTTCGAGTTGCGGAATGCCCAGGACGCGGGCCACCTCGCTGTCGTTGCTGAAGGTTCCGATGTTCACGAGCTGCCCCTGGTCGTCGAAGTCGGTTCGCACCTCGTTGAAGTAGATTTGGTGGAGGGACGGGGCACGGAAGCCCGTGCTCGCCGACCCGCGCAGGTTGAGGCGCCCGTCAAGCAGGCCCCACCGGGCAGCCAGACGCCCATTCAGGGTGCCCCCGAAGTCGCTGTAGTTCTCGTAGCGGCCGGCGGCCGTCACCAAAAGGGCCTCCGTGAGGTTGACCTCCGTATCGAGGTAGGCCGCCACGTTGCTGCGCGTGCGGTCCACCTCGTTCTCCGGCCGAAAGCCCACGAAGCCCTGCGTGCCCGGCTCCTTGCCGAGCGTGTCGCGCGTGACCAATCGGGGGCTCGCGGCACTCGTGTCATCGATCAGCTGGACGCGGCCGTAGTTGCGGTACGAGGCTTCCTCCCCCGAAAAGATTTGGTACCGGTCGGTCCGGTAGGCTCCCCCAAAGGCCACGTTAATGCCCGCCAACGCGTCGTCGAAGAAGCGCGACACATCGAGGTTGGTCACGTTCTGGCTGAAGGCGTGCCCACCGGCGTAGATGCTGGTGGGACTGGCCTGGAGGAGGGACGCATTGACCGTGTTGTCCATCTGGTAGTCCAGGCTGTTGCGCCCGTAGCTGTTGCTGAGGTCCCAGGTCCATCCTCCAATCGTGCCCTCGACGCCGATCGTGAGCGACTGGTCGACCACGTCGGAGTTCATCTCCGGCTGGAAACCATTTGGAAAGAGGGCAGGGTCAGTGTTGGACGCCCGGTATGGCATGGCCGAGGTGCTGAATGGAAGCCGCCGGAAGGGGGCCCCAATTCCATTCTTGTAGGAAAGGCCCCCGAAGGCGTAGAGCGTCGCGTCGTTGCCCAGTCCTACTTCCGAGTTCAGGAAAACGGCCCGTTGCTGGACGGCCGACTGCCCCACTCGGAACTGGAAGTCGGACCGCTCCAGCCCGCGCTGATTCAAGATCTGGGTATCGATGCGTCGGGCGTTTTGAGCGGCCTCCTCTCCGATGATGCCGGCTACCTGCGGATACGCGAACGGGAAGCCCGACGGGGGCGCAACGCCGTTCGGAACGTCCGACTGGTCGAAGAGGATGAGCTGATTTCCGTCGGCCCGGTTGGTCCGCGCCCGGTCCCGAAACATGCCCGTGACGTTGACGAAGCCGTCCTCGCCAACCGCAAAGCCGTAGTTTGCTGACACCTTCACAACCTCCCCATCCCCGGCGTTGCGCAGTCCTGTGGTGACGTCGGCTGTGAGCTGGTTGGTCGCCTCTTTCATCTGCAGGTTGAGGACCCCGGCGACGGCGTCGGACCCGTACTGGGCCGAGGCGCCGTTGCGCAGCACCTCAACGCGCTGGACGGCCGCCGAGGGAATGGCGTTCAGGTCTGTCCCCACGGCGCCCCGCCCCACCGTGCCAAGCGTATTGACGAGGGAGCTCTTGTGGCGCCGCTTGCCATTGACGAGCACGAGCAGCTGGTCGGGCGGCAGGCTCCGGAGGGTTGCCGGGTCAATGAACTCAGTCGCATCGGATGAGGTCTGACGATTCGCCTGGAATGACGGCGCCGTGTAGGTAAGCAACTGGTTCAGATCCGTCTGTGGCGACTGGGTCGTCAACTCCCCCACCGGCAGCGCGTCGACCGGGACGGCCGACTGGAGGGCCGACCGGCTCTGGCCCCGGCTTCCGACAACCACCACGTCGTCGAGCGTCGACCCGGGCGTGAGCTCAAAGTCGAACGTGTACGTCTCGCCCGCCTCCACGCGCAGCTGCTCCGTTTCCGCCGAGTAGCCGACGAAGCTCGCTCGCAGGCGGAGGTCGCCCGGCGCGACCCGGACGCGATACTGCCCGTCGGTGTCGGCGCTGGTGCCCCGCTGGGTGCCCAGAACCTGCACGTTGGCCCCGGCGAGGGGAGCGCCCGTCTCAGCATCGACCACCCGCCCCTGGACGGTGGCGGAGGACTGCGCCTGTGCCATCCCGGGCGATAGGCCCCCCAGGGTCGCACACGCGATTCCCAGTCCCAGCAGCAGTGACCCGAAGGCGGAGAGGCGGCGAGGCGGAGAAAAGGGAAGCATAGCGTACTCGCGACGTCGGTGTGTAAAAGTGTGACGCCCCCAATTAAGGCACCGCTTCAAAGAGATGCTGTGGAAATCCTGTAGAGAGCCGGCTTGCATGCCCCTTGAACGCCCGCCTGGGACGATCCGTTAGTCATTGTTCACACTCCGCCACGTCCAGCCCCCATCATGCTCGGCGCTCTCCTCGCCCTTCTCGTCGTCGCGCCCCCGCCCGATACCTCGTGGCCTCATCAAGACCTACGCGAGCGCATGGTCCAACAACAGATTGCCGCCCGGGGCCTCACCGATCCGGCGGTGCGCGGCGCCCTGCGCTCCGTGCCGCGCCACCGGTTCGTGCCTGAGGTGTCTCCGGAGCTCGCCTACGCGGATCGTCCGCTCCCCATCGGCCACGACCAGACCATCTCCCAGCCCTACATCGTGGCCCGGATGACGGCGCTCGTCCGGCCGGATTCGGCGGACCGCGTCCTGGAGGTGGGAACCGGCTCGGGCTATCAGGCCGCCGTGCTGGCCTCGATCGTGGATTCGGTCTACACCATCGAAATCATTCCCGACCTGGCCGCCAGCGCCACCGAGCGCCTCCGTCGCCTTGGCTACGACAACGTCCTCGTCCGGAACGGGGATGGCTTTGACGGGTGGCCGGCCCGCGCGCCATTCGACGCCATCGTGGTGACGGCGGCCCCCGACGCGATCCCGCCGCCCCTCCTCGACCAGCTCGCGGAGGGCGGACGCATGATCGTGCCGGTGGGCCCGGCGGGCGGCACCCAGGACCTCACCCTCGTCACGAACGACGACGGCAAACTCACGAGACGGACGCTCGCGCCCGTCCGGTTCGTGCCCTTCCTCCGCCCCGAGCCCTGATGCAGATCAGGGCTCGGTCTCCTCCCTTCCTGCTCCGCGAGCCGACCCTCCTCCTTTTCCTCCACACGTCTCCGTCGCTTTTCGTTGGCGCCCGCATCACCTATCTTGGATGCGCTCTCCCTTGCAGATTCTTATCGCCTCTGTATGCGCCGCTCCGTTGCCGCCGCGCTCCTCCTCGCCGCCCTCGGCCTGGAGCCCGCGACGGGCACGTCCGAGTAGTGGGTGCGTCGTCGTTCCTCGCCGCACACTCCGTTTTCGCACTCTTCTCCTTACGCCCAGGCCCCGTGCCCTCCCGCCCCGCCGACTGGCCCGACCTCAACCCCGACCAGCGGGCCGCCGTGACGGCGTCGATGGATCCGCAGCTCGTGGTGGCCGGGCCGGGGACCGGCAAGACGCGCGTCCTCGTGTGCCGGGCCGCCCACCTCATCGAGCACGAGGCCGTGACGCCGTCCCGCCTCGTCCTGGTCACCTTCACGCGGCGCGCCGCGCAGCAGCTCACCCGTCGACTCGCCACCCTCGTGGGCCCGGAGGCGCAGCACGTCCGGGCGGGCACCATTCACCACTTCTGCTACAAAACCCTCCGCGCCCATTCGGCCCCGGCGGGCGTGCCCGACGACTTCATCGTGGTCGACGACACGGTGACCGACGCCTTCTGGCAGCGCTGGCACGAGGCGCACGAGCGCTGGTGCGAGGCAAACGACCTCCACAGCTACCGCCAGGTCAAGACCCACGTCAGCCGCATCAAGCTCGGGATCGACACGGTGTCGGGGCGGCTCACCGAAGGCCTGCGGGCCTACGGCGAGATGCTCGCGGACCGGGGCGCGCTCGACTTTGACGACCTGCTCGTCAAGACGCGCGACCTGCTGCGCAATCACCCGGACGTGCGGGCCGACCTCGTGGACGAGACGCGGGCGGTCCTCGTCGATGAATTTCAGGACACCGACCCGGTGCAGTTCGACATCATCCGCCGCCTCGGCGAGGCGGGCACCCACCTCTACTGCGTGGCCGACGACGACCAGTCCGTCTACCGCTTCCGCGGGGCGCGGCCCGCCAACCTGCGGCGCTACATCGAGCGCTTCGACTGCTCCGAGGAGCGGGGCACGCGGCACGTCCTTACCACCAACTACCGCTCCAACCGCTCGATCTACGCGGTGGCCGAGGCGGTGCTCGACGCCGACGAGCGCCTCAAACAGCGCGGCGACATTCGCACGTCGGACGCCAGTACACAGCCGGTCCGGCTGGTCGCCTGCGACGACCCCGAGGCCGAGCGGACCCACGTGCTCCGGCAACTGCGCGACTGGCTGGACGAGGGGGCCGAGCGGAGCGACCTGGCGGTCCTGACCCGCTGGAACCGCCGCCTCGCGGCCCTGGAACGGGCGTGCCTCCGGGCCGGCCTCGCCTGCGAGACGAGTCAGAGCGAGGCGCTCCTGGACACCCCTCCGGCGCAGAAGCTGCATGCCCTGCTCCGCGTCGTCGATGCCCGCCGTCGCGGCCGGCCGCTCGACGCCCCCATGACGGAGCTGCTGTCCCACCTGCTGCCGGACGACACGATGGCCCGGCTGCGCGACTTCGGCGAGCGGAGCATGCCGGACGCGACCCTCTGGACGGCCTTCCAGACCGCCGTCTCCAACGAGCAGGCCCGCCGCAGCGCCGGCCTCGACTCGGCCACGGACCGCCTCGACCAGGCCTACGCCACGATCACCAACCTCCTGCAGAGCACGCAGGAGGACGGCCTCACCATCGGTGCCTTTACCCGCACTGCCCTTCGGCAGCTCGGGGATCCCCTCCAGCTGCTCCGCCGCTACGCCGCCCCCCTGGCCGATCCGGCCTCTCATCCGTCCGTCCGCCAGGCCGGCACGGTCCTCGACGAGTGGCGCCGGGCCCCGGCCCGCACATCGCGGGCCGGGGACCCACCCCGCCTTCTCCTACACCACCGCACGCCCCAGATCACGCGGCTCTGGCGGCAGCTGGTGCGGCGGGCCCTCGACCTCGAAACGGATCCCCCCGCGCCGCTGCCCGAAATGCAGGAGGCCCTCTTCGCCCGCCCCGCCGACGAGGGCATTCCCCCGCTCGGGGCCGACGACGTGGTCCTCACAAACGACCTGGAGGCCCTCCTCCGCTGGGCCGAGCGGACCGGGGCCTTTTCGGGATCGACCGATACGCCCCAGATCCTCCTGCTCGCGCCCGACGGCGCCCTGCCGTCCGGCCAGAAGACGCTGCTCGGCGTCGACCCGGACAACGTGCACGTCGTGGATCCGGGGTCCACCTTCCATAGCCCCTCGGTCCGGCTGGTCAAGCTTCTGCAGATGACCAGCGGCCCGTCCGCCCCCGAGCCGCTCTTTCCGGAGTACGTGATGGTCGACCTCGAGGCCACGAGCACCGACCCGCGCCACTGCCGCGTCGCCGAAATTGGGGCGCTCAAGGTGCGAGACGGAACCGTGGTGGACCGCTTCTCCGAACTGGTGCAGTTGCCCGAGGACCTGACGGCCGACGAACGCGAGACGCTCCGCACAGTGTGCGGCCTCGATCCGGCGTCGGACTTCGACGAGGCCCGGCCTGAGGCGGCGGTCTGGGCCGACTTCTGTGCCTTCGTGGACGGGGCGCCCCTCGTCGCCCACAACGGCCAGCGCTACGACTTCCGCGTCCTGCGCCGCCTCGCCGAGACGCACGACGCCGAGGCGCGCTGGGCCGCGACCTACGACCTGCTGCCCGCGGCGCACGAGCTGTTTCCCGACCTCCGCCGCTACGACGCCGCCCACCTTCGCGAGACGCTCCTCGACGACCCGACGGACACTGCCCATCGCGCCCTGGCCGACTGCGAAGATCAGCAGCGCATCCTGGCGCGCATGCAGGAGGAGCGCGCCCGCCAGCGTCGCGTGCTGGCCCACGAGCCGCTCCTGCCGCTCCTCGTGGCCGCCCTCACCTACGAATCCCCCGCCCCCGAGGCGCTGTCGGACGACGCCCGGGTCTTTTTGCAGGTGGGGCACACGTGGGCCCTGCGTGACGCCTCCCCCGCCGGCGACGACCTGCGCTCGCTCCTGCCCCGCGCCCTGCCGGATCGCCTCCGCCAGCACGCGCTCTACGCGCTGATCGACGAGGACGCCCTGCTCACGGCTTCGGCCGGCCTCCAGCCCGGCCTCGCCCGCCGCCTGGCGGCCCTCTTCGCACCCTACGCCGACCGCCCGCTCCGGAGCGAGGCGCTGGCGGACCTGCTTGCGCACCTCGCGCTCTGGGGCGAAGAGACGACACCGCAGGGCGAGGACGTGATTACCCTCTCCACCTACCACAGCGCCAAGGGGCTCGAGTTCGAGCGCGTCGTCTGCATGGACGTGCACGACAACGCCTTCCCGCCCTACTTCGCGCGCAACCCGGAGGAGCGCCGCGAGAGCCGTCGCCTCCTGTACGTGGGCATGACGCGCGCCGAGCGGCACCTCGTGCTCACCTACCCGAAACGCGAGCGCGGCTACGACCGGCGCCCCACCGCCTTCCTCGACACCGCCCCCGACGAGCTCCTGCGGGTCACGGACGCCGCCCCTCCCTGACGCCGCAACCGGGCGCCGGGTCTTCGGCGTTCGTTACGATTGCTCAACCGGGAAACGAACGGGCACACTCGGGTGTGCAGACAAAGTCACATTTCCTCACAGGCTCCCTTCCGCCGCGTGCCTCCTTCCGACTCCCCCACCACGACACGACGCGAGGCGACCCTCCCGGGCCAGGACCTCGGCCACCTGCGGAACGCCGACCCGTCGCGGGCCGAGCGTGCCTTCACCGTCTTGGCCGGCCTCTTCATCGGGGCGCTCGTCATCACGAATGCCGTCGCGAGCAAGTTCTTCGTCCTGTTCGGGCAGGAGCTCTCGTGCGGCATCATCGCGTACCCGGTGACGTTCCTGGCGACGGACCTCATCTCCGAAATCTACGGGCGGAAGCGGGCCAATACGGTCGTCGGGGCCGGGTTCGTGGTGAGCGTCTTCATTACGATCGTGGTGTGGATTGCGAACGCGGCCCCCACCTACGAGCAGTCGCCCGTGACCGCCGAGGCGTTCAACTCCGTCTTCGGCCTCCTGCCCGGCATCGTGCTGGGGTCGATGGTCGCCTACCTCGCCTCCCAGTTCATCGACGTGCAGCTGTTCGAGTTCTGGCGCCGGCTCACGGACGGGAAGTACATGTGGCTCCGCAACAACGGGTCCACCTTCTTCAGCCAGTTCGTCGACACGATCATGGTGGTCACCATCGCGCTCGTGATCTGGCCGGAGGTGGACGGCAATCCGGGCACGACGCCCCTCGCGTTCGAGACGTGGCAGGGCATCGTCTTTGGGCAGTACGTGTTCAAGCTCGGCATCGCGGCGCTCGACACGCCCCTCTTTTACGTCGCGACCCACTACCTCACGAACTGGATTCAGGCCGACCCGCGGGCGCTGGAGACGGACGGCGTGATGGAGTAGCGCGTCCCAAACAAAACGGGCTCGCCCTGGAGGGGACGGGCCCGTGCGCATTCGCATCCAGGGAGGACTCCTCAGGCCGTCATCTCCGGTTCGTCCGCCGCCGGCACGTCCACGAACGTCAGCCAGTCGTGCGGGTCGTGCCCCTTCTCGACGACCTCGAAGAACGCGTCCTGCATCTCCTTCGTGACGGGCCCGCGCGAGCCGGAGCCGATCGTGTAGTCGTCGACCGTGCGGATGGGCGTGACCTCGGCGGCCGTGCCGGTAAAGAAGAGCTCGTCGGCCGTGTAGAGCGCCTCCCGGGGAATTTTCTTCTCTTCCACCTCGTAGCCGCGCTCCTCGGCCAGCGCGATGATGGAGGCCCGCGTGATGCCGGGCAGGATGGACAGCCCCGTCGGCGCGGTGTAGAGCGTGTCGTTCTTTACCACAAAGAGGTTCTCGCCGCTCCCCTCGGCCACGTAGCCGTCCGTGCTCAGCATGATGCCCTCCATCTTGTCGTTCTTGATGGCGTTCATCTTCACGAGGGAGGCGTTCAGGTAATTCCCGCCCGCCTTCGCCATCGCCGGAAAGGTGTTGGGCGCCATGCGGTTCCAGCTGGCCACCTCCACGTCCACCCCCTTCTCCAGGGCCTCTTCGCCGAGGTACTCGCCCCACTCCCAGACGGCGATGAAGGTCTCCACCGGGTTTTCGAGCGGGTTGACGCCCATCGGGCCCTCGCCCCGGAGCACGACGGGCCGGATGTAGCACCCACGGAGGCCGCTCCGCTCGATGGTGTCCACGACGGCCTCGACGAGGTCGTCGAGGTCGAAGGGAATATTCATCCGGTACACCTTTGCCGAGTCGACCAGGCGCTGCATGTGCTCCTCCAGCCGAAAGACCGCCGATCCCTGATCGGTGTCGTAACAGCGAATCCCCTCGAAGACGGAGGACCCGTAGTGGATGACGTGGGAGAGGACGTGAATCTCAGCGTCCTCGTGGTCGATAAAGTCTCCGTTGTACCAGATGTCGGGCTCCATGGCGGCGTGCGGGGCAGAAGGTCGGGAGATAACGTGACGAACCGGGAGAAAAACGACGCCCTGGGGCAAAGGTTCAGCCCCCTGGGTTGGGCGTTGGGGCGTCGGTGCGGGCCCGGTCGACTCGTTCTCGAAGCCGGGGGGCGCGCCGGTGCGTCGTCGCGGCCATGCGGCCGATGGTCCAGAGGATCTTGGCGGACGCCTTCACGGTGCCCGAGAGGGTGCCTGTAATTTTGGACGGCCCGATGCCGCGCCGGTACGAGACCGGGACCTCCTCGACGCGGAGCCCCGCCTCCAGGGCCTTGATCTGCATCTCGATCGTCCAGCCGAAGGTCTCGTCCTGCATGTCGAGGGCGAGCAGGTCGCGGAACCGAATGGCCCGGAAGGGGCCGAGGTCGGTGTAGTCCGCCCCCCAGAGGCGTGCCATGAGGGAGCAGGCGAACCGGTTGCCCACCTGTGCCTGCGGGAGCAGGGCGCCCGGCTCGGCGTCCCCCCGAATGCGGGACCCCACCACGAAGTCCGCCTCGTCGGCGGCAATCGGCTCCACGAGGCGCGGCAGTTCCTCCGGGTGGTCGCTGTAGTCGCCGTCCAGAAACACGACGACATCCGGCTGCCTCGTCTCCGCGTAGGCGATGCCGCGCAGGCAGGCGGCGCCGTAGCCCTGCTGGGGCTCGTCGACGACGGTGGCCCCGGCGGCCCGGGCGTTGGCCTTCGTCGCGTCGGTCGAGGCGTTGTTGACGACCACCACCTCGTCGACCCGCCCGTCGGGAAGGTCGCCGATCACCGGGCCGATGGCCTGTGCTTCGTTGAAGGCGGGGATGATGGCGAGCGTCTTCACGGGGCTGGGGATGAACGGACGGGCGTGGCAAAATGAGGCACGGTTCAGAGCGGGGCCTCCCCCCAACCGTTACGCCGCCGCGCCCGCCGTCGCGATGTCTTCGATGGCCTCCTCGTCCAGGCGCATGGTCGTCCAGTCGTCGAGCGGCTCGGCCCCCAGCTCGTCGTAAAACTCGATCGCCTCCGTATTCCAGTCCAGCACGGCCCAGTCGATGCGGCGGCAGCCCCGCTTTTCCGCAATTTCTGCGAGGCGCCGAAACAGCGCGAGCCCGATGCCCTCTCCGCGGTACGTCGACCGCACGAAGAGGTCTTCTACGTACAGCCCCGCGTTGGTCTGGAAGGTGGAGTAGTTGTGGAAGAACAGCGCAAAGCCGACCGCCGTGTCGCGCTCCGTCTCGGCGAGGAGCGCCTCGCAGCCCGTGAGCGCCTCCGCCGACAGGTGCTCCTCCAGCAGCTCCACGCTCGGCTCGGCCTCGTCGAGCAGGTTCTCGTAGGTGGCCAGCTCCACGATGAGGTCCACGAGCGTCTTCGCGTCGGCGGGCGTGGCCTTGCGGATCGATACGTGCGGTGAGCTCTCCATCGTCGGGCGCAGGTGTTTGAGAGAGGGGTCAACGGGTGTACCGCTTCGACACTACCGGTACCGACTCAGCGGGTCGTCGGTGTCGTCGTCATCGTCGTCGAAGTCGCCCTCGTCGAAGTCATCGCCCGGCACGCCGCCGTCGCCGATGGAGGAGAGCATCGAGCCCATGATGTCGTCGTAGGTCTGCCCGCCGTCGCTAATCTCTTTGCCCACGAGCGAGTGCTGGTGGAGGGCCTCGACGACGAACTCCATGCCCGTGTGGGTCTCGCCGGTCGTGTCCGGCGAGAGGTACTCCTCCGCAAGCGCCTGGAGGCCGTCGATCTGCCCGAGCGTCTCCGCGTACGCCGCGTCGCTCATGTCCTGGTCCAGGTCGATGGAGCGGCCCTGCGCAAACCAGTCGAGCACGTCCTTGTACTCGGGACGGCCCTCCTCCTTATCGCTCGGGTCCGGGAAGTGCTCGTCGAAGAGCGCCCGGACGGCCCGCCCGATCAGCGTGAGCGCCACCTCTTCGGCGCCCTCCTGCTCCCCCTCGTAGACGAGCTCCACCTTGCCGGTGATGGCCGGGGCCACGTGCATCAGGTCGCTGACGCGGACGGTCGTCTCGTCCTCGCCGTTGAGGAGCGCCCGCCGCTCGGCGGCGGAGATGAGCGCCTCCAGCGCCGCCCGCGTCACGCGAACCGAGACGCCGGAGGTCTGGTCGATGTACTCGCTCTCGCGCGCCTCGAACGCCACCTGCTCGACGATCTCGCGGAAGAAGCGCGGGATGTGCACGTCCACCGCCGCCGCCCCGTCGGCGCGGTCCTGCCACGCCTCCTGCTCGGTGATGGACATGCCCGTCTCGATCGTCTTCGGGTAGTGGGTCGTGATCTGGCTGTCGATGCGGTCCTTGAGCGGCGTCACGAGGTTGCCGCGGCTCGTGTAGTCCTCCGGGTTGGCGGAGAAGACCATCATCACGTCGAGCGGAAACCGCACGTTGAAGCCGCGGATCTGGATGTCCTGCTCCTCCATGATGTTGAAGAGGCCCACCTGAATCCGCGGCTGTAGGTCCGGCAGCTCGTTGATCGCGAAAATACCGCGGTTGGTGCGCGGGACAATGCCGAAGTGGATGACCTCCTCGTCGGCGTAGGTGAGCCGCTCGTTGGCGGCCTTGATGGGGTCGATGTCGCCGATGAGGTCGGCGATCGTGGTATCCGGCGTCGCCAGCTTCTCGCCGTAGCGCGCCTCTCGGGGCAGCCACTCGATCGGCGTGTCGTCGCCCCGCTCCTCCACGATTGCACGCCCTTGCTTGGTGATCGGATTGAAGGGATCCTCGTTGAGGGGTGTGTCCTCGATCACCGGAATGTGGTCGTCGAGGAGCCGCGGCAGCATGCGGATGAGGCGGCTCTTGGCCTGCCCGCGCAGCCCCAGCAGGATAAGGTCGTGCTTCGCGAGGATGGCATTCTGAATCCGCGGAATGACGGTCTCGTCGTAGCCCAGGATGCCGGGAAAGACCTCCTCGCCGGCACGGAGCTTCTGCATCAGGTTGGCCCGCAGTTCGTCTTTAACGGAGCGGACCTGATAGTCAGCTTCCTTAAGTTCGCCGAGCGTGTCGATGTCGGTGAGGACCGTGTCGGGGTGGGCCATGGACGTGGCGGTGTTCGTGGCGGAAAGGGACAACTGCAACGGGATGCGATTGGCACCGTGATCGCCCGCCCGCTGTTCCTCTCGTGCGCCATGGCGTGGAGGGATTCCCCTTCGATCCTGTAACGAGTGGAGGGCGGTCCGCGGCCCGAGCGAGCGCGCCCGACTGCATCATCAATACGAGGGCGGAATCGACCACCGCGTCGGGTTACGGCCCGAACGGAATCGTCACGCCCAGCCAGGGAAACCCAATGAAATCCACTTCGCCTTCCAGCGGCCGCGCCAGGGCGAAGTCGACCGCAAAATTCTCGGGGGCCCACCGGACGCCAAACGAGATGAGATTGGCGTCGTCCACCCCCGGGAAGAAGTAATTTTCGGAGATGAGATAGGTCGTCCGGCCCACGCGCGTCATCCCACTGATGTTGATGGCGGGCCGGTCCGCGAAGCCGTCCCCCGCGTAGCCGTACCCGAGCCCGACCGTAGCGTTGTGGTCTCGGCTCCCCACCGTGGCAGATCCATAGACAAGGCCGGCTCCTCCCCCGTCGTCCACCCCCAAGACGCCTCCAAACACGCCCCCGACAGCGAGATGGAAGTTATCCTGGGGCGTCGAGATCGACAGCTTGGGGAGGAACCAGATGGGCAAAGCTTCCGCCCCAAACAGAAAAATGGGCACCGTCCCGGCCCCCACCGAAAAATGGTCGGTGGCGCCGTAGTTGACGTTGTTGAGGAGAATCCAGGTGTTCTAATAGTATCCTTCCCCCTTTGGAATCCCGAGGGCATTCGGGGCAAAAAGGTATCGGGTCGACTGCGGATTCCGGAACCAGTACTCGCCGTCCCGAAAACGGTCCGCGGCAATCCTCTCTATGCTCTCGATATCCGCCCGCTGGATCGTCACCTCCCCGAGTTGTCGCGTGTCGAGGACCACCTCCGTTTCGGTGTCGGACACCAGCGTTCCAAGAAGCACCTGTCCATCGGTCGTCTCGACTCGGTACTGTGGTGCCCCCGATGTGTCCGGCTGCTGCGCGTAGAGAGGGGATTCAAAAACCGCCAACAAAAGAAACACCCCGACCAGGGCCCAAGGCCTCGATCGCTTCCAGGGCCGTGGTGGCACAACGTTCGAGTCGATACGCGAGTAGGACATGGAATTTTGGGAATCTATGAGAAGACCACATGACGGTGCCCCCAAGTTACGTCGCACCGGACAGGCAGACGGGTAACGCCTCCGGCCACGACGGCAGTCTCACAGATACATCAATCCGCCCCGAAAAACCTGACACTCTTCCCCGAAGCCCGGCCATGTCCGGCCTTTCAGGGTCCGATTTCCGGATCGTCTACGGCCTCGGGGGATTGCTCCGCGTCCTCGGCACCCGCTACCCGGCCCGTCCGGCCCAGACGACACCCCCGCGCACAGAAGAGTCGCGACGGCCTTGTCTCACAGCACGAAGGGCCCCGCGGCCCCGACCTCCGGGTACCACCACGCGACGGGCCGGCCGAGGAGTCCCACGTTGACAGGCACGAGAATGAGGACCCCGACGATGCCGAGCAGCCCGCCCCACTGCACCCTCGTGCACGCGAGCCTGGCAAGGGTGGACCGAAACTCAGGCTCCTCCTCAAGCCGACCGGCCTCGACGGCGATGCGTCGCGCCTGCTTGATCGATTCACGCGGATCCATGGCGGGTTGGGCGATGCGATTCGTTTCTTGCCGTCGATGTGCGGTCCCTCAACGCGCTTCGAGGTGAACGCCCCTCAGGCAGGCCGACCCACGGCAACCTGACGCATCGTGCCTGTCCCATCCATTCCCGGAGCCGCTGCTCGGCGGATGAACCTTCGGACGAGACGCCCTGCCCCGCGGATCCTTTTCGCCGAGACCGACGTGTTTTCCGGTGACCGTCTCTCGCGTCTCGGGCACGATCGACGAGGAGAAGTCGACGTCCTTCACCTCCTATTTTATGCTCGTTTCATTGACCGCATGCTCTCGTATGCACTCGCTCCCCCGCACGATTCTCGCTGCCCTGCTCATCGGACTGTGCGTGGGGGCGCTGCCGGCGCAGGCCCAACGGACCTCCGGCGCCGCTGGGCTCGGGGTACAGGCCGGCGAGCCGTCGGGCGTCACCCTCAAGATCTACAACGCCGACGCCCCGTCCTACGACTTCCTCGCTGCCTGGAGCTTCAATGACTTTGTCTTCCTAAACGCCCACGCCCTCTTCGAGCACCGCCTCTCGGCCCAGAACATCGAGCAGCCGGTCCACTGGTTCGTGGGCCCGGGCGCCTATGTGGGCGTCTACGACGAGGCCGAGTCGGAGGCGGGCCTGGGCGTCAGCGGCCGGGTCGGCCTCGACATTCTCATCGACGAGCGGTTCGAGATCTACATCCAGGCCACCCCCCGCTTCGAACTCGTCCGCGAGACGGAACCCAGTATCGGCGGTGGGCTCGGGCTGCGGTACTACTTCTGATCCCCCGAAGGACACGGGGCCGGAGGGGAGGCGCCCGCCGTGCGGCCTCCGGCCCCGCCTCTGCTTAGCGCGTTCGCCACTTGAGCACCTTTAGGCGGGGCTCCGGCGACCGGATCGCGACGGCGAAGACGTAGCCGTCCTCGGTGCGGCGCGCGTCGAGGTCGAGCGGATAAAAGTTGGGGTTGGTCTCGTCGTTCCGCTCCACGAGGCGACGCTGCAGGCGCCCGCGGCGGTCGTAGGCGTCGATCTGGACCCAGCCGGGGCGCAGGTTGAGCACGAAGAGCATGTCGCCGACCGGCGCCGCGGCGGGGCTCAGGAGCGGGGCCTCCGTGACATCGCCCTGTCCGAAGGCGTACCGACGCTCCAGCATCGGCGAGTCGAAGCCCACCAGCGCGAGGCTGTCGGGCGTCGTCCCGTCCTGGAAGCCATGCGGGAGCAGGTCCACCGCGGGCCGAAAGCCCGAGAGGCTCACCAGCGTGTCGCCCCAGGCCCGGAGAAAGCCGGCGTATCGCCAGTGCGGCCCCCGCAGCGGCGCCCGGCTCGTGGGCTGGGCGTCGGCCCCGAGCCGGGCCACGAACGAGTCTGTGTTCTGCCCGACCACCTTCGCGTACATCGTCGTGTCGGTCGCAAGCATGTATACAAGCGTCTCCGGGGCGGGGCGCTCGTAGGAGACGGACGGCCCATCCCGACGGCCATCGACCACCCGGTCGATTCGGTTCGACTCGGCGTTAAAGACGACCAGCGTATCCCCTCGCGTCCCAATCAGGTACGGCGTGCGAAAGCCCTCGTCCCCCACCTCGCGCACCAGGCGCCCGTCGGCCCCGAACCGAAATATGCTGTTGCGCTCCACGTCGCTCACGGCCAGCCCGCCCCCCTCCACGAACCGAACCGTCCGCGGGTGGACAAGGGGGTGCGCCTCCGTCCCCCCCGTCTGCCAGCGCCGCCGAAGGGTGTCCGTCGGGGTCTCCTCCGCCACCTGGCGGGAGAGCGAGTCGCTCGGGTACAGGGCCTCGTTGGGCTGTGGCTGACAGCTGTACGGCAGGCAGCCGGGCAGCCACATGCCGAGGCAAAGAAACACCACGAGTCTCCGGCCAAGGGCCGATGTGTCCATGAAGGGCTCCGGGGCTGTGTCGGATTGACAAAAACGTGTTCGGAAGGGGGCGGGGGGCCGCGCGTTCCGGTCCCCGTTGAACGGACGTGCCGACGTACGTTTCGCCGATTTCGGCGTCCCATAGAAGGGCCTGGTCCCCTCTGCACGCGCGACGGAGTCTTCTCCGGAGGTGCAACTCGTTCGGGTGTCGTGCAGCTCATCCGCCGGGGCGCCCGCACCGTGCGAGCCGCGGCGCGCAGGTGCACTTCGTAGAACGGGCGGAATCCTCTGGTCCCGGCGCCCCATCGCACACACTGCATCGTTGCCACAAACCGTCCACGGATTTGTCCTGCTGCCCGCCATGCACACGACCCGCCCCAGGTCCTCTTTCGGGCCCCGGCCCGTCGGACTCCTCGGGACCGTACTCCTCGCGCTCCTCCTGGGGGGACTCTCGTCGTCCCCGGTTCTCGCGCAGGACGAACCGGCCGGTGTTCTGACGGGTCGGGTGGTCGACGCGGAGTCGGACGCCCCCTTGCAGGACGCGACCGTCGCGCTCTGGGAGCACACCGGGGGCGACTCGACGCTCGTCCGGGGGACGGTGACGGGGCCGGAGGGGCGGTTCACGATTGAGGCCGTGGCCCTTGGCTCGTACACCCTCCGCATCAGCTTCGTCGGGTACACCACGGAGCGCCGCCCCAACACCCAGCCGGCCCCGTCTCCCGACGAGGCCGACCTCGGCACGATCCGGCTGGGCCGCACGACGACCCAGCAGCAGGAGGTGGAGGTCACCGCCGACCGCCCCGCCGCCCGGATTGAGACAGACCGGAACGTCTACAACACCTCCGAGCGCGCCCTGAGCGCCGGCGGGTCGGCCCGGACGGTGCTCGAAGACCTCCCCTCCATCCGGATCGACATGGACGGGAGCATCAGCTTTCGCGGCAACGAGAGCGTCTCGCTTCAGATCAACGGCGAGCCGGCCTCGCTGCAGGGCCAGAGCCTCGTCGGCTACCTGGAAAGCCTGTCGGCGGACGCCGTGGACCGCGTGGAGGTGATCCCCAATCCCTCGGCCAAGTACGAGCCCGAGGGCATGTCGGGGATCATCAACATCGTGCTCAGCCGCGACCTGGAGGCGAAGTGGAACGGGGGGCTCACGCTCGGGGGCGAGCGGGACGCCAACAACCGGTACGGCGGCAACGGCTCGGCAAACGTGGGCGTCCAGGCCGGCGGCTGGCGCGTCGTGGGCACCTACTCCCACCGGCGCGACGGCGAGGAGGACACCGACACCCGCATTGTGGAGCGGCTCAGTGAGGGCGGGCCCAGCACGTGGGTCGACCAGAACGGCCGGGAAGAGGAGCAGGACCGCTCCCACTCGTTTCGCACCGACGTCGATTACAGCTTCGCCGAGGGCACGTCCCTCGGCCTGGAAACGAGCGTCAGCCTCCGCCGCGGCGACGAGAGCGGGCGCTCGGCGTATCGGGAATACACCGGGGGCGCCCCCACCGCCGAGAACGTGACGGACCGGTACGTCCGCCGTCTGGACAACAGCTCCTCCGAGGAGAGCGTCGACGGGCGCCTCGACTTCAACCACGACTTCACCCAGGACCACAGCCTGAGCGCGCAGGTGCGCTACGACCGCGACCTCGAAAGCGAGGATGGGACGTACAACATCTACGGATTCGAAAACGGAGCCCGTCTCTCCACGCCTCGGGACCAAGAAATTGACGTCGTCACCGAGGACGAACAGGACGGCTCCCTGAAGGTGGACTACGCACGGCCGCTCGGCTCCTTCTCCCTGGAGACCGGCTACAAGGGCACCCTGCGCCGGCTCGACAGCGACCAGACCTACGAGGACCGCACGACGGTCTTCACGTTCGACGAGCTCATCCACGCAGCGTACGGCACAGTGAGCCGAGGGATCGGGGACTTCCAACTGGAGGCCGGGCTCCGTGCCGAGGCCGTGACCACGACCTTTGACCTTTCCAGCGAGGACGAGGTGACGAACAGCTCCTACGTGAGCCTCTACCCCAGCGCCTTTCTCACCTACAAGCCCGGCCCGAAGCGGCAGGCCCGCCTCTCCTACAGCAAGCGCGTGGACCGGCCCGGCCTCTGGGACATTAACCCCATCGAGGACAACGAGAACCCCACCTTTCAGGAGCGGGGCAATCCGGGCCTCGACCCCGAGTACATCCACTCCTTCGAGCTGAGCCTGACCCAGCGGTGGGGCATCGGCTCCGTCTCGGTCACCCCGTACCTCCGACACACCGTCAATGAGATTGAAGAAGTGCGGTTTGAGGAAGACATCAACGGGCGGACGGTCATTGTCCGTCAGGCCCAGAACCTGTCCACCAGCACCTCCTACGGCACGGAGCTGGTGACGACGTTCAACGCCGGCGACCGCCTGGAGGGCACGATCAGCGGGAACTTGTACCGCTCGGTCACCGACGGCTCGAACGTGACCACGGACCTCAGCCAGGACGCACTCCTGTTCTCGGGCCGGGGCAGCGTCCGGGCGAAGCTGCGGGACGGCCTGCAGCTGGAGCTCAGTCAGTTCTACCGGCCGGCCCGCGACATTCCCCCGCAGGGCCGGATCGATCGGTTTGCCAGCACCGAGCTGGCCCTCCAGCAGGAGCTGCTCGGGGGCGACGGCACCCTCACCCTCCGGGTCGACGACCTTCTCAACGACACGAACATGACCATGTGGTACCGGGACCAGGACCTCTATCAGGAGTCAAACATGCAGTGGGGGGCCCGCGAGGTCTCGCTCTCGTTCCAGTACAACTTCGGGTCCGGGTCGAACAACGACCGCGGACGGCGCGATCGGGACTACCGCTGATCCCTCTCCGTCCGTCGCGACACACCGGGCGCGGGAGGGGGAAGGGCAGCTCGTCTGTCCCCCGGTTCTTCGGTCTTCGGGAACAGTGCATGCTGTCCCCCATCAGGCCCCCTCGTATTGCCTCAATGGTTCTTCGCCCACGACTCTCGTCCTCCCATGCGTGACCGGTCGGTCTTCACGTCGCCGAACCGGGTCGAGTGGGGGCTCATGGCCGCGTTCTGGACGACCGTGGCCCTGCTGTCGGTCGGGCAGACCCTCCTCGGGGACGCCGCCAGCGAGGTGCACTGGGGACGCACGGTGGCGGAGCTGGTTGAATATGGCCTCTGGGGCCTCTTCACCCCAATCATCTTTTGGCTCGCGAAGACTCTCCCGGTCGTGGAGCCGACCGATACGGAACGGACGACGTTGACGCGGAATGTGGGCGTACACGCGGCCGTCGCCCTCGCCGCGTCCATCGCGGTCGACCTGACCGAAGACGCCGTCGAGGCGGGGTTGGGGGAGCGCCCCCTCGCGTTCATTCAGTCGGTGAGTCAATTCTGGTTCACCGACGAGCTGCTCTTCTACCTCGTTATCCTGATGGCCGGCTTCGCGCGGAGCTACTACTTTCAGCAAAAGGCGCGACAGGAGGAGGCCGCGCGCCTGGAGGAGCGCGCCGAGGCGCTCGAAGCCCAGCTCACGGAGGCGCGGCTGGAGGCCCTCCGCATGCAACTCAACCCCCACTTTCTGTTTAATACCCTGCACGCGGTGAGCACGCTCGTCGACCGGGACCCGGCCGGCGTACGTCGCATGATTGCGCGCCTCAGTGAACTCCTGCGCCATGTGCTGGACGAGGAGGCCCCTCAGGAAGTCCCCCTCTCCCAGGAGCTTGAGTTCCTCGACGACTACTTCGAGATTCAGTCGATCCGCTTTCAGGGCCGGCTGGACACGGCGGTCGACGTCCCGTCCGACCTGTACGACGCTCAGGTGCCCAACCTCATCCTGCAGCCCATCGTCGAGAATGCCATCAAGCACGGGGCCAGCCAGGTGCGCGGCGTGGGGCGCATCGAGGTGCGCGGCCGCCACGAGGACGACCGGCTCGTGCTGACGGTGACGGACAACGGGCCGGGCCTGTCCGAGTCCCAGGAAGACGGGTTCGGCCTGCGCAACGTCCGGGCCCGGTTGGAGGGGCTCTACGGCGACGACCAGGCCCTCCACATGGAGACGGTGCCGGACGGGGGAACGCGGGCCGTACTCGCACTGCCCCATCACACGAGCGCGTCGCTGTACACCGCCTCGGGGACCTCTTCCCTCACCGCGCCCGAAATGGACCTCGACTGACCGCCCGCCCCCACCCTCGCCATGGCTTCCGAGACGCCCGCCATTCGTGCCCTCATCGTGGACGACGAGCCGCTGGCCCGCGAGCGCCTGCACGAGCTCCTGACAGACGCCCCGGCGGTGACCGTGGCCGGTACGGCCGAGGACGGCTTCGAGGCCGTCGACGCCATCCACGAACAGGCCCCCGACCTCGTCTTCCTCGACGTGCAGATGCCCGGCATGAACGGCATCGACGTGATCGAGGAGATCGGGACGGCCGACATGCCCGTCACCGTGTTTGTGACCGCCTACGACCAGTACGCCATCAAGGCGTTCGACCTCGCCGCGGTGGACTATTTGCTGAAGCCGTTCGACGACGAGCGGTTCGAGGAGGCCCTGCGGCGCGCCCGCGAGCAGATTGCCAACCGGGAGGGCGAGGCCATTTCCGACCGGCTTCTGCGGCTTCTCCAAGAACGCGACCCGTCCCTTCTGGACAAGGAGAGCGCCCGGGACGAGCCGTACCTGGAACGGATCGCCGTGCAGGGCCGCGGCAAGGCCCGCATCGTGCCCGTCGACGCCCTCACCCACATCACCGCCGACGGCTCCTACGCAGAGCTCCACACCGGCGAGGACACCTACGTCATCCGCGAGCGCATGAAGACCCTCGCCGCTCGCCTCGACCCCGACACGTTCGTCCGGGTGCACCGGTCGGCCATCGTGCGGCTCGACGAAATCGAACTCATTTTGCGCGGGGGCGGCGGCAACTACGCCGTGCGCCTCCAAGACGGCACGCGGGTCAGCGTGAGCCGCAGCCGCGTCGACGAGCTGCAGGCCCGCCTCGGCGTCGACGTGCTTCAGCGCGACGATGCGAACGGGGCGTAGCTCGCAGTCCGGCCGAAAGTGTCACCGCGTCGGGACCGCTCCATTTTTCGGGACGGAGGCCCCCGCCAAGCCGTCCAACCGTCAACGGGCACTGTTCGCCGGTTGAAGGCGGGGCAGACTCCTCGCGTCAGGGGCCCTCTCCTCCGGCAAACGACAACGGTTTGACTCGGAAACGCTATCCCTGCACCGGCGCCGACTTCAGTCGCGGAAGGACCTCGCGCCCAATCCGCTGCACCTCCTCCAGCATCGGGCTGCACTGGAGCAGCACGAGGTCGAGCCCCGCGTCGGCGTACGCGTTCAGCTTTTCCACGATCTGGTCCGGCGTGCCCACCAGGTCGGGCCGCAGGCCGCGGTTGGAGACCGAATAGTCCTTGAGGTCCACCTCGGAGTCCAGTTCCGAGTGCTCCACGAAGTCGTCGTAGCTGTCGAAGCCCTCGGCCTCGTAGTCGACCCTGGTGATGCGGTCGAGCTCCTCGCGGGCCTCCTGCTCGCTGTCGCGGCAGATCATGTACGCCGCCATGCCGAACTTCATCTCGTCGGGGTCGTGGCCCTTCTCGGCCCGTCGCTCGCGCAGGTCCTCGATGTCGCCGGCGATCTTGTCGACGGTGCCGCCGTGCATGAGGTAGTGGTCGCAGTGGGTGGCGATCATGTTGCGCCCCTCCTCGGAGCCGCCGCCCGCGTAGACGGGCACGCCGCCGGACTGGACGGGCTTGG
Organism: Salinibacter pepae; assembly: GCF_947077775.1. Classification (NCBI taxonomy): domain Bacteria; kingdom Pseudomonadati; phylum Rhodothermota; class Rhodothermia; order Rhodothermales; family Salinibacteraceae; genus Salinibacter; species Salinibacter pepae. Next base: position 1,282,513 of record NZ_CAMTTE010000001.1, read on the forward strand.
GCTGCAGGATCGTGTCCTCGATGGTGTAGAAGTCGCCGTCGAATGAGAAGCGCTCCTGCGACCAGAGGCCCTTCAGGATCTGCACAAACTCGGCGGAGCGGTCGTAGCGGGCGTCGTGGTCGAGCCAGTCGCCGACGTACATCTTCATCTCCTCCTCCCACCAGGCCGAGACGAGGTTGATCTCGAACCGCCCGTCGGAGATGTGGTCGATGTTGGAGGCCATCTTGGCGGTCACGGCCGGCTCGCGGAAGCCGGGGCGGATGGCCGCCATGATGCGAATGTCGTCCGTCACCGGGGCGAGGGCCGAGGCGGTGGTCCAGCACTCCAGGGCTGGGTGCGACGGGCCGTTGATGTCGTTCAGGTTGAGCTCGGCGATGAGCATTGTCGAGAAGCCGGCGTCGTCGGCGGCCTGCGCCACCTTCCGGTTGTACGCAAACGTGGGCGGCATGCCTTCATCGTCCACGTTGCGGAGCCAGCCGCCGAAGACGGGAAGCCAAATTCCGAGATCAATCACGGTTGTGCGTTGGAGGTTGGAGGTTGAGCGTTGAGGGGTTGAGCGTTGAGGGGTTGAGCGTTGGGGAATGGGGCTCAAGACGGGATGTGCTCGCCGGTGGCCGCCGCTTCAAGTTCGCGCTTCAGGAGGTCGGCGACGGCGGCCATGCCGCTCAGGTCATGCTCGTCTTCGACCTCGGGCGAGTAGTTGGTGGTGCCGTTGATGTCGTAGGTCCAGATCTGACCCTCGGTGTCTTCGATAAATTCGATGCCCGCAATGTCGATCTGCTCCCGGTTGAGAAACGCCGTGTAGCGGTCGATGAGGGCGGCGGGCACGTCCTCGCGGAGGGCGAAGAGCGAGTCGTCCCCGTCCACGGCGCAACGGTCCTCGTCGGTGCGGCAGGCGTCGGCCGGGCAGAGCTCGAAGCCGTCGCTGGTGTCCGACGTGATGGCGTACAGGAACTCGCCGTCCACGAACTCGCAGCGCGTGATGAACGGCTCGGCCGCCTCCACAAACTGCTGCAGAAGCGTAATGTGGGCCGGCGGCGCCGGAATGTCGCCGGCGCGCACCGCCTCCTCGAACGCCTCGTGGGTGCGGAAGAGCTGCACCCCGAGCCCCTTCCCGCCCCGATTGTGCTTCGTCACGAACGGGGTCGGCACGTCCTGCGCGGCCGCCAGCAGCGCCTCCGGCCCGCCCGCGACGGCCCGCGTGGCCGGGGTGCGCAGCCCGGCCTGCTCCAGCGCGGCGTGCTGCTGCACCTTGCTAATCTCCAGCTCGAAGGCGTGGGACCCATTGACGACGCGCCGCCCGTGCCGCTCCAGCCACGCGATCAGCTGGCGCGTGTGCTCGACGGCCGGGCCGTGGCCCCGGGTGTGGGAGGACGCGCTCATGCGGTTCAGAAAGACGCCCTCGGGCGGGGCGCTCGTGACGTCGAAGTGGCCGTCGTCCACGAACCACTCGTCGTAGGGCACGCCGGCGTCGTCTAGGGCCGACCGGAGCGGCGGCATCCAGTCCTCGTTCTCGTAGATGATGTAAGCCTTCATGAGATGGGCGGTGACTCGTCGAAAGGAGGGAAACTAAAAAAGCCCCCGGCCGAACCGGTGGGCGGAGGCAGCACTGCCGACCGTTCTCCACGCGGTTCACGCACGAGTGCACGGACAGCGACAACGGCATGTGGGCGAGGGGGTAGTCATCGTGGCGGCCTGACTGTTGAAAAATCACTGTGCAGTATCTATCGGGTCCGTTCGGGTTCCCCCTGTTACATGGACTTCAGCTTCTGGTCCCCAGCGACGTGCCAGTTTCTGGCGGGGCCGTCTCGCCCGAACGAAGCTCAGGCCCGGCTGCCGTGCCGTTCCAGGACCGTGTCGGCCTGCGCTTGGATCTCCGGACGCTGCCGCAGCTCATGGATGGCGTCTTGGGCATGGTGGTACGCGTCGTTGTGGTCCACGACGCGCTCCGGGTAGTCTTTGCCGATCACGCAGCCGGCGGCCTGCTGCTCGATGGGCGACATCTTCCAGGGGGCGTGGACGTACGCGGTCGTGTCGAGGCGCGACAGTTCGGGAACCCAGCGCCGGATGAACGTGCCGTCGGGGTCCTGCTCCTTGCCCTGCTTCACCGGGTTGTAGATGCGCACGCGGTTGATGCCGGTCGTGCCGGACTGCATCTGCACCTGCGGGTAGTGGATGCCCGGCACGTAGTCGGCCATGAGGCCGCCGTAGGTGGGCGCGAAGCGGCGCCAGTCGAGCCAGCAGTCGTAGGCCGCAAACGAGCAGAGCATCGCCCGCATGCGGAAGTTGAGCCAGCCCGTGGCCCGCAGGTGCCGCATGCAGGCGTCAACCATGGGGAACCCCGTGCGGCCGTGGAGCCACGCGTCGTAGAGCGCCGGGTCCCAGTCATCGGCGCGAAGGGCATCGAAGGCGGGGATGTAGCTCTCGTTCTCGATCCGGGGCGCGTCCTCCAGCTTCTGCGTGAAGTGGCTGTGCCAGTGCAGGCGGCTTTCGAAGCTGCTCAGCGCCTTGCGTCGGGCCGCCGCGTCCGGGCCGTTCGCTCCGCGAAGCTCTTCCTGCCGCCGTCGCAGCTCGTACACCACCCGCCGGAGGCTGATCGTGCCGTAGGCCAGGTGCACCGAGATCCGCGAGCACTCCGTCTGTGCGGGACCAGGGCGCGACATGGCCCGGCGGTAGCGGCGCCCTCGTTCGCGAAGGAACGAGTCGAGGGTGCGGTGGGCCTCCGCCTCTCCAATCTGCTGAAGGGCGGCGGTCGACGGCCGGAGCCCCAGGTCGGCGTGGGACGGCATCGGCCCCGGATCGATGTCCTCGACCGGCACCAGCGACTCGGGCGGGTGCACGAGCGGCCGGTCCATGGACGCCTCCCACTGGTCGGCCCACTCGTCCCGGTCGTGCGGCCCGCGCACCACGCCTCGGCTTGGCACCTCCGTACACGGGACCTCGTGGGCGCGGGCCCAGTCACGGACGCGCTGGTCCCGCTCGTGGGTGCGCTGGTTGCCGGTTTCTTCGTGAGCCCAGAGACGAAGGGGGCCGGCGGTCGCCCGCAGCGACTCGAGGACCTCCGGCATTTCGCCGCAGCGCACGACCAGGGGCTGTCCCCGCTTCGCGAGGCGGGCCCGCAGCTCAATGAGCGCCTCCCGAATCAGCGTCCAGTGGCGCGGATGATAGTCCGCCCCCGCCGCGATGGACGGCTCCGCCACGTAGAGGGGCAGCACCGGTCCCCGATCGGCGGCCTCCGCGAGGGGGCGATGGTCGCCCACCCGCAGGTCTCTTTTGTACCAGACGACTTGCGTGCGCGGCGGCATGGGCGGGGCGAAAGCATTGATTTGAGTACAATTGGTGTACTGCTCTCGTCCCCCTCCGATTCCCCAAAACCCTTCCCATTCTGCAAGATCTGTCGGCGGTTGTCCACGAACATCGTGCGGGGCGGGGCCCACCGCTCAGCGCGGCAGACATGCACGTCAAATCTACAGCCCTGCTCTGTCGGGGCGACAGGGCCGCCTGTCGGGGGTTCGGACCGGCCCGGGCGCTCGGTGGGATGGCACGCGCGTTGATTGTGCGGATGAACAGATGTGCTGACGACGCGGGCACGGACGGCGCCCGCTCTTGAGATTTGCTCGTACTGCTACGACCCTGTTCGCTGTACTGTTGAACGAGACGATTGGACGAGGTGAGACCCATGACGCAGATGACGCGCCGAGCGCCCACCCGTACTCTTCGCCCCCTGCAACGCGAGGTGGACGACCCCTTCGACCAGTTCTTCGGCCGCACCGACGGCGGAGCCCAAAGCATCTCTGCCGTTTGGTCGCCGAGCACCGACCTGGTGGAGACGGACGACGCCTTCCGCCTCCACCTGGACGTGCCCGGCATGAGTGCGGACGACATCAGTATTAACCTCCAGAACCGCACGCTGACCGTGAACGGCGAGCGCAGTAGCGAGCGAACGGACGAACGCGAAGACTTCGTCCGCGTGGAGCGTGCCGTTGGCACCTTCCACCGCACGTTCACGCTCCCGGACGCCGTCGACGCCGATCACATCGAGGCGACCTACGACGACGGCGTACTGACGATTCGCGTCCCGAAGACGGAAGAGAGCACGCGCCGTCAGATCGAGATCCAGTAGCCCGGCGTCCGCCCATCCGATCTCCGCGGGCCGGCCGATGAGGTCCGGACCCGCGTCGGGAACGAGTTGTGATCGGGTGCGGCTTCGTGCTCCCGGTCGGACTCCTCCGGCCCGGCCGGGGCGTTTCTTTTTGGAGGGATTGCCTCGGGGCTGCGGAGGGGCATAGGTCCCCGCGTTACCTCGTGTTCTCTCGTGCGATGGTGGCGGTGTAGAGCCCCCAGAGTCCCGCCTTCCGGTGGGCCACGACCTCCAGGTTCGTTCCCGCAAGCATCGGCCGCAGCCGCCGGTTGAAGTCCGAGACCAGGAGCCGCGCCACTGGATTGCCCAGCCGACGCAGCAGCGAGGGCGGCGTCTCCGGCGGCAGAAATTTGTCGTAGATCGAGATGCGTCCCCCCGGGGCCAGTACGCGCGCCGCCTCGGCCAGGACCGCCCCCGGATCCGGAAGCACCGAGAGAAGCAGATGAAGCAGGACGACATCGAACGAGTCGTCCTCGAAGGGGAGCGCGTGGGCGTCTCCGACGTGGGCATCGACCGCTCGTCCAAGCGTCTGTGCCCGTGCCTTCGTGCGGCGCACCATCGCCGGCACCGCATCGAGGGCCGTAACCTGCGTCTCGGGGGGCAGGTGCGCGAGGTCCAGTCCAGTGCCGCACCCCGAAAGCAAGATTCGGGCGTCCGGGGCTGGATCGAGCCACCGGAGGGCCCGTTGCCGCCCGCACGCCATCGGCCACGCGAGGGCATCGTAGACCGGCGCGTAGAGCCGATACCGGGTCCGATTCCACCAGCGTGCCCACGTTCGGGGCGGCGGAGAGGCCGTGGACTCAGTGGTCATATCGCGGGGCGCGTCGTTCCAGCATGGTCGAACCCATCGGGGCATGTTCAATTCAAAGGGGCCCAATTGTTCGGCGGGGCCCACCCTCGTGTTGCCCGACCACACCTCTTCCAAAACGCGCTCCCCCCGTGCTCGATGATCTCGTCGTCCTGGAACTCGCCTCTGTCCTCGCCGGCCCCAGCGTCGGCCAGTTTTTCGCCGAGCTCGGGGCAACGGTGCTCAAGGTCGAAAACCCGCGCACGGACGGCGACGTGACCCGCCGGTGGCGTGCGCCCGAGGGCGACGGCGACGGACGCGGCGACCGGTCGGCCTACTTTTGCTGCTGCAACCACGGGAAGCAGTCGATCGCCCTTGACCTGTCCACGGAGGCGGGGCGGACGCTCCTGCACGAGCTGGCGAAAGACGCCGATGTGGTGCTTGCCAGCTACCGCCCCGGCACGGCCGAGGCGCTGGGGGCCGACTACGAGACGCTGTCGAGCATCAATCCAGAGCTGATCTACGGCCACGTGACCGGCTACGGCCCCGACCGCGAGCGGGCGGGCTACGACGCCGTCATCCAGGCGGAAAGCGGATTCATGCACATGAACGGCCCGGCCGACGGCCCGCCGACGAAATTGCCGGTGGCCCTGATGGACGTGCTGGCCGCCCACCAGCTCAAAGAGGGACTCCTCGTGGCCCTGCTGCGGCGGGAGCAGGGCGGCGACGGGGCGTACGTGCCCGTCTCCCTTCTCCAGTCGGCCGTGAGCGGCCTCGCCAACCAGGCGACCAACTGGCTCGTGGCCGGCCACCGCCCGCAGCGCATGGGCTCGGCCCACCCCAACATTGCCCCGTACGGCACGTCCTTTCCGACGGCCGACGGCCAGTCGATCGTCCTGGCGGTGGGCACCGACCGCCAGTTTGCGGCGCTGTGCGACATTCTCGGGCGCCCGGATCTGGCCGACGACTCGCGATTCGCGACAAACGAGCAGCGCGTGGCCCACCGCGATGCGCTGCATGCCGTGCTGGCGGACCGGATCCAGCGGCTCGACCACGACGCCCTGCTGACGGGCCTCCACGAGTGCGGCGTACCGGTCGGAACCGTGCGCGACATCCCCGCCGCCCTCGAACAGCCCCCGGCGGAGGCGATGGTTCTGAACCGGGGGGATGGGCCGGCCGGAACGCGGCAGGCGGCTTTCCCCCATGCCGACGATGCTGCTCAGTCGCTTCGCCCCCCGCCGCGGTACGCCGAACACACGGCCGCGATCCTGCGCGAACGCCTCGCCTGCTCGCCCGACCGGGTGGATGCACTCGCGCAGGACGACGTGATTGTCCGGTAGCCCCTGCGGGCCGTGCCTCCGCGCCCTACGACGACGCCTCCCAGTTGGCCGTCTGATCGAAGATGTAGGTGGCAAGCTGGTCGATCGCCACGCGGTCCTGCTCCATTGTGTCGCGGTCGCGGACCGTCACCGTCTGGTCGTCGAGCGTGTCGAAGTCGACGGTGATGCAGAAGGGCGTGCCCGCCTCGTCCTGCCGGCGGTAGCGCTTGCCCATCGAGCCGCGGTCGTCGTAGCGGACGTTGAAGTGCTGGTTCAGGTCGGCCTCGATGTCGCGGGCAATGTCCGGCAGGCCCTCCTTGTCCGTGAGCGGGAAGATGCCGGCGCGGACGGGCGCCACCTCGGGGTGGAACTGCAGCACCGAACGCGTATCCCCCTTCACCTCCTCCTCGTAGTACGCGTCACAGAGCACCATGAAGAGCGTCCGGTCGAGGCCCGTGGAGGTCTCTACGACGTACGGCGTGTAGCGCTCCTCCTCCCACGGGTCGTAGTACGACATCTTCTTGCCGGAGTACTCCTCGTGCCGGCTCAGGTCGTAGTCGGTCCGGGAGTGGATGCCCTCCAGCTCCTTCCAGCCGATCGGGAAGTCGTACTGGATGTCGACCGCCGCGTTGGCGTAGTGCGAGAGCTGGTCGTGCTCGTGGAAGCGGAGGTTCGACGGGTCGATGCCGAGGCTCTCGTGCCACGCCATCCGGCGCTCCTTCCACTGCTCGTACCAGTCGAGCTCGGTGCCCGGCTTCACGAAGTACTGCATCTCCATCTGCTCGAACTCCCGCATGCGGAAGACGAACTGCCGGGCCACGATCTCATTGCGGAACGCCTTGCCAATCTGCGCCACGCCGAACGGCACGTGCAGGCGGGCCGGCTCCCGGGCGTTGTGGAAGTTGACGAAGATGCCCTGGGCCGTCTCGGGCCGCAGGAAGACCGTCTGCCCGTCCACCGGTCCCATCTCCGTCTCGAACATGAGGTTGAACTGGCGCACGTCCGTCCAGTCGAACGCACCGGACTCGGGGGCCGGGATCTCCTCGTCCATAACGATGTCGTGGAGCCGGTCGTTCATCTCCTCCCCCGCGTTGAGCGCCTCCACCAGCCGCTCGCGGACCGCCTCGGCGTGCGCCTCTTCGCCCTCCTCCCGGAGGGCCCGGATGTAGTCCTCGATCAGTTCGTCGGCGCGGTAGCGATTCCCGGAGGCCTTGTCGTCAATGAGCGGATCGTTGAACGCCTCCGTGTGGCCCGACGCGTCCCACGTCTTCGGGTGCATCATGATGGAGGCGTCCAGCCCCACGATGTCGTCGTTCTGGTACACCATCGACTGCCACCACTTCTCCTTCACGTTGCGCTTCAGCTCCACCCCCATCGGGCCGTAGTCGTACGTCGCGCTCAGGCCACCGTAGATCTCGGACGACTGGACGATGAAGCCGCGCTGCTTGGAGAGGGAAACGATGGTGTCGAACAGGTCGTCGCTCATGGAATCGGGGAACGGTAATGAATCACAGGAACGCTGGAGGATCAGCGCCGAAAGGTATCAACCGCTTCTGCTGGATGCAACGGGACCGCCTCATTGTTCATTGAGCATTGGTGCGGCGTTCCGCTATCGGCCGCGGATCTTTTCTTTCGCGGTGTGGACGGACTGGGAGAGGATGGCGCAAAGCTGGTCCGTTTCGGCGGTGATGGCGTGGAGGCGCTGGGCGGGGAGCAGGTCGGCTTTCCGGATGAGCCGAAGCCACGTCTTGGTCTCGCGCAGCTCTTTCAGACTGATGCTCAGCTTGTGGGCAAAATCGCGGCGGCTCTCCGCGGCACAGCCTTCCGAGTAGTTTGGCGCCGGCGATGTACCGCTGCGCACGAGTTGACCCGCAATATGCTGGCCCAGCCGTGTGTCCGGTAGTGCATCCGCCACCTTTCCAATCCGTACCGCAAAGTCGATTAGGCGATCCTCCAGTTCTTCCGAGGTCATTTGCTCATTTCTCATTTTTCCATTTGCTCATTTTTTACATGACGCAATGCCGAAATGACGAAATAAAAAATGGCCTCTAGTCAATCACGCCGCGTTCGGCCAGAGATGTGTGCTCGGTGCCGGCGATGATGAGGTGGTCGTGCACCGGAATCCCCATCGTGCCGCCGGCCTCTGCGAGCTGCCGGGTGATCCGGATGTCCTCACGGCTGGGCTCGGGGTTGCCGGAGGGGTGGTTGTGGAGACAGATGACCGCAGCCGCGTCGTCGAGAATCGCCTGCTCGAAGACCCCCCGCGGCTCCACGACACTCGACGAGAGGCCGCCTTCGCTGACGGTATAGTCCCCGATGATGACGTTGGCCGTGTTGAGGTGGACGACCTTGAACACCTCCTTGTCCAGGTCGCGCAGGAGCGGGCCGTAGACATCCGCCACGTCGGCGGGGCAGGTGACCTGCATTCGCTCGTCCTCCTGCCGCTGCGACTCGACGCGACGCCCGGCCTCAAACGCGGCGGCCAGCTTGGTGGCCTTGGCCGGCCCCACGCCCCGCATGCGGGTCAGCTCCTTCGGCTTGCGCTGCGAGACCTCGTGCAGCGAGCCGTACGACTGGAGCAGGGCGCGGCCGAGCTCGACGGCGGAGACGGGTCCGTCGCTGGTGCGGGTGCCAGACCCAAGCAGAAGGGCCAGCACTTCCGCGTCGGAAAGAACGGTAGGCCCGTGCGTCAGCAGCTTCTCGCGCGGCTGGTCGGACTCGTCCCATTCGTGGATCGGGACGCGGTAGAGCAGGGCCGGCTCTTCCGACCCTTCGGGGGACGACGGGGCTTCGTCGGAGGCGTCGAACGCAGAATCGGAGGGCATCGCGGAGCGGGAAAACAGGGAGAAAGGCCACGTGTCCCCCAGACACGTTCTCCCCGATGTCCATAACGCGTTCTGCCCGTGCCGGCGGACCGATCTTGCTTCTTCGGGCCCGCCGGCGCTCGTTCCATCTACTCGGGGACGAGCTCGTTCAGCAGGTGCGCATTGGACGGGCTGTTGCGCAGGTGCCGAAGCAGGGCCTGCATCGCCTCGATTGGGGCCCGCGAGTTGAGCGCCCGAAACAGCTGGTTGTGCTTCTTGCGCCGCACCTCGCCGAGGAGGCGCTCCTCGTTCCGGGTCCCGCTCTCGCGGAGGTTGACGGCCGGGAAGATGCGTTTGTCGGCCATCTCCCGGTCGAGCACGATCTCGGAGTTGCCGGTGCCCTTGAACTCCTCGAAGATGACCTCGTCCATCCGGCTTCCGGTGTCGACCAGCGCGGTAGCGATGATCGTCAGCGAGCCGCCGCCCTCAATGTTGCGCGCCGACCCGAAGATCTGGCGCGGCACCTTGAGCGCCTCCGCGTCCAGGCCGCCGGACAGCGTGCGGCCGCTGCCGTCGACCCACAGGTTGAAGGTCCGCCCGAGACGGGTGAGGGAGTCGAGCAGAACCACGACATCCTTGCCCGTCTCGACGAGCCGCTTGGCGTGCTCCATCGCCAGGGTCGAGACCCGCACGTGGTTGTCCTCACCACGGTCGTTGGAGGAGGCAAACACCTGGGCCTCCGTCGTCCGGCGGAAGTCGGTGACCTCCTCGGGGCGTTCGTCCACCAGCAACGAGACGAGTTCAACCTCCGGGTGGTTTTCCGTGACGCCCGCGGCGATGTCCTTCAGCAAAACCGTCTTTCCGGCCCGGGGCGGCGACACGATCAGGGCGCGCTGCCCCTTGCCGAGGGGGGCAACAAGATCCAGCACCCGCATCGACTCGTCGTCGGTGCCGGTAATCAGGTCCAACTTCTCGTCCGGGTATACACTCGCCCCCTGGTCAAAGTCCTTGAGTTGCGCCCACTCTTCGGGGGGAAGGCCCATCACGGAGTCGATCCAACCCACCTGCATGCCCCCTTTCCGGCCCGGCTTCAGGTCGCCCTCAATGATTACCCCATCGCGGAGATTAAACTTGCCAATGAGCGGTGGCGGCATGAAGGGATCGTCCTCGTCCTTCGGCAGGTCCGGCCGCAGCTCGCGCATGAAGCCGTACTTCTTTTCGCCGATGAGCTCGAGGAGCCTCCGAAATGATTCGTTGTCGTTTTCTGACATAGTCGATTCTTCGATGAGTGATGAAGCCGACAAGCCCCGCTCCAACGGAGCGTGCCTGCCAATACGCAATGCAGAGGCGACAACGTGCCGCCCCTGAACGCCAGGCGTCCCACGGACTCAGTGGCCTTTCCGTCTCAGGGCACACGAGGAGACGGTTCAATCTCAAGAGGCCCATCCCTGCCGCGGGAACCGAGCGCTGGCTCGGCACGCGGGCACGCCCTTCGCAAAAAGACCTGGTGAGAACCCCCAGAAGGGGGGATGCTCGACGTCGTCCTGCTGAATTGCAAGGTTGGAAGTCAGCAGTGGGACCAACACCGAAACGGATGTCCCCTGTCCACGACGGCCTTCCCGCGGCGCCCGTACAGTCGATCGTGCGTCTTCAGCCATGGGGTCGGGAGCGAGTGTCCTTTCGCTCCTCGATGCCCTTCTCAGGCCGACACGACTTGCGCACAGGGACCAGTGCCCGTCAGCACCTGTGAATCGACGTGAGGACGTAGCGCATCTCCACGCTGGTGAGAATCATTCCCGCTGCCTTCGATCTGTGAGGGACCGAACGCGGGAGGAGACTTGGCAGGAAGCCAGAAGACAGAGTGGCATTCAGAAGCCGGAACGCCGCCATATACAGATGGTTTCCCGGAGGACTGCATCGCTGCTCTCTTCATCCGACGTTCGGGGTTTTTGTGACGGATTCCAATTTGAACGTCGAGGTTCGGGGACGCCCCGAGAATCCCCCGGTCCTTCTGCTGCACGGCTGGGGACGGAGCCTACAGGACCTACGCCCCCTCACCCGGGCCCTCACGGACGCCTACTGGACGCACGCCATAGACCTGCCGGGACACGGCGCTTCCCCCCCACCCCCTGAGCCCTGGGGGGTTGCTGAGCACGCACAGTTGCTCCACGACTACGTCCGAACGGAGATTCAGTCGAGCGTCACGGTAGTGGGGCACTCGAACGGCGGACGCATCGCGCTGTACATGGCCGGTACGCCGGCGCACGCGGCCGCCATCGACCGGCTCGCGCTCGTCAGCCCCTCCGGGGTTGCGCCCGAACGGGCATGGGCCTACCACCTGCGGTCGGGGCTGGCCACGGCCCTGAAGGCCCCCGTGCAGGCCCTTCCGTCCCCCCTCCAGGCCCCGGCCGAGGACTGGCTCCGCCATTCGCTCGCCTGGCGCCTGCTCGGCTCCGCCGACTACAACGCCCAGGACGGCGTCATGCGCGAGACGTTCGTCAAGACCGTGAACGACCACCTCGACGAGGAACTGGTGCGCATTCAGGTCCCGACCCTCCTGTTCTGGGGCACCGAGGACGAGGCGGTTTCACGGCGGCAGATGGAGGTGATGACCTCGAAGATCGATGACTGCGGGCTCGTGGAGCTCGACGGCGCCGGCCACTTCGGGCACCTCGACCGGCCGGACACGGTCCAGGCCGGGCTCCGTCATTTCCTGGAGAACTCGTAGGCCCGCGGCCGGCGCGCCTTGCACGGACGCGGCACGCGCTTGATGTTGATGTTGAGAAGCCCCATCGGGCCCCGACGCATCTGCGGGCCGAATCGACCTTTCCATCCGTCTTCGGCAGCATGACGAGCGCGCTCATTTTTTTCGGCGTCGTCGCCACCCTGTTCGCCGGGTGGCGGGCCGGACGCCGGATCCGGTTTTTCCTCCACATCTTCCAGCTGGAGACGTATAAGTTTGGCCGGTACGGGCGCTGGCTGGCCGGCCACGTGCCGTCGCTGATCGTGCGTCCCTCCCACGGCGTGGGGGCCGCCGCACTCGCAGGAGGTGGGCTCGTCGCCTCCGTCGCCGCCCCGAGCTGGGGTGCGCTCGCCGTCCTCCTGATGTGGCCGATGGCATTCATTTCGTCCCGCCGCTACCGGAGCGACCAGGAGAAAAAACCCCTCGCGTTCACGGACCGCATGGTGCGCCTCGCCATCCCCACGGCCCTGCTGGCCCTGCTCCCTGTCGCCTCCGGGGGCCTGTACGGGTGGACCCTTGGGTCCCCGACGGGCGTGCTGTGGTACCTGGGCGGCTTCCTCGCGGCCGACCTCGGGGCGCCCCTGTGGGTGGCCCTGGGCGCCGCCCTCATGCACCCCATCGAAACGGCCATCCAGCGGGGCTTCAAGCGACAGGCCCGGCGCCGCCTCCAAACGCGCTCGGACCTCTCCGTGATCGGCATTACGGGCTCGTACGGCAAGACGAGCACGAAATTTATCGTCGCCGAGCTCCTCCGACAGAAGTACAACGTGTACGCCACGCCGAGCTCCTACAACACCCCCATGGGGCTCTGCCTCGCCGTCAACGAGCACCTAAAGCCCGAGCACCAGGTGCTGGTACTGGAGTACGGCATTCGCTACCCCGGCGACATGGATGCGCTCTGCGACATTGCCGAGCCGGACGCGTCGGTCGTGACCACCATAGGGGTGGCCCACCTCGAAACCATGGGCTCCCAGGACCGCATCGCGGCGGAGAAGGGCATGCTCGTGGAGCGGACGGCCCCCGACGGGCCCGCGGTCCTGAACGTGGACGACGAGCGCGTGGCCGCCATGGCCGAGCGCGCTGCCGGCCCGGTCTGGCGGATCTCGACCGAGGGGCACCCCGACGCCGACATCACCGCCGGCGACATCCGGTACGACACCGGCGGCACCGCCTTCGACGTGACGGACAACACAGGCACTACGGTGGCGTTCGAGACCCAGCTGCTGGGCCGCCACAACGTGCTCAACGTGCTTCTGGCCGTCGCCGTGGGGCGGTCGATGGGGCTTCGGCTCCGTCAGATGGCCCACGCGGTCCGGCGCGTCCAGCCCATCGAGCATCGCCTCCAGCTTCGGAGCCAGGGCGACGTCACGATCATCGACGATGCCTTCAACTCGAACCCCGTCGGGGCCCGGAATGCCGTCGAGATTCTGAGCGAAATGGACGGTGGAAAGCGCGTGATCGTAACGCCGGGGATGGTGGAGCTTGGGGACCGGCAGTGGACGGAAAACAAGGACTTCGGCGCCGTTCTCGCGCAGCACGACCTCGACCTCGTGGTCCTGGTCGGAGAGGAACAAACGGCCCCAATCCAGGCGGGGCTCTCGGAGGGCGGGGCTCCGGCGGAGCGGATCATGGTCGTCGACTCCCTCGCCGAGGCCCAAGAAATTCTCGAACGGAGATTGGGACCGGGCGACGTGGTGCTTTACGAAAACGACCTGCCCGACCAGTACAGCGTGTGAGGAGGGCCTGCGGGACTACGACGCCTGTTTAAAGAACCGGAAGCGCCGCTCCTCGACCGCGTACCGGCCGGGGTCCGGCGCCACAAAGCCCCCCCGCTCCGCCCAGTAGGGCACCGCCCGCCCCCGCATCGACCGCTCGCTGTAGAAATGCCGCGTCTCGACCGGAAACGGACGGTAGGCCCGCCCCTCGGCGTGCCGCACGTAGCGGGCCACCCAGAGGGCCTGCCGCCACCGCGGGAGCGGGGCCTCCGGCTGGAGCCGCAGGTAGCGGGCCCGCTTCGCGGCCCCGGGGTTGAAGGCGCTAAACTGGTAGGGATCCAGCACGACCGCCCGGTAGGTGCGGCGGCCCCGGTAGGCGGTCTCCACGCGGTTGCGCACCACCCAGGCGACCAGCTCCTGCTCGTGGGGCAGCTTCGTCTCCGAGTAGATGGCCCGGGCCAGCCACAGGGTGGGCCCCTCCAGATTCGGGGGCGGGGCCACCGCTACGGTGTCGCTGGACGGTCCCTCTGCTGGGGCAAACGCGGCACTCAGGGCATTGACCGAACCCCGGCGGTCGGTGGGGGAGGCGACACACGCATCCGGACTGGGCGCCGTCGCCTCCTGCGGCGCCTCTACGGAACCGGGCGCCTCAAGCACCGGTGCGGGCGCGAGCAGCAGAATACCGGCGGCGGCCCCGAGGATCGATCTGCGTGCGTTCATGGCCATAGGTGAGCCTGAACTGGAGAACGGACGACCGTGGCGCCGAACGTCGGACGCGCTGCGTCTTACGTATTTCCTGCCAGGTAGACATACGGAGCGAAGAGGACGTAACGTCGCCTCGTCACTTTTTATGCGGCCTCCACGGAATCCGCGGGCTCCGCCGCTGTGCCCGTCTTTGCCCAGACCTCCTCATTTACCGTCCCGCACCGGCCCACACCCGCTAGGCGTGGTGCCAATGCGACGCCACCTGTTCCAGGGCCTGTTCGCTCGTGCGTCGGTTCTGCGTCTCGATGGAGGACTGACGGGCCACGTCGAACGTTCGCTCGGGGTCGTGAAGGGTCGGCGTCAGGGAAGCGTCGAGGCGTGCCTCCCACCGTTCCCGGTAGTCGTGGGGGAGGGTGTCCGGCAGCTCGCCGCCCAGAACGAGCAGCGCGAGAAGCGCCCAGACTCGTGACACCGTGTCGAGCTGGTATCCCCCGCCGAGGGTGCAGAGCAGGCGCCCCCCGGCGTGGTCGTCGGCGAGGGCAAGGAGGCGGCGAAAAATCGTACCGTAGGCCTGCGTCGTGAGAAGAAGGTCGGCCAGGGGGTCGTTGAAGTGGGCGTCGGCCCCGCACTGCGCGACGATCACGTCCGGCTGGAAGTGCTGCAGGGCGTGGGGCACCACGTGCTCGAAGGCGTCCAGGTAGCTGTCCGGCTCGGTGTGCGGGGCCAGCGGAACGTTCAGCGAGAAGCCCCGGCCGGCCCCCTTGCCAATCTCTTCGACGTGTCCGGTGCCCGGGAAGAGGGCGCGGCCCGTCTCGTGGAGGCTAACCGTGAGCACCCCAGGATCGTCGTCGTGCAGGTGCTGGACGCCATCCCCGTGGTGCACGTCCACATCCACGTAGGCGACGCGGAGCCCCTGCGCGCGAAGCGCGTGGATGGCGACCGACAGGTCGTTGTACACGCAAAACCCGGAGGCCCGGGCCCGGTGCGCGTGATGGAGCCCGCCCCCGAACTGGAGCACGCGGGTCGCGTCCCCGTCGGCAATCAGCCGCGCCCCGTGGAGCGTCCCGCCCACGAGGCCACGGGCCGCGGCGTCCATGCCCTCGAAGACCGGCACGTCCCCCGTGTTGAGGCCGAAGGCGCGGGCCTCCGGGGGCGGCGTGCCATCCGACGCGGCCTCGACCTTCTCCACGAACTGCTCGCCGTGGACCTGCCGCACCTCTTCGCGGGTCGCCACCGGGGGCGCCACCGGCTCCACGGGCGCCCCGAGCGCCTCCAAAAGGTCCGTCGTCATCTCTTGGCGGACGGGGCTGAAGGGATGCTGGGGGCCGAAATGGTAGTCGAGATAGCGGTCGTGGAACAGGAACGTGGCCATGTGTGCGGGCGAGAGTGAAACGAGCGGGGCAGAATCTGGCCACCGGGGCAAGCCACGGGGCACCCGAAAGGTAGACACTGCCAGGGCAATCCGTCAACGAGCCGCCCGCGGGCTTGGGCGTGGGTCGACACTCGCGGGCACTGCCCCCCTGGGTCGGACCGACACAGCGCCTCCCTCAGCCCCGAAGCCCCCTCCTCCGCCACGCCATCCACTTTCCCCCTATATTTTCCCGCACTCGCATTTTTCCGCCCTCGTTCGCCGACTCATGGCCGCGGGGATCCTCGTGCTCTTCAGGCTCGGCTGCGACTCGACCGGCCCGGCGGACACCGCTGACGCTTCTCCGGAGCACCGTGGACACGGAGGGGGCGCCCAAGAACGTCTTTCTCTCGCCGATCAGCGTGTCGATGGCCCCTGGGGTGACGTTCGGCGGGGCGCCGCTCGGCCATGGAAGCGGCCCTCGCAACGCCCTCTGGGGCCGTGAGGACCTTTCGATGAACCACAAGACCGTCCTCCAGGTCGACGGGGAGGGAACGGAGGCGAGTGCGGCAACATCGCTGGGAGTCGGGGGCATATCTGCTGCGCCCCTCTCCCTCACCGTAGACCGGCCTGTCGTCGTCGCCATCCGCGAGCACCACTCCGGCACGATTCTCTTCCCCGGCACCGTCATGGATCCGACCGCCGGGGAAACGAGGACCTTCGTGGTCCCCGCGCTCCCCAGCACTACTCTTCGAGAAGCGGGGCGAAGGCCTCGTGGACCGCCTCGGGTGGCGAGGTGGGACGCCGCGCCTCCGCGTCCGTGAAGCAGAGCGTGGTGTGCCCGGTGACAAGCGCGTCGTCGTCTCCCTCCCGATACACCGTGTAGTCGATGGGGACTCGGACCGTGGGCATCTGTTTGAAGTGCGCGTCCACGACGAGCGGGTCGTCGTAGTGGGCCGGGCCGTGGTAGTCGACCTCCACGTGCACGACCGGCATGATGATGCCGTTCGCCTCAAGGTCTCGGTAGCGGACCCCGGCGTGGCGCAGGGCTTCCGTCCGGGCCACTTCGAAGTAATCGAGGTAGTGCGTGTGGTAGACCACGCCCATCGGGTCACATTCCCGGTACCGGACGCGGTGGGCATGCGAGTACGTGTAGGCCATGGCCGGACCTGAGTGCGCCGTGGAGGGAAGACAGCGGGCTACGCGGAGGCGGTCATGGGCTCGGCTGATTCGTAGGCGCCCAGGGCGTCGAACTTTTCGAGCCGCCGGTCGAGCAGCGCCTGCGGATCAAGGCCCTCAAGCTCGTCGAGGGCGTCGGCCACGGCCGCCCCGACGGCCTGGTAGGTCCGCTGCGGATCGCGGTGCGCCCCGCCCACGGGCTCGGGCACAATTTCGTCGACGATGCCGACCTCCGTCAGGTCTGTGGCCGTGAGCTTGAGCGCCTGCGCTGCGTCCTCCTTGTGGTCCCACGAGCGCCAGAGGATCTGCGAGCAGCTCTCCGGCGCAATCACCGAGTACCACGCGTTTTCGAGCATCAGGATGCGGTCGCCCAGCCCGACGCCCAGGGCCCCCCCGGACGCCCCTTCGCCGATGACGACGATCACGACCGGCGTCTCCAGGCGCGCCATCTCGAAGAGGTTGTGCGCGATGGCCTCGGCCTGCCCGCGCTCCTCGGCCCCCATGCCCGGGTACGCGCCGGGCGTGTCGAGGAGCACGACGACCGGCTTTTCAAACTTGGCGGCCATCTTCATCAGCCGCTCCGCCTTGCGGTACCCCTCCGGGTTGGGCATGCCGAAGCGCCGGTACTTCCGCTCCTTCGTGTCGCGCCCCTTCTGGTGCCCCATGATCATCACGGTGCGGTCGCGGTAGCCAAACCGGCTCCCCGCAAACTGCGCCAGCCCCCCCACAATGGATCGGTCGTCGCCAAACTTCCGGTCCCCACGCAGCTCCGTAAAGTCGTCCGTCAGCGCCTCGATGTGATCCAGCGTGTAGGGGCGCTGCGGGTGGCGCGCAATCTGCACCCGCTGCCACCGCGTGAGGTTGCGGTAGATGGAGGTCCGGAGCTGCTCCACCCGCTCTTCCAACGCTTCAATCTCGTTGGAGAGGTCGTCCTGTGTCTCCGCGTTGAGCTCCCGCATCTCGGTAAGCTTGTCCTCAAGCTCGACGAGGGGCTTCTCGAAGTCGAGCAGGTGTTCGTCGTCGGCCATGGCAGAGACAAGTTGGGTTTGGGCACGTTTCTATAGGGTGCCACAAATAAGCCGTCTGGCGACGGGAATGGCAATACGTCGGGGCGCAACGGCCCGTGTAAACACAAAGTTTTCCAGAAGGAGAGGGCCACCCGGGCCACGGAGCGGCCGTCAGGAACGCACCTCCACAGTGCCCGTCCGGGTACGGCGCGCCATTCCCGAACGAGTTCTGCCCCCACGTGGCCACCCTCGACGCCCTCCAGGAGTACCTCGACACGCTCGTCGACCGGTACGAGCGCCCCGCCTTCATCGACGACGATCCAATTTCCATTCCCCACGCCTTCGACGCCCCCCGCGACCAGGAGGTGATCGGGCTCTACGCGGCGCTGCTGGCCTGGGGGCGGCGCGACGTGATGCTTCGCAAGCTTGAGGAGTTGTGCGAACGGATGGGCCACGCCCCCTCCCGTTTCGTGCGAACGTTTGACCCGGCCACCGACGCGGAGGCACTCGATGGATTTGTCCACCGCACCTTCCAGCCCATCGACGCGGTCTGGCTGACCGCCAACCTGAGCACCGCCCTCGACCGACACGAGACCGTCGAGGGCCTGTTCGCGGCGCACCGTCCCGACGACCCGGACGGTTCCCCCGTAGCGGCAATGCTCCAGGGCGTGAGCACGACCCTGCTCACGATCGACGACGACACCCCACAACGCCTCCGCAAGCACCTGGCCCGGCCCGAGGCGGGGAGCGCCTGCAAGCGGCTCAACATGTACCTCCGGTGGATGGTGCGGCCGGGCCCCGTCGACCTCAACGTGTGGTCGGCCCTGGACTCGTCCGACCTGATGCTGCCGGTCGACGTGCACGTGGGGCGCCAGGCGCGGGCGCTCGGCCTGCTGGAGCGGAAAAGCAACGACTGGACGGCGGTTCGGCGCCTCACGGCCATCTGCCGGCACTTCTGCGCGTCGGACCCCACCCGCTACGACTTCGCATTCTTCGGGGCGGGGGCTCAGGACGAGTCGTTGGACGCGCGCTTTACAGGGGCCAACCGGGTGGACGGGAGCTCCTTGCCCACGCCCCGGTAGTCGCTCTTGTAGTACAAGACCGCCCCCTGGTCGGAGCGCTCCTCCACCTCCACCACGCGCCCGACGTACAGGCAATGATCGCCGGCCGGAATTGAATCGTGCGGGCGGCAGTGGAGAACGCCCGACCCGCCCTCAAGAATCGGCGTGCCGTGGGCGTCCCGCTCGTGGGGCACCGCCTCAAACTGCTCGGCCCCGCTCAGGCCGGGAATGGCAAACTGCTCTGCGAGGTGCGCCTGGTTTTCGCCCAGCACGTGCACCGCGAACCGATCGCAGTGCTCCATCACCTCGAACATGCTCGCGTCGCGGCCCACGTTGAAACTCACGAGCGGCGGATCGAGCGCGACGCTCGAAAAGGACCCAATCGTGATGCCGCGCGCTTCCTGGGCCCCTCGGGCCGTCACCACGACAACGGGCGACGGCACCCGGCGCATCGACGCCCGGAATGTGCTTGGTTCGTCTTCAGCCATGGAGCAGGGTGGTGCACAAGAGTGGGGTGCGTGTCCCGAAGCGCGTGCCCCCGGGATTCCTCCTCTGGAAGAGGACCGTTCCAATGAGGCGACGGCCGGCCCGTTCGCCCCAAGTGTCGTCCGTTACGAAACTGTGTTCATCACGAGAAGACGTCGGAGACGCGACGGAAGAACGACTTCTGGGTGTCCTCCTCAGGGGGCCGGGGCTGGAAGTTGTCGTGCGCCCGAAGTTGGTCGAGGAGCTCCTCTTCCTCCACAGTAAGCTCCTGCGGCGTCCAGACGTGCACGCGGATCATCTGGTCGCCCTGCCCACTTCCTTCCAGGTCCGGCAGGCCGCGGTCCCGCATGCGAAGAATCTTGCCGGCCTGCACGCCGGGATCGACCTCCAGGCGGGCCTCGCCCTCCAGGGTGGGAACGTCCACCTCGGTGCCGAGCGCGGCCTCCGGGAAGGACAGGTGGAGATCGTAGTAGATGTCGAGCCCGTCCCGCTCGAAGTGCTCGTGGGGCTCCTCCTCAATCTCAATCCGGAGGTCGCCGCTCGGCCCGCCGCGGAGCCCCGCGTTGCCGGCGTCGCCCAGGGTGAGGTAGTTGCCCTCCATTACGCCCGGCGGCACGTTGATCGAAATCGACTCTTCGCCCTGCACGCGGCCCTCGCCGCCGCAGTCGTCACACAGGTTGTCGATGATGCGCCCCTCCCCTTCGCACCGGGGGCACGGCTGTACGTTGACCACCTGCCCAAACACGGAGCGGGAGACCTGCCGGATCTCGCCGGTGCCGTCGCACTTCGGGCACATCGAGAAGTTCTGCCCGCCCATGCCCCCCTCGGCGCCGGTGCCGTCACACGACTCGCACTCCAGGTATTTTTGAAGCCGGAGGTTCTTTTCGGTGCCCTCCGCAATTTCCTCGAGGGTCAGCGAGAGCGACACGCGGAGGTCGCTGCCCGGGCGTCCCCGCCCCCGCTCCGACCGACCGCGCCCGCGGCCGCCGCCCCGGGCGCCGCCGAAGATGTCGCTGAAGGCGTCGAAGATGTCTTCGATGTCGTGGAAGCCGCGCCCACGGCCCCGCCGGCCGCCGCCGGCCCCACTGTCGACCCCGTCGTGGCCGAACTGGTCGTAGCGCTGGCGCTTCTCGGGGTCCGACAGGACCTCGTACGCCTCCGATGCCTCCTTGAACTTCTGCTCGGCCTCCGGGTCGTCCGGGTTCCGATCCGGATGGTACTCCATGGCCTTCTTCCGGTAGGCCTTCTTGAGTTCCTTGTCGGAGGCGTCTTCGTCGACCCCAAGGATGTCGTAGTAGTCGCGCGGCATGTGACAGGAGCAGTTCGTTCGGAAAAGTGCGGCCTCAGGCCGCTGCGGCGGCGTGCAATGACCAATGAGAGCCAGCTACAGGGAGCTGGCAGGACCCTCGCTAGGCAGAGCCGGCCGCGCCGCCGCTCTCTGACGGCTCGGCGGCCACGACAACTCGGCTGTGACGGAGCACGCGGTCCCCCATCGTGTAGCCCTTCTGGACCTCTTGCAGGACGTTGCCCGGCTCTACGTCGTCGGACGGCTGCCGCATCATCGCTTCGTGCAGCTGCTCGTCGAACGGCTGCCCCTCGGCCTCGATCGGTTCCACGCCGAGGGACTGGAGCTGGTCTTGAAACTTGCGGTATACCATTTCCACCCCGCCCTTGAGCGTCTCGTAGGCCGACTCCGGATCCTCCGACACGTCGAGGTTCTGGGCCGCGTCGAGGGAGCGCTCGAAGTCGTCGAGCACCTCGAGCATCGATTCGAGCACCGTCTCCTTCCCGGCCACGTGGCGGCGCTTCTTCTCCCGGTCCATGCGGCGGCGCACGTTTTCGAGCTCCGCCGCCTTGCGGAGCAGGCGCTCGTTCAGCTCCTCCCGCTCCGCCTTCAGTCCGTCCACCTCTTCGCGGAGGGCCTCGACCTCGTCCGTCAGTGCCTCGACGTCATCGGGGAGGCCGGAGGCGGTGCCCTCCTCGTCGGCAGGGTCGGCACTGTTGGAAGAGTCGTCGGCGGTTGGGGACGCGTCGTTCGTCGTCGGACGACCGTCGTCGGGGGCTTCACTCACAGTCGGCAAGAGGGTTCGTGGGACAAGACACGGGTACAGACAACGCGAGCGGCCGCCGGCACTCGCCAGCGACCGCTGATGGCGTTCGGGGCGCGCCCCCGGGCCTGGGGACAGTGGATCAGGACGGAACGGACGGGTCCGTCGTCTCGTCGTCCGCGGGCCGGTTCACGACGGCGGCCATGTTCTCGACGAGGGCCACGGCGCGTCCGTAGTCCATTCGCTTCGGCCCGATGACGCCGAGGGAGCCCACCGTATCGCCGAGCTGGTACGGGGACAAGACGATGGAGTAGGCGTCCATCTCCTCCTGATCGGTCTCGCTCCCGATGCGGACGACGGCCTGTCCCACGGCGTCGGGGTTGGCCTCGAACAAATTCTCAATCACTTGCACAATGCGGTCCTCATCTTCGATGGTTTCGATGAGGTGCCGCATGTCGTCAGGCTCCTGGAATTCGGGCTGAGACAGAATGTTCTGCGTGCCGTCAAACTGCAGGCGACCTTCATCTGGCTCGCTGAAGAGGATCGAGGCCTCGTCGAGCACGAGCGCGAGGAGCCCCGTCTCGTCGGGCAGGTCGCCGAGGCGTTCCTCGTAGGTGTCCCGGATCTCGTGCAGGGTGAGGCCGGCGAGGCGCTCGTTCAGGGTCGACACGATGCGGTCCATCTTCGACCGCTTCAGGTCCGGCTCGAAGCTGAGGACGACCGTCTTCACGAGCCCCCCCCGCACGCTGAGCACAAACATGAGGCGCGACCCGGACAGCGGCACGATGTCGAGCCGGTCGAGCATCGCGGTGGAGAGGCGGGGCGTGAGGGCGATGCCGAGCAGGTTGGTGAGCTTGCTCAGCAGACGGGTGCTCTCGCTCAGCAGCTCGTCGGTATCGCTGACGAGGCGGGCGAGTTTGACCTTGAGCACCTCCTGCTCCACCTCCGAGAGCTCCGGCGTGTCCATGAGCTCGTCGACGAACGTGCGGTACCCGAGTCGGGTGGGCACGCGGCCGGCAGAGGTGTACGGGTGGTCGAGGTAGCCCATGTCCTCCAGGTCCGCCATGGTGTTGCGGATGGAGGCCGGGCTCAGGTCCACGTTCGCGTCCTTGGCCAGCGACCGCGACCCCACGGGCCCCGCCGTGTCGACGAATTGTTCGATGACGAGGCGAAGGATGTCGCGCTCACGCTCGCTGAGGGACGGCCGGTCGTCGTTCGCATCAACAGGGCTCACAGGGGCGTGAAGGGGTTTCTCAAACGGGTGTCCAGGCCGTTGTGCAGAGTGGTCTGTCCCCCAACCCGACTTTGCTGGGCACTTTCCCCAGTGGGACCCGCCCGTCAACACCGACGGATCCATAGGAGGGACGTAGCCCCGGGTAAAGAGACAGGGTGAATCATCCAATGTACTTCACACCGGGGCGCGAGTTTCCCTTGCGCGCGGCTGCCCCACGGCAGTCGCCCCAACCACGACACGCCCTACACCGTCGCTCTGAGCTAGACTCAGTGCGCATGCCCCCCTCCGAAGCGGCCACACCGGCCGGATGGATGGGCCCACGAGGGCGAAGCGGGGGCCGACGGCCATGCCCTTGGGGGCTAACGAAGTCAATCAAGGTTGGAAGCGACGACGGGAAGTGCATTGGGGCCCCAAATGCCCGAAAAACGGGCGATCTGAGGTTCGTTCGAACCGCACAGCCGTTTGGTGCGATTGCCCTGGCGGCTGCTCGTGGGCCGCGGGCCGCATTGAAACGGCAGCCCCGCCACCGAATACACGTGCACTGGTCGTGTGTCCGCTTTGCCCGACCGTCACCGACCTCCCACTCCACCCCGCCGTTCTTCATGCGCTTCCTGTCGACCCTCGCCGCCAGCGTGATCGGGACCCTCGTTGCGCTGGGGCTTATCGTCTTCTTCTTCGTCTTCTTCTTTTTTGCCGTCTCCCTCTCGGCCGACCAGACGCCGACCGTCCAGTCCGGGTCGGTCCTTACGGTGCCCCTGTCCGGCGACATTCCGGAGCGCGTGACCAACGATCCCTTTCAGAAGGCGTTTGGGGGCGGGCCGAGCGCTGACCTTCGGGGCCTTCAGACTGCCCTCCGGAAAGCGAGCAGCGACTCTCGGATCGAGGCCGTCTGGCTGCGGACGAAGGGGGTGAGTGCCGACTGGGCCACGCTCGAAGAGGTACGGCAGGCCGTTGTGCAGGCCCGCGAGAGCGGCCTCCCGGTCCTCGCGTCCAGCGACGAGTTTGGCATGACGGAGAAGGACTACTTTCTGGCCAGCGCCGCCGACAGCGTCTTTACGGCCCCACAATCCGCGTTCGAGTACAACGGCTTCGGGACGACGGTCACCTTCTTCGACGGCGCCCTGCAGCGCCTCGAGGTGGAGCCGCAGCTCATCCGGGCCGGAAAGTACAAGAGCGCCGGGGAGCCGTTCGTGCGCTCGGACCTGTCGGAGCCGAACCGCGAGCAGCTTACCGCCCTCCTGGAAACGACGAACGAGCAGTTTATGACGGCCGTCTCGGAGGCACGGGGGCTCTCGACGGACGCCCTCAACCGCCTCGCCGAGGAGGACGCCCTTCTCAGCTCCGCGGCCGCCCTGGAGAAGAACCTCGTCGATGGGCTTCGCTACGAGGACGAAGTGCGGGACCGGCTCCGCAACCTCGTGGACACTTCGTTGTCGGGCGACCTGCCCACCGTATCCGTTGACGACTACCAGCGGGTGTCGGCCGAGAGTGCCGGCCAGTCGTACACCGGGAGCGGGCAGGTCGACATCGTCTACGCGGAGGGCCGCATCGTCGTCGGCGACCCGAACGGCCAGTCCCCCATCGGGGGCTCTCAGGCGCTGGGCTCGACGCCCCTGACGGAGGCGCTGGAGACCGCGCGGACCGATTCGCGCACGGAGGCCGTCGTGCTCCGCGTGAACTCGCCGGGCGGCAGCGCCGCGGCGTCGGAGGCGATGTGGCGCGCCGTGAAGCGCACCGCCAACGAGAAGCCGGTCATCGTGTCGATGGGTGACGTGGCCGCCTCGGGCGGGTATTACCTCGCCGCGGGCGCGGACTCCATCATGGCGGCCCCCACGACCACGACTGGATCCATCGGGGTGTTTGGCATACTCTTCAACGCGGAGGGGCTCTTTGAGGAAAAGCTCGGGGTCACCTTCGACGGCGTGCGCACCGGCCCCTACGCCGACCTCTACTCCACCACGAAGCCCCTAAGCCCGGACGAGCGGCGGCTCGTGGGCGGCTCCATCGACCAGACGTACGACACCTTCCTCCGGCGCGTGGCCGACGCCCGCAACATGGACGTGGCGGCGGTCGATGAGGTGGCGCAGGGCCGCGTGTGGTCGGGCCGGGACGCCAAGGAGGTTGGCCTCGTCGATACGACCGGCACGCTCGCGGACGCCGTGGCCATGGCGGGGACGGCCGCGGGCCTCGGGGACGGGCCCTACCGGACGCGCACCCTCCCCCAGCCGAAAACCATCGTGGAGCGCTTCAGCGAGCAGTTCGCGGCCCAGGCGCAGCAGGTGTGGCGGTCCGCCACGACGAATGCGCTTGAGCGCAAGTTCTGGCGCCAGAAGCAGATGTTTGACCGCATGATGGGCACGCACGGCTCCATCCAGGCCCGGCTGCCCTTCGAACCCACGATCGAGTAGACCGGGAGGCGACGCGGCCTCCTCGGGCCGAACGGCGGCCGTCCTGTTACGGGGCGGCGGCCCGCTCGGAGGGCACGAGGACCTCCCCGTCCATGGCGTCGGGCACGTCTTCGCCGAGCAGCGTTAGGATGGTGGGCGCGACGTCGCCGAGCTTCCCGTCCCGCACCGGCCCCTCGAATCCGTCTTTGAGAATGATGTGGGGCACGAGCGCGGTGGTGTGCGCCGTGTGGGGCGACCCGTCCGGGTTCTGTAGCCTGTCGGCGTTGCCGTGGTCCGCGATGATGCTCACCGAGTAGCCCTGATCGCGGGCGGCCTCCACCACCTGCCGGGCGCCGCGGTCCACGGCCTCGCAGGCCGCCACGGCCGCCTCGAAGTCCCCGGTGTGGCCCACCATGTCGGGATTGGCAAAGTTCAGGACGGCGAGGGTGTAGTCCGCCTCGCTGAGGGACTGCGAGACGCGATCGGCCAGCTCCGGCGCGCTCATTTCGGGCTGTTGGTCGTAGGTGTCCACCTTCGGCGACGACACGAGGACACGGTCCTCTCCCTCAAACGGCTCCTCGCGCCCGCCGCTGAAGAAGTACGTGACGTGGGCGTACTTCTCGGTCTCGGCGGCCCGGAGCTGCCGCCCGCCCCGCGCACTGAGGACCTCACCGAGCGTCCCCTCCAGGTTGAGCTTCTCGAAGGCCACCGGCAGGTCGAACGCGTCGTCGTAGGGCGACATCGTCACGAACAGGAGATCGTCGGGGCGCTCGCGCTTGAAGCCGTCAAAGTCGGCCCCGGTGAAGGCCCGCGTGAGCTGCCGGGCGCGGTCCGAGCGGAAGTTGTAGTAGACCACCGCGTCGCCGTCCTCGATGCGGGTGCCGTGGTCCCCGAACGCGTCCTCGTCGTCGGCCCGAATGCGACGGGGCTCCACAAACTCGTCGGTCACCGCGTCGTCGTAGCTCGCCGTCAGGGCCGCGACGGGGTCGTCGAAGGCCGCCCCCGTTCCGTCCGTGAGAAGCCGGTAGGCCCGCTCGGTGCGGGCCCACCGCTCGTCGCGGTCCATTGCGTAGTAGCGCCCCACGATGGAGGCGAGGCGCCCCACCCCGATCTCGTCGGCCTTCTTCTGGAACTGCTCCACGTAGTCGACGCCGCCGTGCGGATCGGTGTCGCGCCCGTCGGTAAACGCGTGCACGTTCACCTGCGCCGGGGCGAGCCCTTCGCGCCGGGCCAGCTCCAGCAGCCCGTACAGGTGCTGGAGGTGGCTGTGCACCCCCCCGTCGGAGAAGCAGCCCATCAGGTGGAGCTTCTGGTCGTTGGCCTTCGCGTGCCGGGCGGCCCGGACCAGCGCGTCGTTCTCAAAGAAGGACCCGTCCTCAATGGCCTTCGAGATGCGCAAGATCTCCTGGTACACGACCCGTCCCGCCCCCAGATTGGTGTGCCCAACCTCCGAGTTGCCCATCTGCCCGTCGGGCAGTCCCACCTCCAGCCCGGACGCCTTCAGGACGCCATGGGGGTATTCGTCGTAGAGGCGATCCACGAAGGGCGTATCCGCCTGCTCGACGGCACTGACCGAGGGGTCGTCGGCCAGGCCCCAGCCGTCGAGAATGAGGAGGAGGTGGCGTTTCGAGCTGTCCATCGAAAGGGGTGTTGACGGGTCGGGTGTCATTGCGAAATGTCGGGCGGGGAAATGAGCGTTTGCTCGCGTTCGGACTCGGGCCCTATGCCGGTCTGCTCCTCAACGGCCATCACCCATTTACCCGATAGTCCTTGACCTGCTTGGTCGGCTCGCCCGTCGAGGTGCGGACGACCTGCATAGAGCCGCAGCGGGGGCACGCGACCTGTTCGAGGTCGTAGCGGTCCACGTGCGTCTCGGGGGCGTCGAAGTAGTGGTCGCTGGTGGTGCAGTAGTAGGTCCCCGCCGACGGATCCAGCCCGTCGATGGGGTCCGGCAGGCGCTGGAGACGATCGTAGTGTTTGCACGCCTCGTGGATCGGACAGTCGTGGCAGTCCGGCGAGCGGGCCGTGCAGGTGTACCGGCCGTGCAGGATGAGCAGATGGTGCGCTTCGCCCCAGTCTTCTTTCGGAATGACGCGCTTGAGCTGTTGCTCCACCTTTTTGGGCGTCGTGGCGTCCTCCTTGACGAGGCCGATCCGGTTGGCAACGCGGAAGACGTGGGTGTCCACCGGCAGCGCGTCGGCGTCGTGGGCCACCTGCGCCACGACACGGGCCGTCTTGCGGCCCACGCCCGTCAGGGTCTCCAGGTCGTCGATGGTCTCGGGCACCTGCCCGTCGAAATTGTCGACGACCTGCCGGGCCATCCGGGCCAGGTAGCCGGCCTTGTTGTTGGGGAAGGTGATGGACTGGATGTAGGGGTGGATGTCGTCGGGCGTGGCCTCCGCGAGGGCCTCTACCGTCGGGTACGCGTCGAAGAGGTCCGGGGTGGCCTTGTTGACGCGCTCGTCGGTGCACTGGGCTGACAGGATGACCGCGACGAGAAGCTGGTATGGGGTGTCGTACTGAAGTTCGGTCGTCGGGCGGTCGATGCGCTCGCGGAGCGCCTCGAGAACAACGTCGGCACGGTCGGATCGTCCCACGGGGGAAGGGTGCGCTGGTTCAAAAATGACATCCGCGCGTTGAACCCACGGGGCGGGGGAACGTTCGAGGCGCGACCAATTTGCCCAGTGCTTCACGTCGTGCCCCATGGCCCTCTCCGTCTCCGCCCGATCCCTCCTGTGCGTGCTCGGGGTCACGCTGCTACTCGGAAGCGGGGCCGCTCCGCTCTCGGCCCAGCCCCCCCGGCTTTCGGCAGACTCGGAGGTGTCGATGGTGACCATTCTGCCCGGCGATCCGGTGTACTCTATGTTCGGGCACAGCGCCCTCCGCGTCCACGACCCGGCCCAGAACATCGACCGGCTCTACAACTACGGCACCTTCGACTTCAGCGACCCGCTGTTTATCCCCAAGTTTGCGTACGGCCACCTCCGCTACTTTCTGAGCGTGGTGCCCTATCAGCGGGCGCTGCGGGCCTACGAGCAGCAGCGGCGGCCGGTCCTCGAACAGACGCTCAACCTGACCCGCACGCAGCGGACGGCGCTTTTTCGGGTGCTGCAGGTGAACGCCCGCCCCGAGAACCGCTACTACCAGTATGTCTTCTTCTTTGACAACTGCTCCACCCGCGTGCGGGACGCCCTTGAGCAGGCCCTCGGCGACGCCGTGCAGTTTGGGGGGCGGCCCCGCCCGGACGCAACCTTCCGGCACATGCTTGACCCCTACGCGGCCAACCTGCCGCTCGTCGACCTGAGCTTCGACCTCGCCCTGGGCACCCCGGCCGACCGTCGCGTGACGCCGCGGGAGGCGCACTTCCTGCCCGACTACCTGTTCGAGGCGTTCGCCCACGCCACCGTGCAGTCGGGCGACACGACCCGTGCACTGGTGGCGCGGACCGACACGACGCAGTGGATCGACGGCTACGAGGCAACCCCCACGGCCTTCCCCTGGCCCCTCGCGGCGGGGTGGACGATTCTCGTCCTCACGCTGGGCTGGACCGGCTGGCAGGCCACGACCGGACGCCGGCCCGGCGGGGCCGGCGACGCCCTCCTGCTCGCGGCGGTCGGCGTGACGGGACTGCTCGCGTGCTTTCTCTGGTTCGTGTCGACCTACGCGGTGACCGAACACAATTGGAACCTGCTCTGGGCGTGGCCCACGCACCTCATTGCGGCCCCGGTGCTGCTGTGGCGCCCCTCGGCACCGGGGCTCCGGACGTACCTGGCGGCGACGGCCGTCGGCGCGGCGGTCGTCGCCCTCGGCTGGACGTGGTGGCCGCAAGACCTGCACGCGGCGGTCTTCCCCCTCGTGCTGACGGTGGGGGTTCGAACGGGGTGGCGGGCCCTCGGCGGGGCGGGGCCGCGCGGTGCCGGGGGCTTGAGGGATGAGGTGTTTCCTGCTTCGACGCGGGACGTAGGCGTCCCCCCGTGCACGACCGCCCACGGGCACCCCTCGTCTTCAGGGAGAGCAGGACTAATTTTGCCGGGCCTGCACCAGCTCGTAGCTCCGAGGCGGGGCCGGCGTGCCCTCCACGGCGTAGACGCGGAGCGAGCCGTCGTCGTCGGACATGATGACGACCGCCGACTCGTTCGGGTTGTATGACTGGAAGCGCGTGTCGAGCCACTCCGTCGGGAGTCGCTCCTCGTGGTGCTTCAGCCAGCCGCCGCTTGCAGGACTGTAGAGCAGCTTGTGGGTCCCGATGCTCTCGTGGATGGGGCTGGAGGCCGGGTCGCGCTGCGTCACCACGACGGTGCCGATGCCGTGGCGCTTGAAGCCCAGGTACGACGCCGCGGCCACGTCCATCCAGTGGTCCGTCAGGAAGTCGTGGTGGGCGTCCTCCTTCGGATCGTTGGTCGGCTGCTCGTCCGGCGCCTTTACCGTCACGAGATGCCCGTTCTCGTCGATGAGCGTGGTGCGTCGCATCGGAAGACGGCGTCGGTGTGAAGGGGCGGAAACTACCGACTCCAAGGATTCCCCGCCGGTGGAGGTTTCCCCGCCACCGCCCACAATCGTGAAACTCGTTGCAGATCCCTCGGGCCGCCCCGCCCCCTTTACGTTCCAACAAAGCCCTCCAACGAAAAAAGGCCCCTGCCCGGAGCATCCGAACAGGGGCCTGCATGGACGCCCCCTCCCTCCCGACAGGACACTGAGGGAGACGACTTTCGGGGCGTTCGGGACGGTGGCCCTACTGAATCTCAATCTGGCGCGGCTTCACCGCCTCCGTCTTCGGCACGCGGATGGTCAGCACGCCGTTGTCGTAGGTCGCCTCAATGTTGTCGGCGTCCACGGTCTGGGGCAGGGTAAAGGCGCGGCGGAAGTGCCCGAAGGAGCGCTCCACGCGCACAAACTCTTCGTTCTCGTCGGTGCGGCTGCTCTCGCGCTCGCCACTGATGACCAGCTCATCGTTCTTGTAGCTGATCGTCAGGTCGTCCGTGCTCATGCCGGGCATGTCGAGGCGAAGACGATAGGCGTCCTCCGCCTCCGTGAGGTCCATGCGCGGGCGCCACACGGCCTGCGGGGACGTGTCCTCTTCGTTCTCGTCCCGGGATGGGAAGAATCGGTCGAACACGCGGTCGATCTCGTTCTGGAGGCCGTTCAGGTTGCGGTTTCGGGTGCGGGTCAATCGAGTCATAATGGGGAAAAGGAGTTCGGTTGCAAAGTCTGTGAGGACGCTCGGAGGCCGTCCCGTGGACTGACCTCTCGCGTCAAGTTCCACCCACCTACAAGAGCAACTCGTGTACCACCCCAAACACATCCCAAAATAGCCTGCCACTTCGACGGAGCGCACGGACGAGGTGGCAGCCCAGACGCAGGGGCCCGCAATTGTGACAACGGCTGCGGCGGCGGCTCTGCCACGGCGGCAACCGTCCCGGCTCCGGCCCTGCCAATTCGTCTGCGTGCCAGCCCCCTCGCCGCCGTGCACCGCCCTCGGATCACGCACAGGACGCCGGGAGCACCCGACCGTCCGCCGTTCCGAATCCGACGCGGTAGTCGTCCGCCTGCGCGTAGGCCCGCATGGTCACCCGATCGCCGTCTTCGAGGAACGAGCGCGTCTCGTCCCCCGGCAGAGACACCGGCTCCTCCCCGCGCCACGACAGCTCCAGCATGCTGCCGTAGCTGTCCTCCGTGGGCCCGCTGATGGTGCCCGACGCCAGGAGATCCCCCGGACGGGCATTGCAGCCGTTGACGGTGTGGTGGGCGAGCTGCTGGCGCATCGTCCAGTACAGGTGCTTGGTGTTGCTGCGGCACACGGTGTGCGGGCTCGTCATCGACGGCGTTTCGAGGTCCACCTCCAGGGTCACGTCGTAGGCCGCGTCCCCGTCGGCCTGCAGGTAGTCGAGCGGCTCCGGGTCCTGCGTGGGCCCGGCCACCCGGAACGGCTCCAGGGCCGCCATGGGCACGACCCACGGCGAGATGGTGGTGGCGAAGCTCTTGCCCAGGAAGGGACCGAGGGGCTCGTACTCCCACCCCTGAATGTCCCGGGCGCTCCAGTCGTTGACCAGCACCATGCCGAAGATCTGGTCGTCCGCCTCGTCGATCGAGAGGGGGGTGCCGAGCTCGTTGCCCTCCCCCACGAAAAAGCCCGTTTCGAGCTCGAAGTCGAGCAGCTGGGTCGGGCCGTAGACCGGCGGCGCGTCCGCGTCGGGCCGGGTCTGGCCGCAGGGCCGCCGCACGTCTTGGCCGCTCAGGAGGACGGAGCTGGCCCGCCCGTGGTAGCCCACCGGCAGGTGGACCCAGTTGTCTTTCAACGCATTCTCGGCGCCCCGAAACATCGTCCCAACATTGGTGGCGTGCTGCTTCGAGGAGTAGAAGTCCGTATAATCCCCGATGTCGACCGGCAGTCGAAGCGATACGTCGGCCCGGGGGTGAAGCACCCGGTTGCGGAGGGACGCGGCGTCGCGCAGCTCAGCCGTGTCGGCCCGGAGGAGCGCCTGCAGGCGGCTCCGGACGGCCGACCAGGCCGCGGGGCCGAGGGCCATGAAGTCGTTCAGCGTGGGCTGCGCGAAGGGGCGTTCGTTCTGCAGCTCGGGGACGTCAAAGACGCCTTCGTTGTTGAGGGTGGCGAGGTCGAGCACCTGGTCCCCAATGGCCACGCCCACCCGGGGCACGGTCGTCTCGGGGGGCGTGAACACGCCGTACGGAAGGTTCTGGATGGGAAATGGATGGTCGGATGCCACCTCAAGAAAGGAGGTGAGGGACGAAGTGGGGGGGGAGTCGGTCATTCGACGAAGGCGTTGAGTTGGGAGAGGAGAAACGGAAGAAGGGCATGAGAGGCGCGCGGGCTCGGTCCCCGATCGCGGCGGCGAGCGGCCGGGTTAGAGCCATTCCAGGTCGCGCAGGTGATCGACGGGTTCTTCAAAGCTACAGCTGCCAAACGAGAGGGCCAGGTGTTCTCGGGCGTACTGAATGTCGTCGAGGGAGACGGTCAGGTCGCGCCACGCGAAGGCGTCCTTGAGGAACCGAAAGTTGTCCGCGTTTTTCTCGACGAGAATGGCCTGCACCTCAGGCGGGTCGAGATCGTGCTCGGCGGCCAGAACCGCGGCGGCAAAGACGTTGAGGAAGCCGTGCATCTCCGTGTCCAATCCGTCGTCGTAGTGGCGCACCGGGTGGTGCAGCCCCGCGGTCGCCTTGAACGGGACCCCGGCGTCGCGGCAGGCCACAATGAGGGCCGCCACGTCCTCGACCTCGGGCACGTCGGTCGGCTCTGCGCCTCCGCAGCGCATTTTCAGCCCAACGGTGGTGCGGGCCGGCACGGCCTGCTGGCTGTTGTGTTCGGCCGCCGCGGCGCACAGTGCCGAGAGGTTCGGGACGGTGTCGTTCCGCAGGGGCACCTCGAAGAAGAGGTCGAGCTTGGCCGTGCCGGTCGCGACGAGGGTACGGGTGATGGACTCCAGAAACTCAATGCCCTCCGCCTGCGAGCCCCCCACCAGGGCGTCGGGGAGGGGCACTTCCATCACGTCGACCTGGGCCTGCTCCGCGAGGCCGTCGCCGAAGTCTTCGATGGCCTGCAGGTCCCGCTCGAACGCCTGCAGGAACGTGTCGGCCGTGCTGCCGCCCGTTCCCAACACCGAGAGGTCGTACCGCGTCCCCTCTTTCAGCAAGGGACGATGGGCCTTCAAGTCGGGGAGGCGCCCCACCGGAAGCACGAAGCGCGACAACATCCAGGCCTCCTCCTCGCGCCGGTACTCCGCATGGCTCTGGAACGCGCGGTGGAGGGACAGGTCCGCCGGCGGGAACAGGCCGGCGTAGTCGATCACATCGTGGAGAAAGGCCCGGAGGCTCGGCGTAATGAGGGAGTCGGACGGGTCGGAGGCTTCCATGGGAACCGAAACGGACTGGGAAAGACGGCGAGAACCAGCATCGACGGGCAACCGCACAGCGCCGTGCCGGTGCGCCCCCGCCCCGACGACCGCCCCGCGAGGAACCGTCGCCGCAAACGCACCCCTAAGAAAGGAAAGCAGGCGAGCAGTTACAACGCGCCCGCCCTGCTCGATGAATCGGAAGTTCACGGCTCCGGGACCGAAACGTATTGAAAGGGCTCCACATTCCTGCTATCATAGAAAAGCATATGGATTCCGTCCCGGCACTCTGTTAGCTCGGCATCGGTCTGCCAGAACACCTCGTTCGATCGTCGGAATTCGAACGCCGCATCCTCACCCGAATCCCACTGACCACGACTTTGCCACCATGACGATCCGACAATCAGCGCTCTTTGCACTCGCCCTGGGGACCCTCGGCCTTCTGGCCCTTTCGGGGTGCTCGGCCGGAAACCCGAACATGAGCGCCGCCGAGGACGCCATGGAGCAGGAACGCTACGAGCGGGCCCTCGCCAATGTCGACTCGGCCATTGCCCAGGACTCGGCCAACGCTCAGGCCTACGCAATGAAGGCCCGGATCCTGCGCCAGATGGCCGACAGCACGGCGCCGCCCGAGGCGTACAAGCAACGCTACCGGCAGGCCCGCCAGGCGGAGGAGAAGGCCATCGAGTTCGACCCGGGACGACGAAGCGACATCAAAAACCAGCGCGAACTCGCGTTTATCCAGGAGTTTCAGAAGGGCGCCGATGCCTTCAACCGGGCCCAGCAGTCAAGCCAGAAGTCCGATTACCTGCGCGCAGCGGCGTACTTCGGGGCCGCGGGCGCGATCCGTCCGGACTCGACAGGGCCCATCCGGAACGAGGCCTTTGCCCGCCTGCAGGCCGCCCGCCTCGAAGGGGGCGACCAGGGCATGCAGGAGATGTCCAACGTGATCCCCATTCTGGAGCGCTACCTCGAGAAGGAGGACGAGCCCGAAAGGGACGTGTACAGCATTCTTTCCCAGCTGTACCGCCAGGGGGACCAGCCGGAACAGGCACTTGAGGTGACCGAACGGGCCCTCGACGATCTCTCGAGCCGTCCCACCCACTTCCGCATCCAGGGGACGCGTGGCCTGAGCTACACCGGGACCATCGAGGCCGGCGGCACCTCCCGACAGGTGAAGGGCACCACGCCGGACCGGATTGAGTTGTCGACCAGCGACGGCACGGTCACCGGCGCCTTCCGGAAGCAGGACGGCGGCAAGAAGCAGACGAAGGGGCGCCTGCAGGTCGGCCTGTACACCCAAGGCACCCAGGTGGCCAACAGCCGGACCACCGCGCTCGAAGAGATCACGATCTCGGAAGACCTATCCAGCGTGACGCCCCTCGCGGAACTTCAAAACCAGCGCCTGAGTGCCCTCAACAGCACCGGAAACACCGAAAAGGCCATGCAGGCCTACCGGGAGCAAATTGAGAAGAACCCGGAGAATGCACGCTACCGGTACAACTACGGCTCCCTCCTGCTGAACTCCGACCGGTACGACGAGGCAATCGAGCAGCTTAGCGAGGCCGTGAAGCTGGACGGCGACGACCCCAAGAAGCAGTACAACCTCGGTGCGGCCTATCTGAACAAGGGCGTCGTTTTGCAGGACAGCCTAGTGTCCGCCCGCGACTCCGTGATGGACCAGAACCGCAAGCCAACCCAGGAGGAGGCGCAGATGATTAAGGACCTGGACGAACAGCGCCTCCAATTTTTCCAAAACGCCATTCCGCCCCTGGAGCGGGCCCGGCAGCTGGCCGGCCCGAACGGGCAGTACCGACAGAACGCGTGCTCGGCCCTCCTCCAGGCCTACGTGCAGACCGAGCAGACGGACAAGGCTGAAGACGTAAAACAGTGTGCCGGTGCGGGCGGCAACACGAGCGGCGGAAGCGGGGGACGATAGCCCCCCTGCCTGCACGAACCTCGTCTTGGTTCAACGCTCGCCCCGGGCCTCTCACGAGAGGCCTGGGGCTTGCTGTTTGCGGGCCCCTCTCCGGGAGCCGCGCCTGAGATGCCGCCCCGCCGAGTGCCGCACGTCTCTTTCTCTTTCGAACGTACCGTTCCCCTCATGCCCGACTCTTCCCCCCACGATGATGCTGCCCTTGAGGCCCCCGAGGCCGATGGATTCGGAACCCGGGCCGTGCACGCCGGGCAACAGCCCGACCCCTCCACCGGCGCGGTCATGACGCCCATCTACCAGACCTCCACGTACGCCCAGGCCGCCCCGGGCGAGCACAAGGGGCACGAGTACTCGCGGGTCTCGAACCCCACCCGCACGGCCCTGGAGGGCAATCTGGCCTCCCTGGAGGGGGCCGAGCACGGCATCGCGTTCAGCTCCGGCGTGGCCGGCATCGACGCCATCGTCAAGAGCCTCCGCCCCGGCGACCACGTCGTGGCGACGGACGACCTGTACGGCGGCACCTACCGGCTGCTCCGGGAGGTCTTCGAGCCGCTCAACATTCAGACCTCCTTCGTGGACATGAGCGACCCGGACGCGGTGACGGACGCGTTCACCGAGGACACGGCACTGCTCTGGGTCGAGACGCCCACCAACCCGCTCATGCGGCTGGTCGACATTGAAGCACTCGCCGAGCGGGCCCACGCCCATGACATCACGGTGGCCGTGGACAACACCTTCGCCACCCCCTACCTGCAACAGCCCCTCGCCCACGGCGCCGACCTCGTCCTCCACTCCGCCACGAAGTACCTGGGCGGCCACTCCGACCTCATCCTCGGGGCCGTGTGTACGAACTCGGACGAGTGGGCGGAGAAGCTGCGCTTTCAGATCAAGAGCACCGGCGCCGCCCCCGGGCCCATGGACTGCTTCCTGACGCTGCGCGGGACCAAAACCCTTCACCTGCGCATGGAGCAGCACTGCTCCAGCGCCCGGCGGCTGGCCCAGATGCTCAACGCCCACGACAAGGTGGGGCACGTGCGGTACCCTGGCCTTCCCTCCCACCCCGGCCACGCCCTGGCGCAGAAGCAAATGTCGGACTACGGCGGCATGATCTCGTTCGAGCTGGCCGACGACGAGATGGACAAGGCCCTCGCCGTTCTGGACGCCGCCGAGGTCTTTACCCTCGCCGAGAGCCTCGGCGGGGTGGAGAGCCTCATCGAACACCCGGCCTCGATGACCCACGCCTCCATCCCCGCCGAGGAGCGCGAAAAGATCGGGCTTACGGACTCGCTGATTCGCCTGAGCGTCGGGGTGGAGTCGTTCGGGGACCTGCGCGACGACCTCGATCGCGCACTGTCCCGCGTCTAGCCTCTGTACAGGGGGACTACCACCCCATCGTGCCGGGCCCGCCCTTAAAGGGCCCCACGACGTCGTCGGTAATCCACCCGCCGTAAAAGTCGCCCTCCTGCGCGCGGGCCTCCTCCTCGCCCACGTAGCACGCGTCGACCTTGCTGGCGTAAAACGTAACGTAGTCCTGCAGCTCGGCAAACCGGGCCGTCGGGTCCGGATAGCCCCAGGCCGCGCTCCGCGCGGAGCGGCCGCCCACCGTGAGGGTGTAGTACACGGCCCGCCCCTTGAACTCGCACATCGTGGTCTGCTGCTCGCGCTCCAGGTGCTCGGTGGCGATGTCGTCCGGGGGCAGGTAGTACACCGGCGGATGGCTCGTCTCGAGAACCCGCAGCGCCC
Source organism: Salinibacter pepae (assembly GCF_947077775.1). NCBI lineage: Bacteria > Pseudomonadati > Rhodothermota > Rhodothermia > Rhodothermales > Salinibacteraceae > Salinibacter > Salinibacter pepae. The sequence goes on from NZ_CAMTTE010000001.1 coordinate 1,319,003, forward strand.
CGGTCGTGTCGGCGATGGTCACCTCGTTGAAGAGGACCCGGATGCGCCGATCTTCCGGTTCGAGGGCTGGCGGGCGGGGATAGTCCCAGACGGATTCTTGATCGGGCTCGGGTGTGGTGGGGGTTGGCATGACGAGAGCGTACAATGGAGGAAAATGAGAGGCGAGAAGGTCCGTGGCCTCGGGGGCCGTCCTAGTCTGAGGAAGGGGTCGCCCGAAGTCGACGGATCATCTCGTCCCGATCGACCGTCCCCTTGCCCTCCTGGGCCCAGTCCTCAGGGGCAACCCGGACACACCCGGAGAGTCGTGTTCCCAACCTTCCGAGTACGTCCCGGAGTGCCGCCTCAGAGGGCCCCTCCGAGGCCGACGGATCGACGCAGAGGGCGACCGACAGGTCCTCCCCGGCCGGCGTAAACAACAGGGCGTCGTGGAGACTCGGAAACTGGCCCTTGAGGCGTGCCTCCCACGCCCCGGCCCGGACGAAACGTCCGTTCGACAGCTTGAATGCCGTGTCTTTGCGTCCTTCGAAGTAGAGGGCATCGCCCTCCCGACGGACGAGGTCGCCCGTGCGGACGGTCCGATTCGGGGCCCGTCGATCGAGGCCCTCGTGCCGCCGCCACACGCCCACGCAGGCGTTCGGCCCCTCAAACAACAGTTCGCCGTCTTCTGCCACCCGCACCTGGCATCCGAGGGGGCGCCCCAGGTAGTGTGCGGCCCACTCGCCCGGCGCCCCCAGCGCAATGCCGGGCGCAGCCTCGGTCTGCCCGTACCCCGCACGGAGCCGCGTCTCCGACAGGCGATCCGCGAGCGGCCCTGCCACCGGGGCGCCCCCCACGATGCCCCCATGCAGGCGGCGAAGCAGCGCGGGGCCGCGGTCGGTCGCCCACAGGCGCCGAATCGTGAGCGGCACGGCCGAAAGGTGGGTGGCCCCCCACGCCTCGCCCAGGGCCACCAGGGACTTGGGATCGCGCCCTCCGGCCGGATCCCGGATGATTTCGGCACCGGCCAGGAGCGCCGGCAGCAGGTCCAGCACCAGCCCGAAGACGTGCGACCAGGGAAGCACGGACAGCACGCGCGCCCGGCGCAAGGTCAGGTGCGGGAGGTGACTCGCCAGCACCGACAACACGTTGCGGTCCGAGAGCGCAATCCATCGGGCCCGCTCCGTGGTGCCCGAGGTGCGCAGGAGAAAGCGAACGGCAGGGGTCGGGGGCGTCTCCACTGGCCGGAGCGCATCCGGCACGGAGGCCGGCCCCGCGTACGGATCCGCAGTCCAGCGGCACGGTCCGAACTCGGGGGCGACCGCGGCCCGGGCGTCCAGGGCCGCGCACACGCCATCGATGTCGTCGTCCGGCCGCGCCACCGCAACGGTGACGCCCTCCCACAACGCAGCGATGAGGACCTGCACGAAGGCCGTTGACGGCGGCAGGGCCACGACGAGCCGGTCTCCGGCCCGGAGCGACGCCTCGCGGAACGAGTCCGTCCACCGCCGGGCCCCCGTCCACAGCGATCCTGCCGGGGTTGCGGCACCGTTCTTCACGAGGGCGGGCAGCCCCTCGTCCCGCAGGTGCTCGTAAAACAGCCCCCGCCACGGGTTCTCGCCGGCGGTCGCCCCATCGAACGAGCACTGTGAGCGCGCAGCGCGCAGGTCCGCAACAACCTCGGTGGGGGCCGCCGGCGCGGGCCGCGCAGCGCTGCCCGATCGAGATGGGGGAGTCGTCGTCTCCATGGAAGGTCGGGCAGGGGGGGCGTAGAACACGACGAAACCGACGAACGAGGACCGGGCCGTCAGCCGGACGTTCCGTTCGTCTCTTCCTCCGGCTTGACGGGCAGCTCGGGGTGATCACGCTCCGCGTACAACTCTTCGAGCTGATCCGCCATGTTTTCAATCATCCGAAGCGCCTTTTCGGGGTTTTCCACCCCGGCCTCCACGAGGGCCTCGCGCTGGACCGATAGGGCCTCCGCCTGCTTCCGCAGACGCCGTACTTCGGACACGACGGCGTCGGAATCCTCCACGGCGAGCACATCGACCAGTTCGCTCCATTGTGCTCGGTACCAGTCGAGGTCGTGGTCGTCGTTCATTGAACTGACGGTCTTGGACGCAAGGTTGAAACGAGTCCTCCCCCACTCGCGGCCGGAGGCAGGCGCTCTTGGGTTAACAACGAGTGGGGTCGCATCGTGGGTTTTCTGTGTGGGAAGCTTGAATTTGGGCCTTCAACGGGCGGTTCCTGTTCACAGAACAACGATCCCGAAAAAGATGCCTCGCCCTACGTCGCCTCCAGTGCATCGATCTGCTCCCGCAGTTCTCCACAAAAGCGGTCCGCGAGGGCCTGCGCGTCGTCCTGGGTCGGGGCTTCCGTGTACACCCGGAGAATGGGTTCGGTATTGGAGGGCCGCATGTGCACCCAGGACTCGTCGAAGTTGATTTTGAGCCCATCGAGGGTCGACTGGTTCGTGCCACTGTATTTCTCCGCCAGCGCTGCGAGGAGCCGGTCGGGGGCCACGTCGGGGAGCGGCAGGTTGTCCTTCGCCATGGCGTAGTGGGGCAGGTCGTCGTGGAGCGTTCCCAGGGACCGCCCCGAGTCGGCCAGGTGTTGAAGAACGAGGGCCGTTCCGGCGAGGGCATCCCGGCCGTAGTGCAGGCCCGGTAGAATGACGCCGCCGTTCCCCTCCCCGCCCAGCACAGCGTCGACCTCCTTCATGCGCTGCACCACGTTGATCTCGCCGACGGCGGAGCGGTAGACCGGCTGGCCGTGGCGGGCGGCCACGTCGTCGATGGCCCGGGACGAGGACAGGTTGGTCACGAAGGGCCCCTCGCGGTGCCGCCACAGGAAGTCCGCCGCCAGCACCTGAGTAAGCTCTTCCAGCACGAAGCGCCCCTGGTCGTCGACCAGGGCGAGGCGGTCGGCGTCGGGGTCCACCGCCAGCCCGAGGTCGGCCTCGTGCTCGGGCACCGCCGCCGTGAGCTCAGTGAGGTGATCGGGGCGCGGCTCGGCGGGATGGGCAAAGGCGCCGGTGGGATCGCAGTGGAGGCAGTGGACGTTCTCTTCGGCCACGCCCAGGCGGTGCAGGAGGCGCGGCAGGGCAACCCCGCCCACGGAGTTGATGCCGTCCACAACCACGCTCAGGTTCTGCGCGGCGATCCGCCCCGGATCAATGAGGTCGAGGGCCAAGATCTCGTCGATGTGCTCGGGAAGGGCGTTGCGGGAGCGGTACCCGCCGAGGGCGGCGTGCGGTACAGGGGCGGCCTCTCCGGCCTCGGCACGTTCAATGACGGCCTCCCCTTGTGCCGGCGTCAGAAACTCTCCCGCCTCGTTGAGCAGCTTGAGGGCGTTCCACTCTTCCGGGTTGTGCGAGGCGCTCATCACGATGCCGCCGGCGGCTTCTTCCTGCAGCACGGCCATCTCGACGGTGGGCGTGGTGGCCATTCCGAGGTCCACCACGTCGCACCCCATCCCGCGCAGCGTCCCAATGACGATCTGGGCGCAGGCGTCTCCGGATGGGCGGGCGTCGCGCCCCACGACGACACGGGATGGGCGGTCCACGGCATTGGCCCGTTCACGACACCACGTGCCGAAGGCCCCGGCATACCGCACGAGGACGGAAGGATCCAGGCCCTGCCCGACGATGCCACGGATGCCGGAGATGGACGCAATCAGGGTGTCGTTCGTAGCCATGAGTCAGGGAGGGGATGGAAACAGAGTTGACCGTGCAGGCGAAACAGGTGCGCGGCGGAGGAGATGGGAAAAGGCCGAAAAGGCGTAGGAAAGCCCCCACCAATGGTTCCCGTTTGCGGCCTCTTTACGGAACCGGAATGCCCCCCTCTTGGTGGGATCGTTAAGCCTAAAGATCTTAGAAAGACGTTTGGTTTTGCTACGGTATTAACGGCTTCTCCACCGCCATGTCTCCCTCACGTTCTCGTGCTTCCGACTGGACCTGGCGCCGCCGGTTCTCGGCGTGTACGGTCCTCCTGACCGTCTTTCTCCTCTCCTGGGGTGGGGTGGTGACCAGTATCGGCGCCGGCATGGCGTTTCCGGACTGGCCCACCTCGCTCGGCTCCTACAACCTCATCAATCCGGTTGAGGAGTGGTGGCTGGTGCCGGCCTATCTCGCCGAGCACGGGCACCGCCTCATCGCGAGCCTCGTCGGCGCGTTCACGGTGGCGTTGGCCGCCTGGACCTGGTGGGAGGACCCACGGGCCTGGATGCGGAAGCTGGGCCTCGCGGCCGTCGCGCTGGTCGTCCTTCAGGGCCTCCTTGGGGGCCTGCGCGTCCTTTGGGTCTCGCTGGACCTCGCGATGGTGCATGCCTGCGTCGCGCAGCTCTTCTTCGCCGTCCTGGTGGCCATGACGCTATTCGTCACCGACACGTGGCGCCGCCGGGACGGCGTGTTGCCCCAGACCGACTCCGCCCGTCACCTGCGCCGCTGGGCGTACGCCGCGGCCGTGTTCATCTACCTGCAGATTGTCCTGGGGGCCCTGCTGCGGCACCCGGGGGCGGGCATGTCGGGGGGCTACACGACGCTGCACGTCGCCGGGGCCTTTGCGGTGGTTGGGGTCGTCCTCGGGGCCTTCGTGGTCGCGGAAAAGCACTTTGACTCGGTGCCGGCGGTGCGCCGCACCGCCTGGGTCCTGCTTGGCACCATGGGGCTTCAGTTTGCCCTCGGCCTCGCATCCCTGCTTCTCACCCTGTACGAGCCGGGCGGTCAGGCCGGCGTCATTGCGTACGTGGTGCTCACGGTGGCTCACCTCGTGGTCGGCGCCGTGCTGCTCGGGGCGTCGGTCGTGATGAGCCTGTTGACGTCGCGTCGCCCCCAACACGCATCCCCCTCTGCCCCCACCAGTGGCGCGACGCGGGACGTCCCCGAGCGGTCGCTCGCAAGGGCCGAGCCGTAGCCCCCACAGCGCTTGCCCCTTCGCCGCTCTTCCTGCCTGATCATTCTCGTTCATGGAGTCCCCACCCAACGGGTCGTCCGACTCCCCTGTGGCCGTTACGACGGCCCCCTCTACGACCGACGCGCAGGCCTCCGGGCGCACCCTCGGGGCCGTGCTCTGGGACTACCTCATCCTGGCCAAGCCCGAAATTTCGTCGGTGGTCACCCTGTCGGCGTTCGCGGGCTTTTTGATCGGGTCCCCGACCGGGCTGGACGGCGGCACGTTGCTCTGGACCATGCTCGGTACGGCCCTCTGTGCCGGAGGCGTGGGCACGCTCAACCACGTGCTGGAGCGACGGTACGACGCGCAAATGAAGCGGACGGCACAGCGCCCCCTTCCCGCCGGACGGGCCGACCCCAAGATGGCCCGGCGCGTGGGCATCCTCCTGATCTGCCTTGCCGTTGGCCTCCTGTGCCCACTCGTCAATGTCCTCACGGCCGTGCTGGCGGCCCTCACGGCCGTGCTGTACCTGTTCGTCTACACGCCCCTGAAGCGGACGACGAAATGGAACACGCTGGTCGGGACGGTGCCGGGGGCGCTTCCGGCCCTGGGCGGCTACACGGCCGCAACCGGCCACCTTGGAGCGGGCGGATGGGCGACCTTTGGGATCCTCGCGACGTGGCAGATGCCCCACTTTCTGTCCCTGGCCTGGATGTACCGGAAGGACTACGCGCGCGGCGACTACGCCATGCTGCCGGTCGTGGAGCCGGACGGCAACTCCACCGCGGCTCAGATGATCGGCTTCGCCGCGCTGCTCGTGCCCGTGAGCGTTCTGCCGGTCCTGACCGAGGCCGCCGGGTGGATCTACGGCGCCGGCGTGGTGCCGCTCGGCCTGTGGTTCCTGTGGACGACGATCGTCTTCCACGGGGAGCGGACGGGGCAAAAGGCCAAGCGTGTTCTGAAAGCATCAGTGCTTTACATCCCGGGCCTCGTGGCCCTCCTGCTCGTGGACTGGTTTCTCTGAGTCCCGACGGGCGGCATTCCGCCGCCGCCCCCAGTGCTTCCCTGTTTGAACGCCCACACGCAACCCATCCATGCCCGCCCCTGCCGTCGACATTCAAAAGGTGCACCACAGCTACGGGGCCCACCCGGCCCTGCGGGACGTCACCCTCCAGGTGGACCCGGGCGCGCTGTACGGCCTGCTCGGCCCCAACGGCAGCGGCAAGACAACGCTTTTCCGAATCCTGTCGACACTGATGCCCCCCTCGGAGGGCCGGGCGCGCGTCTTTGGGCTCGATACGGCTCGGGAGTCCGGGGCCGTGCGGCAACGCATCGGGACGGTCTTCCAGGAGGCGGCCCTCGACGAGGCGTTGACCGTCCGCGAGAACCTGCGGTTTCAGGGCGCCCTTTATGGCCTGCACGGCGCGGAGCGTCGCGAGCGCACCGAAGACCTGCTCCGGCGCCTCGACGTGGCCGACCGGGCGGCCGATCCGGTCGCCGACCTGTCGGGGGGGCTCCGGCGCCGCGTGGACCTCGCCCGCGGCCTGCTGCACCGCCCGGACCTGCTGCTGCTCGACGAGCCGACCTCGGGCCTCGACCCCGCCGCCCGACGCACGTTCTGGGCGGCCGTGCAGCAATTGCGGGCGGACGAGGGGACCACGCTCCTGCTGGCGACCCACCTCATGGACGAGGCGGAGCGCTGCGACCGGGTCGGCATTCTCTCGGACGGGGCCCTGGTGGCCGACGGCCGGCCGAGCACCCTGAAGGCCGACCTGGGGGACGAAACCATCTGGCTGGAGGCCGACGCCCCCCCCGCCCTGCGCGACCGCATCGAGGCCCAGTTCGGCGTGCCGACCCGCATCGTGGGCGCGACCGTGCAGGTCGCTCCGCCCGATCCGCCCGCGTTCCTGTCGTCGCTCTACGAGGCCCTGAGCGACCACATCCGGAGCGCCACGATCCGGACGCCAACCCTGGAGGACGTGTTCATGGTCCATGCCGGCGTCTCCCCCACGGAGTCCCGCGAGCGCGTTCTCGCCCGCGGGGACGACTCGAACGACTAAGTAGACACGCAAAAGAACCTTCCGGGTGCGTCATTCCGGGCGTAGCGAAGCGGAGCCGAGACACGAGCGAAGCGACTGATGAACTAAATCTCTTCGCAGGCCGGCAGAAGCGCCCGTCCGACCGATGAGTCCTGAAATCAACATCCTCGCCGAGTCGGGGCAATTTCCAGCGGATGACCCTGCGGGCCCCTTCGACGCCCGCCTCCCTTCGATCGTCGGTCGCTCAGAATAAGCTCGAATAAATGTATTTCCTCGTGTCTACTTAGGCGTCCGCCACTGCCCTCTCCCCTTGCCTTTCCCCTCCCGCAGAATGAGTGCACTGCGCACCATTGGGGCCCTCACGGCCCGCGAAATGCTCAAGTTTGTCCGCGACCGAAGCCGCGTGCTGGGCGCCCTCGCACAGCCGCTGGCCCTCTGGCTCCTGTTGGGGCTGGGGTTTCAGAACACCTTTCAGCCCCCGCAGGGCAGCGTCGGGGGGAGCTACGGGGCGTTTCTCCTACCGGGCATCCTCGCCCTGGTGCTCCTCTTCACCGCCATCTTCTCCACCATCTCCATCGTCGAGGAGCGCACGTCGGGCTTCCTTCAGGCCGTTCTGGTCGCCCCCACCCCGCGCACGGCGCTCGTCTTCGGCACCACCCTGGGGGGCACCCTGCTGGCCACGGTTCAGGCCCTGCTGTTTCTGGGCGCCCTGCCGCTCATCGATCTCTCGCCCGGCGTGGCGGGGGTGGGCATGATCGTAGCCGTGTGCCTCCTCACGGGCCTGGCCTTCACCGCCCTCGGCTTCGCCATCGCGTGGCGCATGGAGACCACGCGCGGTTTCCACGCGGTCATGAACCTGTTTCTGCTGCCGCTCTGGTTTCTGTCGGGGGCCATGTTTCCGGTGGACGGGGCGGCGCCGGTGCTGCAGGTCGTGATGTGGGGCAACCCGGTCTCCTACGCCGTCAGTGGCCTCCGGCACGGCTTCCACGGGTTTGCCGGCACGCCCGCCGCCCTGGCAGGGCCGGGCGTGTGCCTGGCCGTGACCGGTGCCTTCGCGGTGCTCATGACGGGGCTGGCGGTGTGGCAGGTGCGTCGGCCTTTCTTCCAAACGTGACGAGGGCGGCGCCGCCCGCCGTGGCTTCCCGTGCGCCTCAGTCCCGAAAAAGCGTGAACGACTGGCGGTGATGGGGCGTCGCGCCGTGCTCGCGGAGCGCGTCGTAGTGCTGCTGGGTGGGGTAGCCGACGTTCGACGCCCAGTCGTACTCGGGATGTGCCTCGTGCAGGTCGCGCATGAGGGCGTCCCGCTCGGTCTTTGCGAGGATGGACGCGGCGGCGATGGACTGGCTCTTTGCGTCCCCCTTCACGACCGTCTCATGGGGCCACGGCGCGTCGACGAGGTTTCGGTCCCACTGGTTGCCGTCCACGAGCACAAAGTCGGGAGGGGGCCGGCAACCGGACGCGGCGCGGCGCATGGCTTCGAGGGCCGCCTGGAGAATGTTGCGGTCGTCAATCTCCCTCGGAGAGCAGCGGGCAATGGACGCGGCCACGGCTTCGTCTTCGATCGTGGCCCGGGCGTCGAGGCGCTGCCCTTCGGAGAGCGCCTTGCTGTCCTGAATGGCCGTGATCTCGACCTGTGGCGGCATGATGACGGCGGCGGCGACAACCGGACCGGCCAGGCACCCTCGCCCGGCCTCGTCGAGCCCGGCCACACGTTCGTAGCCGTCGGCCCAGAGCCGACGTTCGTGGGAAAGCATGCGGGGATCCTCCGAAAAGCAAACAGAATGCGTAACAACGAGCGGGCAGGCCCCGTCCCCACCCTGCGGACGCGCAGAGTCGTTGCGGGGCCATGCCCGACACCGGATACAGGACGGCGCCCCACATCGATCCGGCCGGTCCACTACACATTCGGACGCATCTTTTTGTACATTGAGGATCACTCCACGCACCTCACGCCGCACACATTTCCCCAATTGTCATGTCCGATCTTGACCTGTCTCAGTACGGCATCACCCCCGACACCACGCTCCGCAACGCGGATCCGGCGCGCCTCTACGAGGAGGCCATCCACTACGACCCCACGGCCGCCATCGCCCACAGCGGCGCCCTCACCATCCGCTCGGGCGAAAAGACCGGCCGCAGTCCCGCCGACAAGCGCATCGTGCGGCACCCCGACAGCGAGGACGACATCTGGTGGGGGCCGATTAACATGGAGATCGACGACCACACCTTCGAGATCAACAAGGAGCGGGCGCAGGACTACCTCAACACCCGCCAGCGCATCTACGTGATGGACGGGTTCGCCGGCTGGGACCCGGCGCATCGCCTCAAGGTGCGCATCATTTGCTCCCGGCCCTACCACGCCCTCTTCATGCACAACATGCTGATTCGGCCCGCCCAGGAGGAGCTGGCGGCCTTCGGCGAGCCGGATTTCGTGGTCTACAACGCGGGCGAATTTCCGGCCAATCGGCAGACCAAACACATGAGCTCGAAGACGAGCGTAGATCTGTCGTTCGAGAACCAGGAGATGGTCATCCTCGGCACCGAGTACGCCGGCGAGATGAAGAAGGGCGTCTTTACGGTGATGCACTACCTGATGCCCAAGAAGGACGTGCTCTCGATGCACTGCTCGGCGAACGAGGGGGACGAGGGGGACGTCTCGCTCTTCTTCGGCCTCAGCGGCACCGGCAAGACGACCCTGTCCGCCGATCCGAACCGCAAGCTCATCGGCGACGACGAGCACTGCTGGAGCGACGACGGCGTCTTCAACATCGAGGGCGGCTGCTACGCCAAGGCGGTGGGGCTGTCTGAGGAGGAGGAGCCGGAGATTTACAACGCCATCCGCTACGGGACCGTGCTCGAAAACATGGTCTACGACGAGGACACCCGGGCGGTGGACTACGACGACACCTCCATCACCCAAAACACCCGCGCCTCCTATCCGCTCGACTACATCGACCGGGCCAAGATTCCGGGGATGGGGGGGCACCCGGACAACATCATCTTCCTCACCTACGACGCGTTTGGGGTGATGCCGCCGGTAAGCAAGCTCACGCCCGAGCAGGCCATGTACCACTTTATCAGCGGGTACACGGCAAAGGTGGCCGGCACGGAGGTGGGCGTCGACGAGCCGCAGGCGACGTTTAGCGCCTGCTTCGGCGCCGCGTTCCTCGTGTGGCCGCCGGACAAGTACGCCGAAATGCTGGCCGAAAAAATTCGCGCGCACGACGCCGAGGCGTGGCTCGTGAACACGGGCATCACCGGCGGCCCGTACGGCGTGGGCCACCGCGTGCCGCTCGAGCACACCCGCGCCATGATCGACGCCATCCACGACGGCTCGCTGCTGGACGCGCCGAAGGAGACGGAGCCGGTCTTTGGCCTCGACGTGCCGACCGAGTGCCCCAATGTGCCCGACGACATTCTGATGCCGCGGGAGACGTGGGACGATCCCCAGGCCTACGACGAGAAGGCCGAGCACCTCGTGGGCCTCTTCCACGACCACTTCGAGAAATACGAAGACGAGGCCGCCCCGGCGATTGCCGAGGCCGGTCCCCAGCTGCAGGCGGCGTAAGTCGCCAGGGATGGGCTCGCCCGGCCCGTCTCGGCGGGGGCTACACGTCCTGCCCCGCGTCCGCGAGCACGGTGTGGGCGGCGTGGCGGCCCGCCATGCCGTGCACGCCCCCGCCGGGCGGGGTCGAGGCGGAGGCCATGTAGAGCTGCGCCCCGCGGGCCGTACGGGCCGGAATGCGGTACGGGCTCCACCGAAGGGCCGGCCGTGCGATGAGCTGCCCGAGGTCCAGGGCGCCCCCGTTGATGTCCCCGCCCACGAGGTTCGGGTTCCAGGCCTCCAGCGCCTGCGGGCCCATGACGTGCCGCTCCAAGATGGTGTCCCGGAAGCCGGGCGCAAACCGCTCGATCTGCCGTTCAATCTGGGCCGTCGCGTCCGCGGTCGCCCCGTTGGGGACGTGGCAGTAGGCCCACGCGGTGTGCTGGTCGCCGGGGGCGCGGCTCGCGTCGAAGCGGCTGTGCTGGGCCAGCAGCACGTACGGGCGCTCCGGCACCCGCCCCTGCGCCACGGCCCGCTCCGAGGCGGCAATCTCGTTCAGCGTGCCGCCCACGTGCACGGTTCCGGCCCGCCCACAGGCCTCGGCGGCCCACGGGATCGGGTCGCTGAGGGCGTAGTCGACCTTGAAGGCCGCCGCGCCGTAGCGGTACTGCGTCAGCTTCGTTTCGTAGCGGGCGGGCAGCCGCGGCCGGGCGACGCGCAGGACCTGCCGGGGCGTCAGGTTGAGCACCACCGTCCGGGACGGGGGCAGGTCGTCGACGGAATGCACGCGGCGGCCCGTCTCGATGGTGCCGCCCAGGTCACGCAGGTAGTCCGCCAGTGCCTGCGTGATGGCCCCGGCGCCCCCCTTCGGAAACGGCCACCCCACCGCGTGCCCGGCCATTCCGAGGACGAGGCCGAAGGCCGTCGACCCGAGTGCTGAGAGCGGCAGGTTGGCGTGGGCGGCCAATCCCGCGAGCAAGGCCCGCGCCTCCTCCGTCCGAAAGAGGCCTTGCCCCAGCAGCTGCGCGGGCCAGATCGCCCGCAGGCCGAACCGCGCCAGGAGCAGCGGGGCACGCGGCAGGTGGAGCACCGGCTGGAGCACCTCGTCGAGGACGGCCCGCCACCGGTCCGCGAGCGGCCCGTTGAGCCACCGGTAGCGCCCCGCGTCGCCCCCGAGCCCGAGGGCGGTCTCCTCCAGGGACTGGTGCATCGCCACGGCCCGCCCCCCGTCCAACGGATGGGCGAGCGGCAGGTCCGGCTGCACCCACGACAGGCCGTACTCGTCGAGGGGGAGCCGCCGAAACAAGGGCGACGCCGCGGCGAGCGGGTGGATGGCGGAGCCGAGGTCGTGGACGAAGCCCGGACGCGTCACCTCTTCCGAACGCGCCGCGCCGCCGACGGCGTCGGCCTGCTCGATCACGTGTACGTCCCACCCGGCCCGGGCGAGCACGACGGCGGCCCCGAGCCCGTTCGGGCCCGAGCCCACGACAATGGCGTCAGCGTTGGCCATAAGAAGCGGTAATTGCAAGAAACAGCACGTGCTTCCCCCTCCCCTGTCGATCAATCGACGAACCGGTCCACGAACTCGAACGCCGCCCCGTCGAAGAGGCCCCGGTCGCTGAGCTTGAGCTGCGGAATGACAAGCAGCGACAGGAACGAGAGCGTCATGAACGGCGCGTCCATCGCGCTGCCCAGTTCCGCCCGAACGTAGTCGGTAAGGCGCGTGTAGCGCCGGGCCACTGCCTCGTACGGCTCGTCGCTCATGAGGCCGGCGATGGGGAGCGGCAGGACCTGCGTGCCCTCCGCCGCCGCACTGATGCCGCCCTCCGCCCGCACCACCGCGTTCACGGCCCGGGCCAGGGCGTCATCACGAGCCCCCACGGCCACCACGTTGTGGGAGTCGTGGGCCACGCTGGAGGCAAGGGCGCCCCCGTCGAGCCCAAAGCCCCGGACGAAGGCCACGGCCGGCGTACTCTCTTCCGTATACCGGTTCACCACGACAAGCTTGAGCACGTCGCGGTCCGGGTCCGCCACGGCGTACCCGTCGTCGGTCGGCGTCGTCACGATCTCTTCCTCGGTCCCCAACTGATTGTCGACGGCAGTGATCACGCGGAGGCGATCGCCGCCCGCCGGCACCCGAAAATCCGCCGGTGCGACCGGTTCCGCGTCGAAGCGATTGACGACGTCGGACGCGACGCGCTCGATGTGGGTTGCCCCTTCCGCGGCGACGCGTGTGCCCTCGACGTACGTCTCTTGTACATTCAGCGCGTCCAGGTCGTCCACCACGATAAAGTCCGCCGGGTCCCCCTCGCGCAGCAGCCCCACGTCCAGCCCGTAGTGCTCGACCGGATGCACGCAGGCGGCACGGAGCACGTCAAAGCGGTCGTATCCGCGATTGAGGGCGCGGCGCACGAGGGCGTCGATGTGGCCCTCCGCGAGGGCGTCCGGGTGCCGGTCGTCACTGCAAAACATGAGGCGGTCCGGCGCCTCGTCCATCAGGGGAATGAGTTCGTCGAAGTTCCGGGCGGCCGAGCCCTCCCGGATTGCGATTTTCATCCCCACCTCCAGCTTCTCGCGCGCCTCCTCAATCGAGACGCACTCGTGGTCGGTCTCGATGCCGGCGGCCGCGTACTGTGCCACGTCGTCCCCCCGCAGGCCGGGCGCATGGCCGTCCACCGGCTTGTCGCGCACCTGCGCGGCCCGGATTTTTGCCAGTACGCTCGGGGCCCCATCGATGGCGCCGGGGTAGTCCATCATCTCACTGAGGTAGGGCACGTCGTCACGGTCCAGCAATGCCGATACCGCGTCCGGCCCGAGTTCCGCCCCGCTCGTCTCGAAGGGCGTGGCCGGCACGCACGACGGCGCGCCGAACGCGAAGTGGAACGGCACCGGGCGGCCGTCCGCAATCATGTACTCGACCCCTTCCACGCCGAGCACGTTGGCGATCTCGTGCGGGTCGCTTACCGTGCCCACGGTCCCGTGCCGCACCGCCGCCCGCGCAAATTCCGACGGCGGCAGCATCGCGCTCTCGACGTGAACGTGGGCGTCGATAAACCCAGGCAGCAGATGCCGCTCCGGCACCGTCCCGGCCGGCTCGATGCGCTCAATCACGCCGCCCCGGACGTGCACGGTGGCCGGCCGGATTGCGCGGGCGTGCAGGTCGACCAGGCGGCCGGCAATCGAAAAAGACGAAGGCATGGAATCAGAGGAATCCACCCGGGCAGTACGTCGAGGACATTAATGTACGAATCGGCCGGTAGAGGATCGAAGTGCCTCCCCCAGCGAGCACCCGGCCCGTTCCGCCGCGCAGGAAGAAGGCGCCTGCGGGCCGTAGACGCCAATGCCGGACTACCGCGTCGGGGCTCCGCAGCCGGTGTGCACATCGGCGGCAAGCGTGACGGTGACCGTATGGCTAAACAGCCGCCCGTTCATCGGATCCGTGCAGTACTGGGGCCGGGCCACGACACGCAGGGGGCCACGATCCGTGTCGGCCCTGTAGAGCATGCGCTCGGCGTCCGTGTCCGTGGCGAACTGGGAGACAGTGACCTCACGCCGCCCGTAGGCCCAGGCAAACCGGAGGCTGTCGTCGGTCACCTCCACGATCCATCCGGGTTCCTGCCCCACCGCCCGAAACTGCAGGTTGGGAGGATGTTCGTCCTGTGGCTCCGTCTGAGGCGCGATGGTGCAGTTCTCGAGGCGCTGGCCATCGATTTCGACGGTGGCCGTGCCGCCCTTGCTCCAGACCGTGGCGGCACCGCCTTTGTACTTGGCCCCGCTGGCGGCCCGGGTCCGTGCAAGGTGACGCGTGTCGCCCCCAAACGCTGCGGGCACCCGTAGCGCGAGCGAATCGGGACGGACGAGTGCCCGAAACGTCACCACGCCCCCCTCCGGCCCCCTGCACTGCACGGCACGCCGCCGCGCTGTGGAATCTTCTTCGCTCGACAGGGCCCCCTCCGGGTTGTCTTGAGGAGCTCGCGCCTCTCCACACCCGCCACCGAGCAGCACGGCCGCCCCCAGCAGCACGCCCCCCACGATGTACCAAAGACCTGCCTGTCTGCCGTTCATGTTTTTCCCTTCAGAGATGCAACGAAGACGGTGCATCGAGCGCGCGACCGGAGACCGACCAAACGGCGGAGCCCTCCTCTACGCGCGCTCCGTCGCGTCGGGCCTGCGGTCCCCAAACACCACGTCCGCCACCGCCGGGAGCGTCGGGTCCACCTCAGGGACGGGATGCGACCGCGCCATCACCTCGGCCAGTGGTTCGGGCACGTCGACCGCATGCCCCACGAGCGGCTCCACCACCTCCGGAAATTTGGCCGGGTGCGCGGTGGCCACCAGGATCCACTCGTGCTCGTCGTCGGGGTCGAGGTGCTCGCGGGCCTCGACCGCGGTGGCCGTGTGGGGGTCCCACACCGTATCCCAGGCCTCGGGCCCCTGGCGGACGTGCCGTTCGATCTGCTCGTCGGTGACGCGCTCGGCGCCGATGGCATCGTGCAGTGCCTCCTCTCCCCCGCTGCCGGAATAGTGGTGGCGCAGGCGCTCCATGTTGCTGGGATTGCCCACGTCCATCGCCGTCGCCAGGGTTTCCTGCGTCTCAAACGCCTCGTACGCGCCGGTCTCCAGGTAGTGCGTGACGGGGCGGTTCTCATTCGTCGCGAAGACGACTTCCCCGATCGGCAGTCCGCACTCGCGGGCGTACAGGCAGGCGAGCCCGTTGCCCAGGTTGCCGGACGGCACGATTACGTTGGGGCGGGTGCCGTGGGCGCGCCAGTGCCGGAGGCTGGCGTAGGCGTAGTACGTCATCTGCGGCAGCAGACGCCCGATGTTGATGCTGTTGGCCGAGGAGAGGCGCAGGCGCTCCTGCCACGCCTCGTCCTGAAAGGCCTCCTTCACGAGCGTCTGGCAGTCGTCAAACACGCCGCGGACGGCCACGGTCTGCACGTTGTCGCTCCACCCGGTGAGCTGCTGCTCCTGCCGGTCGGACACCTTGCCCTTCGGGTAGAGGACGACGACCTCCACGTTGGGCTTCTTCCAGAAGGCCGCCGCCACGGCCGCGCCGGTGTCGCCGGAGGTGGCCACGAGGATGGTAAGCGGCTGCTCGGCCCCTTCATTGAGACGGGCAAGGCTGTCGGCCAGGAAGCGCGCCCCCACGTCCTTAAACGCCGCCGTGGGGCCGTGGAAGAGCTCGAGGACGCTCGTTCCGCGTCCGATCTCGCGCAGCGGCACCGGAAAGCCAAACATCGCCTCGCAGATCTCCGGCAGCACGTCCGCCAGGTCGTCCCCCTCCGCAAACGGGCGCAAAAGCCGCTCCGCCACCGCCTCGATCGTGGTGCGGCCCTCGAACGCCTCGGGCCCGAGATCCGGAAACCGCTCGGGCACGTACAGCCCCCCGTCCGGCGCCAGGCCGTCCTGCAGCGCCGTGGAGAGGGAAACGCGATGGGCGGGCGTGCGGGTGCTCAAATACTGCACGGCAGGCAAGCGCAAAGGAAATATGCGGGCGACGAGTCGGGGCTCTGCATCTTCGAGGATGGGTCCCTTTTAACAACGGACAGCGCCTCGTCAGGTCCCGCCCGGCGCGCCGGTGCCCCCGGATGGGTCCCAACAAGAAAGCGGCCGTTGCCACAGGGGCAAGGGCCGCTTTCCCAGCGCGTGCAATGTGCAGGAACGCTCGCCCCTGTCGGCGAGCCTCCCGACCGTCGCAGCTAGTTCTGCGAGTTCGGGTTTTGCTGCATCTGCGACTGCTGCTTCTTCATTTCTGCCTTCATGGCCTGCTGAATCTGCTTCTTCAGCGTGGAGTCCTGCTGCGCCGACCGCATGATGCGCCGGAACATCTGAGGGTCCATGTTTTCGTTCTGCGATTCCTGCTGCATCATCTTCATCTGCTGCTTCCGCATCCGCATCTGCTGGCGCTTCATCTCCCGCCGTGCATTGGCTTTTTGCGTGGAGTCCATCTCCTGCGGATTGCCGTATTTCTCCTTCATCTGCTTCCGCATCTTCATCTGCTGCGCCCGCATGGAGGACTGCACGGCCGCGGCGATGCGGGCCGCCTTGTCAATCTGCTCCTGGCTTACCTCGGAGGCCGAGAGGGTGGTCGTGTCCGGCTGCTGGGGCATCTGGCCGAACGCGGGGGCGGTGAAGGCGAAGGCGAGGGCAATCAGGCCGACGCAGGATGATTTAAACAAACGTTGTAGCATAAGAGTGGGTCGTAGTGAGAAAAACGTGGAGGAAAGAGATCACACCGGGGACGCCCCCGACGAGCAAGGCCCGCGAATATGCTTCTGAAAATACGAATATCGATCAGAGTGTTTCGGGGGCCGGAACGGGTTCCGGCCCTTTTCCTGACCACATCCACGTGCTGCGAACGGTCCCACGGGCAGGATTATTCTTGAAGCCCCCGAAAAGTCCCCGTTGGGGGGCGGGGATGGGGGGCTCAGCAACGCAAAAGCGGCCTCCACCAACCGTGAAGGCCGCTTTCGGAGGGTCGGGGCAGCCGGATTTGAACCGGCGACCTCGTCGTCCCGAACGACGCGCGCTACCGGACTGCGCCATGCCCCGAGAGAAATGTTCAAGCGTCTTATAGGGCCGATGCGGAGTCGAGATCCGGGAGGGCCCTCTCAACCATGGGGGCTGGCGGCCCCCTCAAGGAGAGTTCAACGGTTATCCACACGGGTTCGCTGACGTTCGGATTCGGGGGCGATGTGAGGCAGCGACCACAGGACGGATCGCGACGGTCTCTTCGCAGGGGGCCACAAGCAAGGCGCGATTCGTCACCGGCCGAACTCCTCGTACATCTCGTCGATGAGGTCCGCGTGGCGCTCCCGAATGACGCTGCGACGGAGCTTGAGCGTGGGGGTGAGCGTCCCCTCCTCAACGGTGAACGGCTCGCCGAGGAGGCGGAAGTTGCGAATTTTCTCGTGGGCCGCCGCGTCGCGGTTGTAGGCCGTAAAGACATCCTGGAACAGGGCCTGCGCCGCGTCGTGATGCAGCAATTCCGCATCGTCACAGGTAGACTCGTCAATCCCCTCGTCTCGTGCCCGCATGCGGAGGGCGTCGAAGTCGGGCACCACCAGGGCCGCAAGAAACGGACGCCCCTCCCCTACCACGACGATCTGGTTGATCCAATTCCTGGTCTTAAACGTCTCCTCGATCGGGCCGGGATAGACGTTCTTTCCGCCCTCCGTGACGATCATGTGCTTGATCCGGTCCGTAATCTTGAGGTAGCCCTCCTCGAAGCGTCCGACGTCGCCGGTGTGATACCACCCGTCCGGGCCGAAGGCCGCCCGTGTCTCTTCGGGTTGGTTCCAGTACTCCTTCATCACGTTGGGGCCCTTCACCAGAATCTCCCCTTCCGGCGTGGAGAGGGATGTGGGGTAGTCGCTGCCACTGACCGCCCCGGCCGGCTCGTTCTCCCCCAGCGGCTGAATGGCGACCGTCACGCCGGGCATGACGTGGCCGACGGTGCCGTAGCGGGGGGCGTCCAGGGGATTGATCGTAAGGACGGGGGCCGTCTCCGTAAGGCCGTAGCCCTCGATGATGGTCACGCCCGCGGCCTGGAAGAAGGTGCCAATCTCTTCGGGCAGCGCCGCCCCGCCGGAGGCGGCAAACCGGAGGTTTCCGCCGAGTTTCTCGTGCAGTTTGGAAAAGACCAGACGGTGGGCCACCGCCCGTTGCCCACGCAACAGCAGGTTCGGCCCCGAGCCGGTCTTCTGCTGGGCCTCAGCGTGCCGTTCGCCCACCCCCACCGCCCAGTCGAAGAGGGCCTGCTTGAGGGCCCCTCCCTCCTTGGCCTGCTTCGTCACGCGTTTGTACACCTTCTCGAACATGCGCGGCACCGAGATCATGAGGGTCGGCTGCACCTCCTGGAGGTTTTGGCTGACCGCCTCGATGCTCTCCGCGTAGCTAATGGTGGCCCCGGCGGCGAGCACGGCCGTGTGGCCCGCCGTCCGCTCGAAGGCGTGCGAGAGGGGCAGGAACGAAAGGTGGTGATCGTCCTCCCCGATGGGGATGCGCCGCAGGGCGCCCTTTACGTTCGAGCAGAAGTTGCGATGGGTCAGCACCACTCCCTTCGGCTGGCCGGTGGTGCCGCTCGTGTAGATGAGGGCACTGGTGTCCCCCGGCGCGATCGACTCCGCAGTGCCGGTAAGCTCCGCCTCGTGCTCGCTCCAGTGCTCCCGGCCCGCCGCCAGGGCGTCGTCCCAGTGCGTCATGGGGACGGGCGGGTCGTCCGCCGTCTCGCTCATCACGATCACCTCTTCGAGCTCGGGGCACGTGTCCGCAATCTCCTCGATCTTCTTGCGCTGGACCGGCACGGACACGATGCACACTTTGGCCCCGGAGTCCCGGAGGATGTGGGCTACTTTCGAGGGCGGAAGGGACGTGTAGATCGAGACGTTCGCCGCCCCAATGAGCTGCGTCCCCAGGTCGCTGACGGCCCACTCCGGACGGTTTTCCGAGAGCAGGGCGACCCGATCGCCCGTGCGCACACTCTGCCGATGCAGGTAGCCGGCCAGGGCCTGCACCCGATCCTGGAAGCCCTCCCAGGTGATTTCCTGCCACCCTTCGCCCCGGTCCTTGTGCCGCAGCACCGGCCGCTCCCGCCCTCGGTACCGATCACAAAGGCGGAGAACCATCTCGGGAATGGTGTCGAATTCGACCTGTGCGGGCATGGACGGGCGAAGACCAGTGTGAAGAATGCGAGCACGCAGGCCCTACCTGTGAGCCTGAGCGCTGTTTCTGAGGGGGCTGTGTTCGGTCACGCGTCTGCCCCCACGGCGTTCTCAAGAGACGCGTACCCGTCGTCACTGAGCCGCGCCACGAGGCCCTCTTTGATGCGCCGCACCAGCCCGGGCCCCTCGTAGACGAGCGCCGTGTAGAGCTGCACCAGCGAGGCCCCCGCGCGGATCTTGGCGTAGGCCGACGCCGCGTCGTGCACCCCCCCAACCCCGATGATCGGAATTTCGCCGTCGGTCGCCCGGTAGAGGTACTGCACGAGGCGCGTGGCCCGTGCCTCCAGGGGCGGCCCACTGAGCCCGCCCGCCCCGATCTCGTCGAGCCGGTCCGCAGACGTCTCAACCCCCTTCCGGTCCGAGGCCGTGTTGGTCGCGATAAAGCCGTCTATGTCGTGGTCCGCCGCCACCGCAAGGATCTCTTCCAGCCGCGTGTCGAACAGGACGCGGTCGCTGAGGGGGGGACTCAGCTTGACCAGCACGGGCACCGCCAGCCCCGGCGCCTTTTGCTCCGCCGTGATGGCGCCGAGCAGCGCATCGAGGGCCGCCGGGTCCTCAAAGGTCCCGCCGTCCGGCGTGTTCGGGCACGACACGTTGAGCGTCACGTAGTCCGCCTGCCCGACCAGCTGCCGAAAGCTCGTCCGAAAGTCCTCCAGGGCCGCCGCGCCCATGATGTCGGGGTCGTGGGTCTTGGCCAGGTTGATGCCCAGCGGGCGCGCCCGGTCCGACCGGCTGTGCTCCAGCCGGTCCGCGACGGCCTCCGCCCCGTCGTTGTTGAGGCCCAGACGGTTGATCAGGGCCTGGTCCTTCGGCAGTCGGAAGGCGCGCGGCGTCGGGTTGCCCGGGGCCGGCTGGGCACTCACGGACCCGACCTCCACAAACCCGAACCCGACCGCCTCCCAGAACGGCACCGCCCGGGCATTCTTGTCGGCGCCCGCGGCCAGCCCCACGGGATTGGGAAAGGTGTCGCCCCAGAGGCGCTGCTTGAGCCGCTCGTCCTCAAACTGATACCGCGAGGCCACGAGTGGCAGGACCGTGCGCTGTGCCACCCGCGCCCCCCACAGGCTTGCCGTGTGCGCCCACTCGGGATTCAACCGGAACAACAACGGCCGGAGAAGACGGTACATGCGGGCTCGGTGTCGTCGGGTAGAGGGTGAGGGTTCATGAGTCGCTCCTCCCATTGGACCTGTACCCGGGACGCTTCGTTTCCCCACGATCTGCAACGTTCCAATCCCCCCTCCCATGCCTACCCCCCTCTACCAGGTTGACGCCTTCGCCACCGTCCCGTTCGCCGGGAATCCCGCCGCCGTGTGCCTCCCCCGGGATGACCGCGACGCCGACTGGATGCAACAGGTGGCCGCCGAAATGAACGTATCGGAAACAGCTTTTCTGCGTCCTCGGGGCGAGGCGGGCACCTACCAGTTGCGCTGGTTCACCCCCACCGACGAGGTGGCCCTCTGCGGACACGCGACGCTCGCCAGCGCACACGTCCTCTGGGCGACCGACCACGAGGCGGCCCGCCCCGCCCTTCATTTCGAGACGGCGAGCGGGCGCCTCACGGCCCGGCGCGACGACGGATGGATCTGGATGGAC
Organism: Salinibacter pepae; assembly: GCF_947077775.1. Lineage (NCBI taxonomy): Bacteria > Pseudomonadati > Rhodothermota > Rhodothermia > Rhodothermales > Salinibacteraceae > Salinibacter > Salinibacter pepae. The sequence goes on from NZ_CAMTTE010000001.1 coordinate 1,339,773, forward strand.
TTTCCCGCCGATCCGGTGGCCCCGGCCGCCCCACCCGCCCCACTTCTCAATGCCCTCGACGGAGCAACGCCGGAGGAGGTTGGATGGAGCGGGCGCGACTATCTCGTTCGCCTGCCGGACGCGGGCGCCGTGCGGGCCCTGCAGCCGACCCTCTCGCCCCTACACACCCTCGATGAGGCACGGGGGGTCATTGCAACCGCCCCGGCCGAGGCCGACGACGTCGACTTTGTGTCCCGGTTCTTCGCGCCCCGCGTGGGGGTCCCCGAGGATCCCGTGACGGGGTCCGCCCACTGCGCCCTCGGCCCGTACTGGGCCGCCCGGATGGGACGCACCGAGCTCACCGGCCGGCAGGTGTCCGCGCGGGGCGGCACCGTTCGCGTGCACCTCGATACGCCCGACGCGGAACGGGTCGCGCTGGGCGGGCGGGCCGTCACCGTCGTCGACGGCCGCCTCGACGCGTAGTCCTCATTCTGTCCTACCACCCAGGCCGCAGGATGACCCCGAAGTCCCAGTTTTTGGTGCGCTGGAACGTGCGGGCGTAAAACGCCTCCATGACGATTGCGCCCAGGACGTTCACGCGCGCCGACAGGCCGGCGCTCGTCACCGGCTGCGCGGCCACGGTGCGCTCCGTACTGCCGGTGCCCAGGCGCCCGGTTGCGCCGGTCCCAATCGTGCTCGAGGAGAAGGACAGGTCCGTCAGGTCCTCGTTGGTCCACGTCACCCCGGCATCGGCGAAGGCCACCAGGTCGGTCGGCAGGTACTCGAAGGTCGCGAGGCTCAGCACCTCCGGCCCGAGGAGCGGGAGGCGCAGCTCGACGCTCCCGAGCGCCATGCGCGTGCCGTACAATCGCCCAACTCTGCAGGATTCGAGATTGGCTCGACAATTCGGCTCCTCAAAAAGCGAATTGAAGCTGTACCCCCGCACAAAGCCCGCCTGGTAGGGATTCCCGAGCGTTTCGCGGACGAAGTTGTCCGTTAGCTGGCCGTCAAACTCGCCCGCCCCGTAGTTCCCGCGGTGGAGGCCCCGCACCGCAAGCGTGACGGGCTCGCGGTAGAAGTACCGCCGGTAGTCGGCCAGCACCGACACGAAGTTCCGGGACCCAAACTGCGGCGTCACCTGGAAGCGGTAGCGCCCGCCCTGCAGGGGCGAGGTCAAGCCCGACCGCGAGAAGTCCCCGACGTACGCGAGGCTCGTGCGCGCGAAGTAGATGGGATCGCGCACTGTCCCGGCGTCAATCTCTTGGGACTGCCCGAACCGGTTGAACGCGCGGACGGTCTGGCTGAATCCGTAGCGCGTGCCCCCTACGCCAAGTTCGAGTCGGTTCGTCTGGGAGAAGGGATAGCTCGTCTGCGCGCCCACCTGCGTCCGGAAGATCCGATTGACGATTTGCACGAATCGTCCATCTCTCGTCCGTCCCACTCGCCCGTAGGCCGACGGCTGGTGCGAGATGCCGACCCCGTAGTTGAATCGGTTCTCCTGATTGGAGTAGAAGACGCCCCCGCCGATGTCCTTGATCGTTCCGTTGGCCTGTACGAAGACGCTCAGGTTCCGATGGCCGAGAATGTCACTGAACATGAACCCGACCCCCCCCGCCACCTGCGTGCCCACCGGTCCTCCCACCGAGGCCCCCACCGAAGGGGGCACGATGCGGTCGAGGCGCAGCCGATTGCTGGCCTTCGTCGTCTGGGATGAGTCCACGTCCGTTAGCCCCGTCGTCGGATCCTCCAGGTAACTGCCCACGAGGCCGTCCCCCTTCGGCTGCACCGGGGGAAGCAACGCGGCGGTGTTGGGGGCCTCCGCCCTCGGCGTCATCCGCTCCCCCTTCGTTTCCTCCGGCGAGAGCCCCACGATGGAGTACCCGCCGTTCGAGAAGACCGAGAACATCATCCGCCCGCTCCGCCGCGCCACCGACAGGGCCGGAGAGAGGGCCGTAATGCCACTCACGCCGGTCTTCAGCTCCGTCACGCGGTAGGTCGCCTCCTCGTCCAGGTCGTAGCGGTACACGTCCTTGAAGCCGTCCTGATCGGCAACGAAGTAGATGCTGCGGCCGTCCGGACTGAACTGTGGGTTGTGCTGCATGCCCGTGGAGAAGGGCCGGATCGTGCGAATCTCGCCGGACGCGACGTCGATCAGGCCGATGCGCTCCTCGCCGTACTCCAGCGTCTCAAAGTTTGTCCCGTCCCGCCCGCGGTCCGTCGTAAACGCGAGGGTTTCCCCGTCGGGCGACCACGTCGGCTGCAGGGCCGCATACCGGTCGTTGGTGAGCTGGCGCACGCTCTTCTGGTCCAGGTCGTAGACGTACAGGTCGCTCAGGCCGCCCTCCAGCCCCGAAAACGCAATGGACTGCCCGTCCGGCGACCAGGCCAGGTTGTGAATGGCCCCCACGTTCTCCACCGCCGTCCGCGTCCGGATCTCGCCCGTCTGGACGTTGAACGTGTTGATTTCGTTGCGGCCGTCCGCGAACGTGATGAACGCAAACCGCCGCCCGTCCGGCGACCACGCCCCCGCCGAGTTGATAAACCGGAGCGCGTCGAAGTGCGGGTTTGAGCGGGTTCCCTCCAGTTCCTGGACGATCTCGCCCGTCTCCGCGTCCGCGACGAAGAGGTTCGTGTTGAAGAGGTTGCGGCGCGAGATAAAGGCCACGTAGCGCCCGTCCGGGCTCACCGCCGGGGAGATGTTGAGCTGGTTGTCGCCCCCGGGGTCCCCAATCACCGCCGTGCCCACCGAGTCCACCGGCGTCCGCCCCTCGGTGGCCGGCAGGAGGGCATCGCGGGTGGACTGCTTCCACTCCTCCGACAGCGAATCGGCCGTGATGCCGAGCGTGTACACGAAGGCGGAGTCAAGCCCCACCCGCCCACTCATTTTGTAAAGGTCCGTGACGGTGGCGTCGCCGTACTTGCCGCCGATGTAGGCCATGTAGGCCTGGCCGTAGCGGTAGGGAAAGTAGGACTGCTGGTCGCGCGTGAGCTGCCGAATTGTGGGCAGGTCCCCGCGCACGGCCGCGTCCCGCATCCACATCGCGGTGTGGGAGTCCTTCCGCCCGATCGACAGGTATTCGGCCATTCCTTCAATGAACCACAGCGGCATGTTGCGCAGCGAGAACCCCTCGTTGTTCTTGCGCAGGGCAATGTCGTACTGAAACGAGTGAACCAGCTCGTGGCCGAGCACATGGTCGGTCTCCCCGTAGCTTCCCGTAAGCGGCATGATGACGCGCTCCTTGATGCTCTCCGTCACGCCGCCGGTGCCCTGTCCCAGCTGCCCACGCACGGCGTTGGTCTGCTGAAAATCGGGGCTGTTGGCGTAAAAGATCAGCGGCTTCCTCTTCTGAAACTCTCGGAGGAAGGTCCGGGAGTGGCGATCGTACCACCGCTCCGCCATCCGGGCCGCGTCCTCAACGGCCTGCTGCTCCTCCGGGTAGAAGTAAATCTCAAACTGATCCGTCTCGAAGGAGCGAAAGTCAAACTGTTCGTACTGGACCTTATTCTGCCCAAAGTACTGGGCCGACGCCGGTCCGACGGCCCCAATCATCGAGGCGACCGAAAGCGCAAGGAGAGCGAGAGCAAAACGCACAGGAGATCGTTGCATAACAGCCAGGGACATCAACGAGGCTTTACGAAATTTACACCCGACGTACGGCCCTAGGTGTATTGGTTGGGGTACGGGAGGGTTCAGTCGTTACGCTCCCCCAAACGGGAGCGTGCCCGGAACGGAACTTGCACCGTTACGACACGCATCCCGTCGACAATGCCCAGGGGAATGCCCAGGGCAGTGCCCAAGATTCGGTTGAAATGCGCGTCCAGACGGTGCGGAGGGTTGGAATCCGCCTTCTTCAAGAACTAAAACTTTTGGGCAGAATTGAGGGTCCGCCACGGATGGAACGAGACTGTTTGCTCTCGCGACGGCTCAGGACCCATTTCGCGCCTTCCGCCGTTCGGACTCAGGTGGAAGGCCATCCCCCATTGTCATCCTCCGACGCACACTCGCCGCCCCGACCGCGCCTGCATGGATGAGTATCGCACCCGCGTCCGGATCTACGCCGGGGTCGTCGTCTTTCTCTTTTTCCTGCTCGGCCTTCGTCTGGTGCAGCTCCAGGGCTTCAACGGCGCGTCCGAGGACGGCACGCCGCCCGGAAGCGCCGTGCGGGAGCAATCGGTAGAGCCGGCACGGGGGGCCCTGTACGCCCGGGACAGCACGCTCCTGGTGGACAACCGGCCCACCTACACGATCCGGATCACGCCCCGGTACTTTGACGCGTCGAAGGCCCCGCTGCTGGCCAATCTACTGGGCGTGGCCGACTCGACGGTGCGCCGCCGACTGCGAGCGGCGCGCGAGCGGAATGCCTTCCGCCCGACGCCCTCGTTTCGGGAGGTCTCGTTCGACACGTTCAGTCGCGTGCAGGAGCACCTCTACGAGCTGCCCGGCGTGTCGTACGACGTGGAGTTGAGGCGGCGCTACCACACGGCCGCCCGGGCGGCACATGCCCTCGGCTACGTTCACGAGATTGACGAGCAGGCCTTGTCCCGCATGCCGGCGGCCTACCGGGCCGGCGACCGCATCGGCCGCACGGGCCTGGAGCACGCCTACGAATCAATCCTTCGGGGCGACCGGGGGCGCGAGATGGTGCTCGTGAACGTGCACGGGACGGAGGTGCGGGAGTACCAGAACGGCGCCATGGACATCCCTCCGGTCGGCGGGCACGATCTCCACCTCACCCTCGACCACGAGGTGCAGGCCCTCGCCGAGTCCCTCTTCGTGGGGAAGCGCGGCGCGGCCGTTGCCCTCGACCCCGACACCGGCGGCATCCTTTCCCTCGTCAGCACGCCGGACTTCGCCCCCTCCCTGTTTGCCCGGTCGGTCAGCACATCGGCGTGGGACAGCCTCCGCTCGGCCCCGAGCGATCCGCTCTACAACCGCGCCACGCAGAGCGGCTACCCCCCAGGCTCCACCTGGAAGCCGTTCATGTCCCTCGTCGCCCTCGAAACCGGAATGCTCACTGCCTCGGAGCGCATGGATTGCCCGCCAAGCTACCAGATCGGGCGCCGGGCCTTCAAAAATCACGACGGGCAGGACGAGGGTCGCATCACGGTGGCAAAGGCCCTGGAGGTGTCGTGCAATACCTTCTTCTACCAGGTGATGGACAACATGACCCTGGCCACCTGGCGCAACTGGGCCCTGGAATTCGGGTTCGGCCAGGAGGTGCCGCTCGAAGGATTTCGGCAGGAGCCGGGGTTGATTCCCGATTCCTCCTACTTCGACCGGATGTACGGCCGCTGGACGGACGGCTACACCATCAACCTCGGCATCGGACAGGGCGACATGTCCGTCACCCCCCTCCAGATGGCCCGGTACGCAGCGGCCCTCGGCAACGGCGGCCGCCTCCCCACGCCCCACCTCGTCCGCAAGGCCGTCCACCCCGAGACGGGGGCGGCCCGGCGTCCCGAACTGCCTCCCCCGGACCCAATTCCGGTCGACCCCTCTCACTTCGACGTCGTGCAGGAGGGCATGCACCGCGTCATGACCGACGGCACCGGCCGGTGGGTCCAGATCCCCGACATCCCCAGCGCCGGCAAGACGGGCACGGCCCAGAACCCGCACGGCGAAGACCACTCGCTGTTCATCATGTTTGCGCCGTACGACGACCCCGAGATCGCCCTCGCGGTAGTCGTCGAGAATGCGGGCTACGGGGCCACCGCCGCGGCCCCCATTGCGAGCCTGATGGCCGAACAATACCTGACGGGCTCAATCGCGGACACGTGGGAGCGGCGCTACTGGAAGCGACGCCTGCGGGAGGAGGTGCGCAGCGCCCCGGAGGACGGCGCGCCCTCCCCCTCCACGTCTCCTCCGGAGACAACGCCCGCCGTCCAGGCCACCACGCAACCCGCCGCCCCGACGCCCGCTGACTCGTCCCGCCCCAACGCCCCATCGCCGACCGATCGCCCATGAGTCCCCCAGCCCGGAAACTGGATCCCTGGACGCTGCTGCTCTGGTTGGGGCTCGCGGCCGTGGGCCTCGTGGCCCTGTACAGCACCACCCACGGCCCCGCGGCCGAATACATCGGCCCGGGCGTCCAGGATAATTTCGCCCGTCAGTTTCTCTGGATCGGCGTATCGATCGCCGGCATTGCGGCCACCCTCCTGGTGCCCGTTCGGTTTCTGCGGTACGCGGCCTATCCGGCCTACGCCGCGACGCTCGTCCTCCTCGTGTTGTGCCTCGTGATGGGGGTAGAGGTGCACGGCACCCGCGCATGGCTCGCCCTCGGGCCGCTGCGGCTGCAGGTGTCGGAGCTGGCCAAGGTGGGAACGGTCCTCGCCGTGGCGCAGCTGCTGTCCGAGCGCCACACCCGAGCCGGGCAGGACTTGAGTTTTGCCCTGAAGGCCGCGGGCCTCATCGTCGCGCCGGCCCTCCTCGTCATCCTCCAGAACGACCTGGGCACCGCCCTCGTCTTCTTCGGCCTCGTGCCCATCATGCTCTTCTGGAGCGGGCTGTCCCTCTCGGTCCTCCTGCTCATGGTCTCCCCCGCCATCGCAGGCTACTTTGCGCTGGTGTCCACTCCGGCCGCCCTCGGGTTCGCCGTCCTGTTCACCGGCGGGCTCTGGGCCTACTCCGGCCGGCGCTCCATCGCCGCCCTGGCGGCCACCTTCACCGCCGGCGTGACGGCCCTCATCTCGTTCGTGCTCCGCAAGATCCTCCAGCCCTACCAGGTCGACCGTCTGCTGTCGTTTACGAACCCCGGGGCCGAGCAATTTCGGCAGGGCGTGGGGTTCCACCTGGTGCAGTCGAAGGCGGCCCTCCATTCCGGGGGAATCTGGGGCACGGGCTTCATGCAGGGGCCCCAGACCCAGGGCGCCTACGTGCCGGAGCAGACGACCGACTTCATCTTCAGCGTCGTGGCCGAAGAGTTCGGCCTCGTGGGGTCGCTGGTGGTCCTGGGCCTGCTGGCCGCCCTCCTCCTGCGGCTCATCAAGCTGGGGGCCGACGTCAAGCACCCGTTCGGCAGCATCGTCGCCGCGGGGGCCGTGGGCGTCTACCTGATCCACATCTTCATCAACATCGGCATGGTCACCGGCATGCTGCCCGTGATCGGGCTTCCACTGCCGTTCCTGTCGTACGGCGGCTCGGCCATGCTCGCCAACACGGCCCTGCTGGCAATCGTCCTCAACACCCACATGCGTCGGGAGGACCTCTCGATCTACGGATATTGAGGTTGGGGGGTCAGCGTTAGGGGGCTAGGGGTCGAGCGCTGGGCTGCACCTCAACAGCATGAGTGCACTGCAGAAGCGCTGGTGTGGCGTGCGACGACCGTGGCCCGACTGCTCTCGGCTGACAGACCGCCGAAGCACCCCGAGACGCCGCCGCCTGCGGTCCGTCATCGGCCGTCTTCGCAAGGGGGGCACCAGCTCACGGACTTGGAATGCGACCGTAGTTGTATATCGGCCCCACACACGAACGGCCGCAGGGGCCAGGCTCCCACCGGGCCCGTCCCTGCGGCCGTCGCGTTTGCCGTAATGATGAGCGCCTGTCCCCGCATTGCGAAACGCACTCCCCCCCGGAGGCGAACATCGCTCGTTCTCCCCCGGCACAGGGAAGTGGTTGAGGGGCCGCGCCGCTACCGGGCAACAACCTCGTCCGTCTCGGGCGCCGGGGCCTGACGGTCCCCGTCCGTCGTGAACTCCGGGTACGCCTCGACGTCGTGCTCCATGCGGTCGAGCCCGACCGTCTCTTTCTTGCCGTTGAGGCGAATCCCAATCGCGGCGTCGACGATCGAGAAGACGAGGTAGCTGACGGGGAAGGTCCACAGGAACGCCGCCGCCACGCCCACGACCTGCACGCCCACCTGCGACAGGCTGAAGCCGGCGGAGTTGAACAGGCCCGCGGCGATGGTGCCCCAGGCGCCGGCCAGCCCGTGCACGGCGATGGCCCCCACCGGGTCGTCGACGTACCACTCCAGCGCGCGGGTGCCATAGACCACGACGGCGCCCGCGATGGCCCCCGTAAGGATGGCGTACGGCGGCGTGAGGGCCGCGCACCCCGCGGTAATGCCCACCAGGCCGCCCAGCACACCGTTCAGCGTCATCGTGGCGTCCGGCGTGCCGCCGTCGATCCAGGTGATGGCCATGGCAACCACCCCCCCGGCCCCCGCCGCGACGAACGTGTTCATGGCAATCTTGGCGATCGCGGTGGACCCGGCCGTCGTGGAGCCCGCGTTAAAGCCGAACCACCCGAGCCACAGGATAAACACCCCCAGCGCCGCCAGGGGAAGGCTGTGCCCCGGAATGCTGCGCGGCGTGCCGTCGTCCGCGTACTTGCCCACCCGGGGCCCCACGACCAACGCCCCGGCCAGCGCCGCCCAGCCGCCGACGCTGTGCACGACCGTCGACCCGGCAAAGTCGATGAAACCAAGCGCCTCCAGCCAGCCGCTGCCGTTGAAGAGGCCGCCCCACGCCCACGCCCCAAACACCGGATAGATGAGCCCCGTGATGGTGACGGAGAAGATCAGGTAGCCGCTGAACTTGATGCGCTCCGCGACCGCGCCGGAGACGATGGTGGCCGCCGTGGCCGCAAAGACCGCCTGGAAGAAGTAGAAGGCGTAAACCCAGGTCTGCGGCTGGTCGCCCGTGCCGGTGAGGAAGAAGCCGTCGGTCCCGATCAGGCCGCCCCAGGAGGTGCCGAACATCAGCCCGAAGCCGACCGCGAAGAAGACCAGCGCCCCGGCCGAGGCGTCCATCACGTTCTTCATGATGATGTTGACCGCGTTCTTCGCCCGCGAGAAGCCGGACTCCAGCAGCGCAAAGCCCGCCTGCATAAAGAAGACCAGCGCCGCGGCGAGGATTGTCCAGACGTAATCCAGATTCGTCTGTGTTTGCTCGGCCGATTGCAGCGCCTCAGCAACGTTTGCGGGGTCCGACAGCGGCATGGCCGCAGCCCCAATGGGAACCAGCAGAAGACCGACGACGGAAAGAAGGAGGGTGCGTATCCGCATTCCGAAGGCGAGTATTTTTTGTGGTGGGAGCGATACTGACGCCACTTACTCTACCAATACTCCCTTAAAACCACAAAAATTCGACCTTCATAAAAGCGCTCCCAGCGACCACGGAACCGCTTCCGGACGTTCTTTTAACAGGATCACCACATTTCGGGACGCCTCGTGCGGACGCTCTCCCCACCTTGTCACTCCGCCGCCGGCTCGGGCTGTCCCGACGCGAGGCCGTCGCCCGATTCGCCGACGGGGGCCGTCTTCTCCGCGTCGGTCTGCGCGGTTCGGGTGCGCTCCAACTCCTCCCGCAGGTAGGCCGACGTGTGCGTGTCGGCCTCCGCCAGGGCCTCGGGCCGGCCCTCGAACAGGATCTCGCCGCCCTCGCGCCCGCCCTCCGGGCCGAGGTCGATCACGTGGTCGGCCTGCTTGATGACGTCCATGTTGTGCTCAATGACCATCACCGTGTTGCCCTCGTCGACGAGCCCGTGCAGGACGTTGAGGAGATGACGCACGTCCTCGAAGTGCATGCCGGTGGTCGGCTCGTCGAGAATGTAGAGCGTATCGCCGGTGCCGGGGCGGGAGAGCTCCTTCGAGAGCTTCACGCGCTGCGCCTCCCCGCCGCTGAGCGTGGTGGACGACTGGCCGAGGGTGAGGTAGCCGAGCCCCACCGCGTCGAGCGTCTTGAGGGTGCGGACGAGGCGCGGCTGGTTCTCGAAGAAATCGACCGCCTCCGCCACGGTCATGGCCAGCACCTCGGCGATGTTCTTGCCCTTGTACTCCACCTCCAGCGTCTCGGGCCCGTAGCGCCGGCCGTCGCACGCGTCGCAGGTGACGTCCACGTCCGGCAGGAAGTTCATCTCCAGCGTGACCGTGCCGGTGCCGCCGCACTTGTCGCAGCGGCCCGGGTCGGTGTTAAAACTGAAGCGGCTCTTGGTGTAGCCACGGATCTCCGCCTCCGGCAGCTGGGCGAAGAGGTCGCGCAGGTAGTCCATCAGCTTCGTGTAGGTGGCCGCGTTGGAGCGCGGCGTGCGGCCGATGGGCTGCTGGTCGATCTCGATGACCTTGTCGACGTGGTCGATGCCCTCGACGCGGTCGTAGGGCAGCGGCACCGTCTTGGCGTTGTGGTGGTGCCGGTGTAGAATCGGAAACAGCGTCTGGTTGACGAGGGTCGACTTGCCGGAGCCGCTGACGCCGGTCACGCAGATGAGCTTGCCGAGCGGAATCCCGACGTCCTCGCCCTTCAGGTTGTGGCCCGTGGCCCCCTTCAGCGTGATCGACTCGCCGGTGCCGTCGCGGCGCTCGTCGGGCAGCGGGATGACGCGCTCGCCCTGCAGGTAGGCGGCGGTAAAGCTCTCGAAGTCGTAGTGGTCGCTGTCGTAGTCCGCGGCGCGCTCGGCCACCTGCTGCCGCGCCACGCCGTTGTCCTCGATCTCGTGCTCGGCCGCGCCGTTGGCCGCCGTGCCGCTGGTCTGCTCCACCGGATCGACCGTCAGGACAGAGGGCGGGCCCGTGGTGATGACGTGTCCCCCGTGGAGGCCCGCCCCGGGACCGAGGTCGACCACGTGGTCGGCAGCCTCGATCATGTCGCGGTCGTGCTCCACCACGACGACCGAGTTGCCGAGGTCGCGCAGGCTTTCGAGGCTCTCGATGAGGCGGTCGTTGTCGCGCGGGTGCAGGCCGATGGTCGGCTCGTCGAGGACGTAGAGGACGCCGGTCAGCTGCGTGCCCACCTGCGTGGCGAGGCGGATGCGCTGGCTCTCGCCCCCGCTGAGGGTACGGGCCGAGCGGTCGAGCGTGAGGTAGCCCACGCCCACCCCGATGAGGAAGTCGAGCCGCTCCCGCACCTCCTTCACGATGGGCGCGCCGATGCGCTCCTGCCGCTCGGTATCGAACGGCACGTCGTCTACGAACTCGCGGAGCTGGGTCAGGTCCATCCGCGCGAGGTCCGCAATTGACTGCCCACCGATGCGGTAGTGGAGGCTCTCGGTCTTCAGGCGCCCGCCGTCGCACGCGGGACAGTCCATCTCGCGCATGAACGACTCCGCGCGGCGCCGCTTCTTCGACGAGCTGGTCTCCTCGTAGGTGTGCCAGATGTGGTCGTAGAGGCCGTCGAAGCGGTGCTTGTACTGCACCTCGCGACCCTTGTAGCCGTATTCGATCTCGAACTGCTCCTCGCCGGCCCCCTCCAGAATCACCGCCAGCTGCTCGTCGCTCAGGGCCTCGATCGGTGTGTCGAAGTCGAACCCGTACGCCTCCGCGACCGCCTCCAGCTGGTTGAAGATCCAGATGTCGCGCGGCTCCCCGAGCGGGGCCAGCGCGCCCTCGTTGATTGTTTTCTCCGGGTGCGGGACGACGAGCTCCGGCGCAATTTGCTTGGCGGTCCCCAGCCCCTCGCACTCCGGACACGCGCCGTACGGCGTGTTGAACGAGAACATGTTGGGCGAGGGCTCCTCGTAGGAGAGGCCCGTCTCGGGGTCCACGAGGTCGCGGCTGAAGAGGTGGTCGCCGGTCTCCACGCCGTCGGGCCCGTCGACCACGTCCGCGATGAGGGTGCCGCCCCCCATCTCCAGCGCCGTCTCGACGGACTGGCCCACCCGCGAGCGGATGCCGTCCTTGATGGCGAGGCGGTCGATGACCACCTCCACGTCGTGGGTTTCGTAGCGCTCCAGCTTCATGTCCTCCTCGTAGGTCCGCATCTCCCCGTCCACGCGAAACCGCTCGAAGCCCTGCGCGGAGGTCTGCTCGAAGAGCTCGCGGTAGTGCCCCTTGCGCCCCCGCACCACCGGCGCCAGGATCTGCAGGCGCGTGCCCTCGGGGAAGTCGAGGAGGCCGTCCACGATCTCGTCGTCGCTCTGCTGCCGCATCTTGGTGCCCGTCTCGTAGGAGTAGGCCGTGGCGGCCCGGGCGTAGAGCAGGCGCAGGAAGTCGTACACCTCCGTGACGGTGCCGACCGTGGAGCGCGGGTTGCCGGAGACGGTCTTCTGCTCGATGGAGATGACCGGCGAGAGGCCGTCGACGTAGTCGATCTCGGGCCGCTCCATCATCTCCAGGAACTGGCGGGCGTAGGCGCTCAGGCTCTCCATGTAGCGCCGCTGGCCCTCGGCGAAGATGGTGTCGAACGCGAGGCTCGACTTGCCGGACCCCGACACGCCGGTCACGACGACGAGCCGGTTGCGCGGAATGTCGAGGTCGATGGCCTGGAGGTTGTTCTCGCGCGCGCCGCGGAGGGTGATGTGCTCGGGCATGCGGGGGGGCGGCAGCTTCGTGGAGGGGGATGCTCGGAGCAAGCGCCCTGCCGGGCCCTCGTATTGCGTGATGCGCATTGCGTGAGGGCAAGGGCGCTTATATTCCTGTAGAGGCAGTTACACCGTCGGGCTGGGCACGCGTTTCTGGTCGGGACAGGGGTGTTACGGCAAGGATACGTTGGGCGCTCAGCGCTGCAGGAACCGGCGTAGACGAACAGCGCGTTGCCATTCGGCCTCCTTGTGACGGTCGCCGAGACGAGTCTGCGTGGCGTTTTCCTCTCCCGAGAGCACGCCCGCAAATTGCTCAAAGTAGCGGGCGTCGAGGGGGCGAATCTTTACGCCGTGATCGGCTCTACGATCACCACCTTGGTCCCCGGCTCAAATCCACGCTTACGACGCAGCGGGGCGGGGAGGGCGATTTTTCAGTGTTCGGTGACAGTAATCGTGTACCTGGACACAACCCAACAGAAAGATCTCGCTGAACGAAAAATTGCTTCGGGGGCGGATGGTGGGTGTACCCATGGATGTTGGCTACGATGAGTCAACAGCTCTACGTCGATGTTCCTCCTTCCTCGGGTTCCTCATCCCGCTCCGCCTGCAACTCACGAAGCGTTGAGTCGCTGCGATATAGCACTTTGCCTGTGGGTACTCGTTCGGAAGCCGATTCTACGTGAACATCCTGATCGTCGAAGAAGATGTGGGGATTGAACGACTCCAGGACCGGTCCTTTGTCCACCCCGCCGAGGAAGAACGCCAGGTCCACGTACACCCCCCACTCCCGCAGCGTCTTGATGACCCGGAGCTCCGCAGGGCTGTCACGGGAGGTCACGAGGGCGAGGCGGACCGGCGAGTACTCGATGCGTGTGGGGAGCCGCTCTTGCATCTGCGCCAGCGCCTTGAGGAAGTCCTCGTAGGGCCCGCCGGGGAGCGGCTCGTCCTGCAGCGCATCTTCCCGTTCGTGGAATTCCTCCAGGCCCTCCTGTTTGTAGACGAGTTCGCTCTCGTCGGAAAAGAGCACCGCGTCGCCGTCGAGGGCGATGCGCACCTCACCATCCGTCGCGATGGGAGTGCGGTCCGGAGGAACCAAAAGCACCGCCGCTGCGCATTCGCCGCTGTCAATGACGGTCCGCGCGTCTTCCGAGTCCGTCGTGAGGAAAAGATCAACGTCGAAGGCGTCGAGATACTCCGTCACCGACGCCCCCGCGGTGAAGGCCGACCGCGAAATGTCGAGGTCCTGCTCGCGGATGCTTTTGAGCACCCGGACGCCGGTCTCGGGACTGTTCTGGGATAGGATGACAACCTCGGTGATGGGCGGGCCGTCCTCGGGGGCGTACTCGTTGAGTTGGAGTAGAGCCTTCACGAGGGGGAGTCCGGTGCCTGGCTCCAGCGGCTCGTCCTCTCGCTTCTGCATGTACTCCCGATACCGCTCGATTGCCATGTCAGGATCTTCCTCCCGCCACTTTCGGAAGCGTCGATCGGCCTCTTTCAGGTCGAAGAGGGCCGTGGACGAGATGCCAACGACAAGCGTACGGGAGAGATCAGTAGGCATCCTTTTTCTCTCGTCAGCGTCAAGATGAGAGCTTCAAGTGAGATGCCCCCGATTTCTGTGCCGAAGTAGTTCACTCAATTGACGGATAGGATGCTTTAGCACCATCTCCGGGACCCGTATTGTACACTTGATCATCTGGTAGATCGCTGTCTCTCTCGTCCTGCTTCTTGCGCTCACTGAGCAGAGTATAAAAGTTTTCGAGCACCAAAACGTAAAGTATTAAAGCCAGGACCAGAACAAGAGTCGTAACCGACAAAACGGTAAATGACATACCTCTCAGGACATGCAAAACCTCCTGAGGTATCTCAAACTGAGAGGTAAGCGTGGAGAGTATACCCGTGATCTGCACTATCGCAATAGCCCCTGCGGCAACAGCGAACACGAAAGCGAGCCGCTTGATAATGTCTATCTGCCTATCTGAGAAATCACGCTTAGAGCGCTGGTCTCTAGGATAGAATACAGCTTTTATTGCTTCCGGACTGATTAAAACAGTCCAGGCACCTGCGATCACTACAATTACCGAGGCGATACCTCTCAAGTCCTCATAGAGCGGCCACTGCTCGCTGAACGGAATTCCGCTGCCTAGCCAGAAAGACACCGCAAGGATCAGTAAACCGACTGTTAGAGCACCGATAACGTATCCACGCTTGAGGCCAGACATCGGTCTGAGAGGATTATTCGAGTTTGCTTTTCCCTCTTCTGAGATGAGGGTTATTCGGTTACTTGTACATCTTCCTCGTACAATGCTCTTTCCATCAGCTCAGCTCGGTTCTCAAGAACTTGATTCTGCAGGGATTCGAGCCTCACAAAGCCATTCTCGTCGCGTTCAACATCCATTGTCACCGATGCTTTTGGAAGCGATCGACTAAAAGAGTGCTCTTTGTTCTCCCCCTTGAACACTACCGCATAATCTTCCCAGTTTGAAGATCCATTCTGGTGGCGCTGACGCCACCGCTGAATCATTCCCTCAAGTTCTTCTTCGCCAGGGGTGATATCGAGTTCGTATTTTACACGCTTTGGCTCCTGACGGTCCGGTGCCGAATAGAGCCCTACATCATACAGGGGACGCTTCCAGTCTTCCAGTGTCTCAACTCCTCCACGTTCTTCTCCTACCTCAAACTTTCTGATAACTTTTCTGATTTCAGGTCTGCGGCGGCGGATCTCTTCAAGTGCCCCTGGTACGGGAGTGAGTGAAGAATTGAACCTCACGTAGTAGTTTTCCGGCTCCTGATCAGGATCTGTGTGGTTCTGACAGTGACCTATTACTCGCTTGTGTCGTTCGGTATCTCCTTTAGTGACTGCCTCGTAGCCTGCGTAGAACTCTAAAAAGTCCTCCATATACCTCTCCATCTCAGAACGCCCGTTTCGTCTCCGCTTTTCTACGGCAACAGTAGCGAGCTTATCTTCCTCGGGCAAGAACCAGAAATAGACAGGAAATCCAGCTATATCCTGAGGGTCCTGAAGAGGATTGGCATGCACCTCAACCTGATTGACTTCGTCGTTCGGATTTACACTTCCGACTTGATTCTCGACGGTCGGAATTTCTATCCACATCGCGACAAAGAATTCAGTCGCTGTTGCATCTCTGTGGACCTGGAGGCAGTAGGTTGGGTCAATCGTATCATCCTCCGGTGGAGACACTTCTGTCTCACCAAGCTCTTTCCCGTCAACCCAATCACTCAACCTTCTCAAAGCTTCTTCTATCTCTCCAAACCGTGCCTCGTCGTCTCCGCGTTTGTAGAAGCCACACTCTTCAATGTCATAGAACTTAACTTTTACTTCTTCGGGCATATCAAAAACACCTACTTGACGCTAATTCAAAAATCGAGGTTTCTCCGACTTTGCTTGAGACGAATATCTGTCCCACAGCTTCAGACGCGGGATATCTAACTGGAGAACGTTTCACCGTATTTATCCTCAATGTCGTGTAGAAGCAGTATCGGGTCCCCTAAACTCAAGTACCCCTCTCCCGAACCGTCGACGAAGATTTTCTCGCCGTGCATACCAGATTCAAGCTCAATTCCTCTCCATCTCGCTTCGCTCGTAGGTTCGTCTCCTCGAAAGCTGAATTCTCCACCGTGTGCAATCCCGTTGCGGCAATATCTGAGGAAGTCTAGAATTGGCCCCTCTGAAATGTCACCATTCTCATAGAAAGGTTTGATCCGCTCGGTCGCCATCACCAGTAGCGAGCCAGCAGATTTTGTGCTAACGCTGTATAAGTCGTCTTTGGTAATCTCGTAGAACGCCTTTCTTAAACTTTTGTGAGCGATATCTATGGATGTATTCTCGACCTCGATGAGTGGCTGCAACGGCTGGATTAGAGGCGTGGTATGCCCTGAATTGAATCGATCAATTTTCTTTTGACTCCATTGTACTCCTAATTCCATCATGAGGTGTTCAGCCGCGAAATCCCGGTCTTCAATGGCGTGCCTGGTAGAAAGCTCTAAATGGCCGTGGAGTTCAGCCAAGTACCCTGCAACCAATGGACGAAAAATACCATCTTCATCAAATTTGTTGATCGTATTGCCATCAAGCATGATAGGAGGATAGCCCCAAAATGAGAGGGCCTATTATTTACACTTCATCAATAGCAGGTACTCTCTGCTCTACCAACTGGATTTCGTCAGGAGTGAGCCCGTACAGCTCATAGACCGCTTCGTCGAGAGCGTTTTCTTCTCTTCGGATCTGGTCACCCCGTGACTCGACTACGCCTTCGGGGGCGTCGTGAAGATCAAGAAGCTTTTGTGCATGAGACTCAATCTTTTCTCGGAGGTCTTGGGAGGCATCCTCCCGTGGGATGACAGGAAGTCGCTTCAACGTGTCCTTGAAGAAGCGGAGGTAGCTGCCGCGGTACGTGGCAAAGTGGTGGATGTAGTAGAATCCAGCGAGTCGGGAGTTGAGCAGGCCCAAGAGGTATAAGCCAGCATCTGCAATGATGTACAGGGTATTGGCCGGATAAATTCCGCTCTCGTCAAGGGTAAAGCTACCACGAACTGAGAGGTCGGAGTAGATAATCTTTGTGCCTTCGAAGGCCTTGTAGTAGTCCACCGCATCCTGGATTTCGTACCAGGCGTAGCTCCCGCTCTTCCGACCAGGCCACTTCGCATCCTCATGTCGTGGATTCCAGTCTTTCGGCTTCGGCTTCAGGCGTTCCTTATGCTGGGAGAGGTATTCCTTTACAGCCGGGTAGGCATCGATGTCAATGCCCCGACGGGTGAATATGACGTAGCTGTCATGCTCTGGAGGTGTGTACCGATAGGCATTTCGTCCCGTGAGGAAAGGCTTGATGATTTCACGGCTCGACTCGTGGGAATCGATAAGCTGTTGGCGCTTGGCCGAGCTGATCTTGAAGACAGCGTTGCAGCCGGTCTTAATTCCATAGTTAATTGAGTCGTTGACCACCTTATTCAGGGAACCACCAATCTCTCGGAGTGTGCTGAGTAGATCCCTTTCGTTGGGTGTTGCAAGAGACCAACATTCCTCTCTCAGTTGTGATCGTACTACTTCATACTGGTTCTCGGTGACATAGGCAGCCAGGTTATCATAATCGAGGTGCTCAACCTCTACGGCCTGTAAACTTTCATCTGAGGAGGCATTAACCCCGCGGAAGATACACGGGTAAGCGATCACACCCTGGAAGACCGGAAGATCTTTGAAGTCGATGATTTCCGTAAGCTCTCGGCTTTTCAGCCATCTCCGCAGCTTATTCCCGTATCTTGCTCGCAGCCACTTGTTCTTGATGATGTACGCGAGTTGACCGTCGGGCCGGAGCAGATTCATCCCCCGCTCCACGAAATAGGTGCAGTAGTCTGCACTCTTTTTGTAAATCTCGTAGCCCTTGAGAGCATCTTTCTGCTGGTCCGTTAAGTTTCCGGCAGTCACATACGGTGGGTTCCCGATAACGACATCGAACCCATCCTGCTCTTTGAAGACGGTCCCAAAATACAGTCCGAAGTCAAACTGGCCGTCTCCAAGAAGTTCACTCAGGTGTTCATCGATTTGCTCCTGGAGACGCTCCTTTTCAGACGGGTGAGCCGTACTCACGAACTCTTCCATCAGGGCATGGAGTTGTGCTTCCTGCTCGTTGTTGAAGAAACTCCGCTCAATCTTCTGTAGCGCATCCCCCTGCACAAACTTGTATCGCAGGTTGGGGAGCGGGCGGATGTCTTCAAAGTCCTCCTCGTCTACCACCAGCGAGAGCCAGAGGCGAAGCTGGGCAATGTCGATTGCACTTGGGTCGATGTCCACGCCATGAAGCGAGTGCTGGATGGCGTGGCGTTTGAGTGGATACGCTTCTCGTTCAATTTCGTCGTCGATGTAGGTGTCGAGCACCTGGCGGGCCTGCACGATTTCCTGCATCATACCCACAGGGAAGGCGCCAGAACCTACAGCCGGATCGCAGATCCGCACGTCGCTGAGCACCGCGTCAATTTCCCGGGCATGCGTACGAATCGGACGGGGCGCCTTGTATTCCGAATACTTGCCGTTAGTGGACTCACTCTCCTGCGTTCGACTGTCGTGCTCGATCCATCCCGACCCATCACGCACAAGGGCCTCCAGATGGTGTCGCTCCACCTGAGGGTTGTAGTCCTCTCCGCTGAGCACACCTTGCTGTGTGGGTCCGTCCCCAAACGCGTTCTGCTGTCGTGGCTCAGGACGGGTCAGCGGCGCCTCGCGCACATTAAGCTCCGTGTCGAGGTGATCGACAAGGTTCTGCTGGCACATGTAGTGCACGATGTCGCGGGGTGTGTAGAAGGCGCCTAGCTCCTTCTGACGGTCATCCAACAGAAGCTTTTCGAACACTTTTCCCAACATCTCGGGATCGACGGCCACCTCCTTGTCCAGCGGCTCATCCTCGCGGACGGTGAAGTTGTAGCGGTCAAATGTGTCGAAAATGTCGCCGAACGTCTCGTCGGGCAGCGGCAGGTGCACCCGGCTCCGGTCAACGTTGTGGATGGGCTGAAAGAGGCCGCCGTTCAGAAACGGCACCCGGCAGCGAAGGGCACTGAAATAATTGTCGCCGCCGCGGTCCACCGCGAGGCCCTGATAAAAAAGCGGCTCCAAGACGTCCCGGTAGAAGTTGTCGTAGTCGACGTACTCGCCCTCGTAGAGCTGCCGCAAAAAGTTGCCGGGGCCCTCGCCCCAGTCGTCCCCACGCTGCACGCCGAGCCACCCTTTCTTCTGGAGGAAGTAGAGAAAGACGAGCTGTCCCGTCAGCTTCTCGGCGAAGGCTTCGGGCGTCACGTCTTTCTCGTCGAACTCGTCCTGGGCCGTCTCGTCCTCCGCTAGGGCTGCCTCCACGTCCTCCGTCAGCGTCTTGTAGTGCCCCCGATACGCCTCGAAGAATTCGTCCGTAACGACCTCAATGTCGAAGGCATCCTTCAGCTCGTGGAGCGGGGGCGGGAACCGGAGCTCTTCGCTCTGGAGGAGCGGCGCAAACTGCCGCTTCGGAGTGTGACTGGGCTCATTTTCGCCCACGAGGAAGGTATACCGGACATGCGTAAGTTCTTCCTCTGCCTTCACGTCGCCGGTCTCTTCGTCGACCACCGTTCGGTATTCGAGCTGCACGAACGAAAGCCGCCAGTCGTCCGTGCCGTCGGCGTAGTAGGCCACCAGCGCCGCCTCCCGCCCCTGCCGGGCCGGTTGCTTCAAATATGTGGCCGCGAAGTTGCGCTGCATGGTGCGGGCCCGCTCCAGCTTGTGGGGCGTCTTCAGCTTCACCGCCAGCACGTCCATCTCTTCCCCGTTCGGGTCGGTGTATTTGGCGAGCCGTTTGTAGGAGGCTACGTGCTCGCGGAACGACTCGTAGACCATTTGCCCCGACCGGTGCTCCTTGTCCTTCATGTCGGGCTCGACGAGCAGGTTCTGGATGAAGGTGCGGAGCCTTGTCTCGTCGTAGGCGCCGTCGAAGGTATCGCTAATGAGCGTCTTGGCGGCATCGGGGTGCATGAAGGTGGATCGGCTTCAGAAGTGGATTCAGACAGCAAGTCTCGATCAGACACGGAAGGACGATTGACGAGCCCTCAATCGGACTGGAGGTATCCGGATAGAATGACCTCCCGGTGTTCGTCGCGCTCGTCCCGGCGTCGGCGCTGCACGTCGAGAATGGAGTCGGGAACGTACTCGCGGAAAATCTGGAGGGCCTTTAAGGGATCAGCCTCACTCTCCAGTTCATGTTTGATCCGCCGGATTGTCTTCTCCGGAATGACGGCGTCGTCGAAGGCCCGCAGGACCTCTTGCCGAAACTGATCGTCCCGGTCCGTGAATCGCTTGCAGTGCTTCATCTCTTTCGTGCGAAGGCGCTTCATGACGTACTCCTCGTTGGAGAGCCCGCCCGCTGCACTTGACCCGTCCGTCTCCTCCGAGGCGCTATGGTCGAAGGCCTCTTTGTTGCGGGCAAGGCGGTCATAAAAATCCTCGGGCAGTTCGATACGCGACGTGCCGGGCTCGCACTCAAAGGCCTGCGCGGCTTCGAAGAACGTAAGTTCCCGAGACACTTCCTCCTCCGCCAGAAAAAACTGCTTCAGATCCCCCCGTCGGAAGAAGGTGAGCAGGCCGGAGGGGTGCCGGGGCCCTTCGTCTACGGATCGAGCCGTCCGCGCCTTCTTCGGAAGGTTCTTGATGCGCTCGAACTGCTCGGAATCGTTGTCGCGGAGGTCGCGGAGGAGACGCAGGTACTTGAGCTCCGACGGCCCCTCGTCCGGCTCTCCGTCGTACGTGTCGGCGTCGTTGAGGCGCTCGTACAGCTCCTCTCCGAACAGCCCGTGGGTTGTGACCTCTTCCTCGTCGGTTAGGTACTGCGCGTCCTCCCCCAGCGTGTCGTGAAAGGCCTGAATCTTGCTCGTGATGTTGGCCTCCAGATTGATCTCCTCGTCGGCCGCGGCGGTGGGAAAGAAGTTGTAGACGAAGATCTGGTCATGCGTCCCGCCCACCCGGTTAACCCGACCCACGCGCTGGAGCACCCGCGTCGGGTTCCAGGGCAGGTCGTAGTTCATGACCGTGTTCGAGCGGTGCAGGTTAATGCCCTCGGCCAGCACGTCCGTCGTGATGAGGATTCGGTACTCGTCCTCCGGGTCGTCCACCGTAGGATCGAACGTGTTCTTGATCCGCCGACGCGCCTGTTGCACGCTGATCGACCCGTCGCCGTCCCGTCCTCCGTCGCTGGAATAAAAGATCGCCTTCCCGGGCACGGCCTCTTCCAAGGCGTCGAGGAGATACCGGCCGGTTTCCGCCGCCTCCGTAAAGATCAGGAGCTTGCCGTCTCGGAGTGTGTCGTCGGACTGGAGGCGGTCGAGAAACGCGTCGAGCTTCGGATCCTCGTCGATGGGTGCCCAGTTCCTTTGAATTTCCCGGAGCAGACGAAGGTCGGCCCGAAGCTCGTCCATCAATTCGTCGGAGAAGTCGTCGGCGTCGTATTTGCTGACCCGGCCTTCCTCGAGCAACTCGTGGAGGCGTTCCTCGCGGTCGTTGTCGAGCAGGTCGAACACATTCACGTCCCGTCCCAGATACACCGTGCCGTTCCGGTACATTTCAATGAACCGCTCATACGACTCGATGAAGCGGGCGAGCGTGCGCTTGAAGGCGTAGAAGCTGCTCTCCAGGCGCTTCACGAGGATGCTCTTCATGAAGCCCCCGATGTTGCGCTGCGACTGTTCGCGGAGCGGGTCGATCTCGCCCTCGTAGAAGAGCAACGGGGTGTAGCGGGCGTAGCTAAACTCCCCGATGCGGTCGATGGTGCGGGTGAAGACCGTATCGAGGCTCTCGTCGAACTCGTAGAGAATCCGGCGGGGCGCGGCCACGTCGGGGAAGGACAGGCCCTGCTTCTCCATGTCGTCCCCGTAGTACTGTTCAACCTCGCTCCGCGTCCGCCGAATCATGACGTGCTTGAGCACGCGGTCGCGGACCTCGTCGTAGATATTCTGCGCCACCTCCGTGTACGCAGGCGTGCCGCGCTCATGGCGGTTCAGTCGACGCTGGCGTTCGTCGAAGAAGCGCTTGAGATCCCGAACGCCGGGAATCGTGCTGCGGCGCGGCGTCTGGAAGAGCTTGAGGAGGCTATAGATGTCGCTCACGTCGTTGTTGAGCGGCGTGGCCGACACGCAGATCACCTTCTTGCCAAAGGCAATCTGGTGGAGCTTCTCGTACCGCTGCGTCGTTTCATTGCGGAACCGATGCGCCTCATCGAGCACCACGAAGTCGTATTTCTCGTGCCCGTCCCGGAGCACGTGGTCGAGCTTGCCGAGGGACTCGATCCGGTAGCCCCGCACGCCGAAGTCGACAAACGTCTCTCGCCAATAGTCCTCCAGCACGGGCGGACACACCACGAGCGTGCGGCCCTGAAGCTGCTGCATGAGCATGGCGGTGACGTAGGTCTTGCCCAGTCCCACCACGTCCGCGATGAACACGCCGTCGTGCGCGTCCAAAATCTTGCGGGCCGCCGTTACCGCCTGCTCCTGGTACTCCAGTTCCAGGAAGTCGTCCGGACGGTATAGCTCGTCGGTCTCCCGCTGATCGAGATTGATGTCCTCTTCAAAGTACTCGTAGAGGAACTTGAGGTAGAGATCGTACGGGGTGATCTCGTCGTTTAGCCACGTGTCGTGACGAAGGGTCTCGACGAAATCCTCCGTCACCTCGACGCTCTGCTCCCACAACTCTTCGAACTTTTCCAGCGCAAACTCCACGTCGGCCCGATCTTTCAGCTCCACGTTGAATTCGCGCTGTCCCCGCAGCCCAGATTCCGTGAAGTTGCTCGACCCGGTGATCACGTGACCGTAGTGGGCGTCGCTGTCGTAGCGACCGATGTAGACCTTCGCGTGAATGTTCTCGGTGGGAAACGCCCGAACTTCCATTTTTCCCTCTTCCAGGAACCGAAGAAACGCCCGAAGCCCCTTTTCAACATCCCGAGCCTCCTCCGCGGCCTCCATTTGCTCGACGATGTTGCCGCGAACGCGCTCATGGGCCTTCGCGTGGGACTCGAAACCGAACGAGGACTCTCCCCGATGCTCCTGGAGAAGACGGTGCGTGGTTCGTCCTACGTTGAGTCCCACCAGGATGCGAATGTGCTCCACGTCCTCCAGCGCCTCGTACAGCTGATGAAATCCGCTGATACGAAAGTAGCCCACGAGCACGTCGAAGAACTGCACCTCCGTCAATGTACGCCGGAATCGCTCGTGGAGGGAGACGCCGGACTCGTCGTTCGTGAAGAAGGTGAGGTCGGTTGGAGCAACCGTGCGGTCGGGCATGGCGCATACGCATCAGGGTGAGCACCCCAGGAGGAAATCCGAGACAAGATCGTCTCTTCCGGGCTGTTTATCGCGTTTGCAAGGTAACGTAGCGACTGCGGGAAGTGAAAGGCCCACGACTCATCAGAGCAATCGGTCGTCAACCTCCGGATTGAACGGACCGTCGACCGTCACAGACTCGAAGTTCGGATGCCCGGGATTCACCAGCACGTTCGCCTCGGCCGGCACGACCGCACTGGGCACGCGGAGGGCCAACGAGCGCCCCGACTGAAGCCACTCGTCGCCGACGGCCTGCACGCCCCGTGGGACGGGATTTGCGCGCCAGTCATCGGGAAGCGCCTCTCGGTCCAGGGACTCGACGGATGTTTCCGGCAGGGACGCCCGAAACGCCACGTAGGTGTCCAGCAAGTGTGAAGTCGGCAGGTGCACCAGAATCTCCAGTTCGGCCAGGGCCAGCGACTCCGACGTATACACGACCGGCTGCCCCGGGCTATTAAACCGCCCGCCGGCTTGACGGGCGCCGTCGCCACTGAAGGCCGACTCCGCATATTTCTCTTTGACGAGGCGCCAGACCTGAACCATCAACCGAGGAAACGACGACGGGCAACGGAGAGACACAAACTGAAGCGCCCTAGCTATAGACGCCGTGGTCGAGACGGATCAGCAGGCGCTCCACCTCCCGGGCCCCGGGCTCGGTGTCCGCAAAGTCAAGGGGCGGCTCGCCCCCCAGCGCACGGGCCGGTTCGGTGAGCCACTTCTGGGCATTGTTGCGACCGTCCAGCACATCGATCGCCCGGAGTGCGAGCCGGGCCACCCGAAGAATACGCTCCGACTCGTCCTTATTGAACGTGCCGTGTTTGCGACGGCGGCTCAATGTGGAGGGTGTGATGCCGACAATCTCGGCGAGCCGGCCGCTCGGCACGTCCAGAAGCGCGCGGAGGGCATCGAATCGCTCTGTCGGGAGGCCCTCGCGAACCGTCGCGACGAGCTCCGCCGGCTCCTCCGCCGCAAGCTCCGGAAAGGACGATGCCCCGGCATCGGTCGTGAGAGAGACTGGAGCACCCATCGGGGTTGTTTGATTTGAAAAGAGGCGTTTTTCAAATGGGAACGCTTCTTCAATCCCTGTGATCCAGGGGGGAGGCCTCTCCGCCAAAACGTGCTTCAGAAACGCACCGTCCCCCCACCCGCCGCACCGAAAGAGTCGGGGCGCACCGGAGCAACGCGGACGCCGTCCCGGAAGCCGACGCGGCGTCCGGCATGAGACCGCTCGCTACGGACGGCCCCAGCGGCCTCTGTGGGGCTCTCTCGGAAACGAGTGCCTCCAAACGGTCGCCACAGCCTGCGGTCATTCGAGAAGATCCTCCCCGACCTGCTCGACAGGCGCGTGGTCGGGGTACTGTTCGCGAAGACGCGCCCGGAACGACGAGAGGGACGGCACGGACTCGAAGCGAGTCAGGTGGGCCGGACAGGTACAATCCGACGCCCCAAAGCCGTCGACCGGCACCGTGGCCCCGGATCGGTCCCGGAGCACCGCGGCCCACGTGCACTCGCGGCGCTCGGGGTCGTGGGTGTACCAGACCGCCTCCAGTGCCGTGGCCGCACGCAGGTAGTCGACGTGCCAGTGCTGCGCCCCGTCGCCCCGAGCATGCCGCCCCACTCGGGCACGGAGCCCGCCGGGGCCGAAGGCGCTCCCGACGTAGACGTACACGCCGGGCCAGACGATCATTTCGCCAAGAGCCCCCACCTCAATCTCCTGGTTCTCCTCGCCACGGAGCAGCAACGCGTAGGTGCCGGGCGCGTCGGTCATCGGGCCGAGGTGGCGGTCTCTTCCGTCTTCCAGAAGGCAATGCCGCCCGCCTGCGGCCCCACCTCGACGGAGGCGACGCGCTCGTTCGACTGCAGGTCGAATACGTCCACGGCACCCGGGTCGTCGCCCCGCCCCTCCGCCGAGACGAACGCGTAGCGGCTGTCGGGCGAGATCACGACGCCGTGCGTGACGGCCTGTGTGTTCGACAGGCGGGCCGCCCGCTCCCCCGTCCCCAAATTCCAGATGCCCGTCTCGCCGGTCCCCTTGTAGGACACCACGAGCGTCGTGCCGTCCGGCGACACCTCCAGGTTGTACGGCGCGGTCCCCTCGCCCGTCGGCAGCCGCTGCGTCACCGCCCAGTCATCCCGGTCCACCACGACCACCTCGTCGGCCCCATTGTGGGCCACGTACGCCAGCGGCCGCGAGGGGTGCGGATCCACCCATGTCGGCTTCGGCGTGCCCTCCCCGGTCGTGAGGGTGCGCGTGACCCGGCCCGTGAGCGCGTCAACTTCGTGGAGCGTCCCGTCCATCATGCTCACCGAGTAGTGCGTGCGCCCGTCCGGCGCGAAGCGGGAGCCGTGCGGCATGATGCCCGTCTCGATCCGGTCTACCTCCGTCATGGCCTCCGGATCGACGACCGACACGGTGCTCGGCTCCATTTCGCCATGGAGGTTGAAGTTCGCAACGTAAAGCAGGCCCGTCACGGAAGAGACCTCCATCGTGGCCGGAAACATGCCGACGTGGGCGGTGTCGACCTTCGCGTTCGTCCCCGTCTCGTACTTCGCGACGCGGCCGTAGGGCTTGCCGTGGGCGATGGACACGAACCAGTGGTCCCCATCCGGCGCCACCGTCATGCCGTGCGCCCCCTCCGTCTCGGGCGCGATGTAGCCGACGGGAACGGTTTCCTCCACGGTCGCCGATTCGGTGTCGGCATCAAACCGCACCAGGGCCACCTCGTCGGCCGACTCGGACGCGACGTAGGCGTAGTAATTCTGGGCGAGGGTGGGCGATGCCGCCAGGCCGAGCAGGCAAACGGCGAGACACAGCGTCCGGAGCAGGTGCATGGGGGGTGGTTGATGGGTTGGTCGGCTAGTGGGTTGGTGAGCTGGGGCCATCGGCCCCTCCTCACTCGTCAGGCTTCACGCATCACGTCCTCACACATCACGTCCTCACGCATCACTCATCACTCCTTACTCTCCATTCGTCAGCTCCACCGCCCAGAGGCCGGAGTTCCAGTCGGAGAAGAAGACGTGTCCCTCATGCGGCTGCGGCCCCCAGGCCATCGCGGCGTTGGGAATGCGGCCCTCGGGATCGTGGGATTTGAAGTGCGCAATCTCACGGCCCTGCTCGTAGAGGTTGCCCTTGAGGTCCCCGGACAGATCCACCACGCGCAGCCCGGCGTTGTAGTAGGCGACGTAGAGCGTGTCGCCGTCCACCCAGAAGTTGTGCGAGCCGGCTTCGGGCACGCGGTACCGCGCCTCCTCGGACGGGGTCTCGGGATCGGTGACGTCGACAAAGTGGAGCCAGCCGGCGGGAATGGTCGGCTCATTCTCGGTGTTCAGGCCGTTGGGGAAGGCCTCGTCGCCCGCAACGACCCAGTCTTTGCCCGTCTCCGCGTCGTCGTACGGAAACGCGGCGTGGTTCCAGCCGCTCGGGTAGGCGTAGCGCCCCATCTCGACCGGATTCGAGGGCGAGCCCCCCTTCACGCCGTTGCCCACGTCCACCATCACGACCCCGTCGTCCCAGTTCGACGAGTAGGCGATGCCGTCGTCCACCCACACATCGTGGATCGAGTGGCCGGGCGTCTCGAGCTCGAAGTCGGTGACCCGGGTCGGGTTCGCGCGGTTCTCGATGTTGATGATTTCGTAGCGGCGGCCGTTGCTGAGGGCGTAGACGTGGTCCTCGTAGATGAACAGGTTGTGGACGCCGCCGGTGAGGCGGTTCGTGTACTCGGTGACGATCGACACGTCGGTCGGGTCCGAACAGTCAAGAATCACCATGCCGTTCTTCCGGTCGGACGCCCCCTCGCGGCTGATGATGCAGGTGCGCCCGTCGTCGCTCACCTTTACGTCGTTGACCGTGCGGGCGTCGACGGTGACCGTGTCGACCGGCGTGATGTCGGACGGGTTGGTCACGTCCCAGAAGTAGGCCTCGCCGTCGCCCCCCCAGGTGCCGGTGATGGCGTAGTCGCGGCCGTCCGGCGCCTCCCACACCCAGAGGTCCGAGGTGTGCACGTTGGAGACGCGCCCCCGGCCCACGACCTCGATCGCCCCTTCCAGGTCGCGGGGCG
The DNA here is from genome assembly GCF_947077775.1 of Salinibacter pepae. Taxonomy (NCBI): domain Bacteria; kingdom Pseudomonadati; phylum Rhodothermota; class Rhodothermia; order Rhodothermales; family Salinibacteraceae; genus Salinibacter; species Salinibacter pepae. The sequence goes on from NZ_CAMTTE010000001.1 coordinate 1,366,881, forward strand.
TCACCGAGACGGTGTGGGTGGCGGTGTGCCCCCCACTCGTGGCCACGACGGTGTACTGCCCGGCGTCCTCCGCCACGAAGCGCCCGTCGCTCCCAATCTCGGCGGTCGCGCCCGGCGCGATCGGCTCCGTGTGGTCGGTGCGCACGGCGTACCGGATTGGGGCATCGCCTACGGCGGTGCCGGCCTCGGTCCGGGCCGTGGCCGCAAAGTCGAGCACGTCCCCCGTGCGGGCCGAGTCGGCCCCGCCGCTCAGTGTCAGCGACGCCACCGGGTTCTCCCTCACGTCCACAGTCGTGGTGGCCTCGTGGCCCTCAGCCCGCGCCGTGAGCGTCACGCGTCCGGGCGCCTCGGCATCGATCCGGCCCAGTCGATCCACGGCGGCCACCTCGGGATTGCTGCTCTCCATCTGCACGGCAACATCATCGCGCACCTGCCCGTCTGCCGTCCGGGCCTCGGCGACGAGGGGCACCTGCGTGCCCGCATAGATTTGCGACGGGGCCTCGGCGAACGCCACCTCGCCGACCGGGGCCTGGGCAACCGTCACCGACACGCGCTGCACGATGCGATCCTGAGACCCGGTGCCGGGCCGCAGCGCGATGATCTCGTGGGTGCCGGGCGCCGCCGCCGTCACCTCGCCCGCTCGGCTCGTCGGCGCCGCGTCGCTGCGGGCGTAGAAGACGACGGTCGTGTCGCGCACGCGCTCCCCGTCCGCGTTCACGTAGTAGGCCTCCAGCTGCTGGCTCTGGCCGACCTGGAGGGCGGGACTGGCGGGCTCAATCTCGAGCGACTGGGCCGCGGCGTGAGGGGCGACGAGGAGGACAGACGCAACGGCGGCGATCACCGCCGAGCACAGGAGACGATACGGCATGGACGGGCACGGGAGCGCGGAGGAGAGCAAGTGTCACTTCACAGTCCCTTTCCACCACTCCTCCCTCACCAAGTTTCTTCGTTGCCCCCACGCTCCCACTGCTCTGTTCGTTCTCCCCCCCACCCTCAACGCAAAACGCCCTGCACGAAACGAATCACACAATCTCGTCCGGCCCGTACTTGAGCACCGGCCCACGGTAGCCGAAGACCGTCTGCAGCACCTTTGTGACGGTGGGCGATTGCTTCTGCACGTACCACTGATCCGCCACCCGCCGGACGCCCTCGCCGTAGGCCGGGTAGGGGTGGATCGTGTCGCCCAGGTTGCGGAGCGTGACGCCGTTGCGCATGGCAATCGTGAACGCCGTGATCAGCTCGCCGGCCCGCTCGCCGAGGACGCTCGCGCCCAGGATGGTGCCGGTGAGGGACTTCGCGTGGACCTTGATCTGGCCGGTCGTCTCGCTCTCGGTGATGGCGCGGTCGAGCTGGTCGTACGGGAAGCGGTAGGTCTCGTAGGAGACGCCCTGCTCGTCGAGATCGGCGGCGTGCGCCCCCACGTGCGCCAGCTCGGGCTCCGTGTAGGTGACCCACGGCACGTGGTCGGCGTCGATTTTCGAGGGCACCTTCAGGAGTGCGTTCGTGACGGCCACCTTCGCCATGTGGTTGCTCATGTGCGTGAACTGGTAGCGGCCCGTCACGTCGCCCACGGCGTAGACATGACCCTGGCTCGTGCGGCAGCGGTCGTCGACGGTGATGCCCTGGCGGGTATAGTCGATGCCCGCGGCGTCGAGGTGGAGGCCGTCGACGTGGGCGGTGCGACCGGTGGCGAGAAGCAGCGCGTCGGCCTCCACGGGGCCGTGTGCTCCCGCCGAAATCGTGATCGTGCTGCCGGACTGCGCCACCTCCTCCACCTGCGCCCCCAACACGTATTCGACGCCCTCCCCCTCCAGCGTCTCCCGGAGTGTGGCGGCCAGCTCGGCGTCGTCGTTCGAGAGGATGCGGTCGGCCATGTCGAGCACGACGACCTCCGTGCCGAGCCGTGCAAAGGCCTGCGCCATCTCGGTCCCGATGGGTCCGCCCCCCACGATCGCAAGCCGCTCCGGTTGTTCTTCAAGCTCGAAGAGCGTCTCGTTGGTGAGAACGTCGACCTCGCCGAGGCCGTCGATGGGCGGGACGAGCGGGCTCGCCCCCGCCGCCACGATCACGTAGCGCCCCGTCACCTGTTCGGTCGTCCCGTCGTCGCGCTCCACGGCGACGGTGTGCGCGTCGATGAAGTGCGCGTCCCCCTGCCGCACGTCGATGTCCAGGTCCTCGAAGATCTCCGGCGCGTCGGCCTCCTCGTACACGTCCTGTCGCACCTGGCGGACGTGCTCCATCACGCCCCCAAAGTCGACCTCGACGGACTGGTCGGTGAGGCCGTATTTGCTGGCCGTCTGGGCCTGGTGGACCACCGTCGCGGCCTTGAGGAGCGTCTTGCTCGGCACGCAGCCGGTCCACGTGCAGTCGCCGCCGAGGGCGTCGCGCTCGATCATGGTGGTCTTGGCGCCGAGGTTGGTGGCGATGCCGGCCGCGGAGAGGCCGCCGGCCCCGCCGCCAATCACGATGACGTCGTAGTCGGTCGTCATGGAAGGGGGAGGTTGAGGCAAGAGGAGACAGAAGCTCTACGCGCCCCTGAGTCTGCCAGTTCTTCTCGTCGTTACGAAGCCTCCGGCCCCAATCTACGCATCGTCCGCGAGCCGCCGCACGCGCCGCGGGAGCCACCACGCCAGGCCACCCGCCGCCCCCAGGAGGAGCATGGGGACGCCGAGGGTGACGCCCCGCACGACCCCGGGAAGCGTGTCCGTGGCCGACGTGGCCACCTGGTAGGTGCCCCACTGCGCGACCCCGAACACGACGAGCATCGCGGTGGCGGTCCCGTACAGAAAGACCTGCACGTCGCGGCACACCACGCGCTTGGCGGCCGGGGCGAGGGCGTCGTACTGCTGCTGATTCGGCACGTTGATGCTTCCGGAGGCCCTGCCGGTCACCCAGGCGGCCCCGTACACGAGGCCGACGACGATGAGCGCGATGGCCGGCACCAGCATCCAGTGCACAAGCGTCGCCGCCCAGTAGGCGTCCGCCGTGCCGCCGAGCCCAAAGTGACGCGGAATGCGGACCGGAAGCCGCGGAAAGGCCCAGAGGCTTCCGCCGATTAGTAGAAGCGCGAGGCCGGCGTTGAGGCCATGAACGAGACGATGCATGACTCGCGACGAGCTACTCTTCGGGCTCCGGTACAGGCGTGGCCCCGCTTGGCACCTCGGCAGGGGTGGCCCGGCTTTCCAGCACGACAGCCGGTTCGAGGGGGCGGACGGCCACCGTGTCGCCCGGCTCGTAGAACCGCCGGTTGTCGGTGTGGACGAGGTACTCGCTTCCCCCACAACACACCCGGTACGTGATGTCGTGCCCCTTGAACGCCCGGCCCACGACCGTCCCCACCGTGCCGTCCGAGGCCTCCGGCGCCTCCAGCGCAAGGTGCTCCGGCCGCATCGACACCAGCACCGTCCCCTCCGCCGCCTCGTTGAGCCCCACGCGCCCCAGCGGCGTGTCCGCCTCGGTGCCGGCGGCCTGCGAGAGCAGCAGGTTGGTGCGGCCCAGGAACTGGGCGACGAAAAGCGTACGGGGGTGGTAGTAGACCGCCTCCGGCGTGCCGATCTGGTCGAGCTGCCCGCCCCGCATCACGGCCAGGCGGTCGGCAAAGGAGAGGGCTTCCTCCTGGTTGTGCGTGACGAAGACGGCACTCATGCCCTTGTTCTTCAGGAGCTCCCGCACCTCCTGGCGCGTCTCCTGTCGCAGCAGGGCATCGAGGTTGGAGAACGGCTCGTCGAGCAGGATGAGGTCCGGCTCCGGGGCGAGGGTGCGCGCGAGGGCCACCCGCTGCTGCTGCCCGCCCGAGAGGTGCTGGGGCCGCCGGTCCTCGAAGCCGTCGAGCCCCACCATCTCCAGCGCCTCCTGCGCCCGGGCGGACCGCGCCGCCTCCGACGCCCCATCGAGCCCAAACGCCACGTTCTCGCGGACCGTGAGGTGCGGAAAGAGGGCGTAGTTCTGAAAGACAATCCCCACATCCCGCGCGTCCGGCGACACGTGCACGCCGGGCCCGGAGAGCGTCTGGTCCCGCACCGCGATCGTGCCCGCCGAAGCCTCCTCAAAGCCCGCCACGCAGCGAAGCGTCGTCGTCTTGCCGCAGCCGCTCGGGCCCAAGATCGAAAAGATCTCGCCGTCCTCCACCTCGAACGACACCTCGTGGACGACGGGCGGGGCCTCGGGCCCAAACCGCTTGGTCAGGTTCTGAACGGAGAGGATCGGGGTGCTCATGACAGAAAATGGCACCTATCGTCGGCCGGGGTCGTTCCCGGCGTGTCGTCCGGCGACGGCACAATTGAACGGGTCTACGTGCGCTCCGCGGCTGCGGGGCGCTCGCTCGCCTGCTCGCGGAGCAGCAGCACGCCCACGAAGAGCGCCGAGACGAACATGATGGTGAGCGCGTAGGGGGCCGCCTGCCCAAACATTGCCTCCTCCGCGTAGCTCCACGTGTTGAGGGCGAGCGTCTCGAACCCGATCGGCGCCAGGAGGAAGGTGAGGGGCAGCTCCTTCATGGCCGAGAGGAAGACGAACGCCATGCTCACGAGCAGGCCGCGCCGCACGAGCGGAAAGGTGACGCTCACGAACGCCCCGAGCGGCGAGCGGCCCAGCGACCGGGCGGCCTCTTCGAGGTGGGGGGGCGCCTGGTAGAGCGCGCTCCGCACGGGGCCCACGGCCTCCGCCATGAAGTGAAGCGCGTAGGCCGTCACGAGCAGGGCCAGCGTCTGGTACGCGAACGGCACGGCCCCGAGCGAGAACACAATGAGCGCGAGCGCAAAGGCCAGCGGGGGCGTGGCATAGCCCAGGTAGGCGGCACGCTCGACGACGCGCGTCCAGGGGGACGGGTGCCGCACGCCCAGGTACGCCACCGGCAGGGCCAGCAGGGCCGCCAGCACGGCGGCGGGGGCGGAGGCCGACACCGAGTCCCAGAGGGCCGCCCCCAGACCGGCCCAGGGCACCCCGCCCGCCGCCGCGTCGGTCATCCAGTACCCGACCGTGCCCGCCGGCAGGACCACCGACAGCCCCGCCACGCCCAGCGCAAAGGCGTACCCGCCCCAGCGCCCACGCCCCAGCTCGTACCGGGCGGCGGTGCGGCTCGTGCCGCTCTCCGTCCGGTGAAACAGGAGCCCCTTCAGCAACCGCGCCTCCAGCAGCAGGATCGCGCCCGTCAGGATCAACAGCATGAGCGCGAGGCAGGCCGCGTAGATGCGGTCGTAGGAGGCCGCGTACTGGATGTAGAGCGCGTAGCTGAACGTGTCGTACCGCATGAGCGACACGACCCCGAAGTCGCCCAGCACGTGGAGGGCCACCAGGAGCCCGCCCGACAGGAAGGCCGGGCGCAGCTGCGGCAGCACCACCTGCACGAAGACCCGCCACCGGCCGCGCCCCAGCGCCCGGGCCGACTCCTCCAGGGACGGATCCAGCCCCAGGAAGGCCGTCCGGAGGTTCAGAAAGAGGTACGGGAACGTCGAGAGGCTGAGCGCAAGCCAGGCCCCGGTGTAGCCGCTCAGCCGGGGCACCACGAGGCCGAGTGTCTGCGCGAGCGTGCCGTATTCGCCCGTCGTGGCCATCAGGGCGTACGCCATCACGTAGCCGGGCACCGCAAGGGGGAGCACGCCCAGCAGGGTGAGCGCCTTTCGGCCCGGGAGGGCCGTGCGGGTGGTCAGCCAGGCCAGCGGGAGCGCCAGTGCGCTCGTGCCCGCGAGCACGCCCACGGTGAGCCCCACCGTGTTCCCCAGGAGCCGCAGGGTGCGCCCCCGCACCACCAGGTCCCACAGCGTCCCCGGGTCCGCCTGGAAGGCGCGGAGCAGCAGGTACACCAGCGGAATGAGCACGCCCCCCACGACGACCGCCACGGGGATCGTCACGTACCAGCGGCGGCGGATCGTGTCCAGCACGCGAGCGGGAGATCGGTTTTGCGGGTGCGGATGAACGGACAGACGTGTGGGCGTGTACGAGAGACCAACTCCGCTTCTCCGTGCGCCCACACGCCGTCCCGGCAGGGGGCTAAAGCGCCCCGGCGTCGCGGAGCAGATCGAGCGTCGGCTCCATGTTCTGGAGCTGCTGCAGGTCGAACTCCGGACTCAACGTCAGGGCCTCGTCCGCCGGCATCATGTAGTCCGGCACCGACGTGCCCGACACCACGGGATACTCGTTTACACGGGTCGCGGCGAAGGACTGCGCCTGTTCCGAAAGCAGGAACCGCAGGAACCGGTTCGCCGCGTCGGGCTGGTTGCTCGTCTGCAGCGCTCCCGCCCCCGTTACGAGAGCAAGGTTGCCAAGGTCCCCGTCGGCAAAGTGATACATCTCAACCGGCGCGGAGGCCCGGGGCGCGGCCTCCTCCTCGGCCTCTTCTTCGTGCTCCTCGCCCTCTTCCTCTTCCCCTTCGTACTCCCCCTCCGCCCCGCCGTGCTTCAGGCGCAGGACGTAGTAGTGGTTTGTCAGCGCCACGTCAATCTCGCCGGCCTCCAGGGCCCGCACCATCGGCGTGTTGGAGGTGTAACCGTTTGGGTTCAGCGCCTGCATGTCCGACAGCCACGTGCGAGCCGTCTCCGCCCCCTCCGTCACACGGAGCGCCGTCACGAAGTCCTGAAAGCTCGAGTAGGCCGGCGTCCATCCGACGCGGCCCTCAAACTCCTCGTGCTCCGGCAGGTCGAGCACCGAGTCGGGGAGGTCCTCCGGGCTCACCGCGTCGCTGTTGTAGGCCAGCACCCGGAAACGGGTCGTGACCGGGGTCCACCGCTGGTTCGACGGGGTGAAGCGGGCCGCGCGATTCGCCAGCGTGTCGGGCAGCTCGGTCAGCAGGCCGTTGTTGACGGCGTTGCCCAGGGCGCCGGTCGTGTTCGCCCAAAACACATCGGCCGGAGACTGGTCGCCCTCCTCCTGAAGCGCGGCCAGCAGCTGCGAGTCGGTGCCGTAGCGCACGCGGACCGGCACGTCCGCCTGCTGTCGGTACTGCTGGACCAGCGAATCAACGAGGGCCTTGCTGCGGCCCGAATAGATGACGAGCTCGTCCTGCTGCTCCCCGCCGCAGCCGAGCAGGGACAGGACCAGGGTGACGACGAGGCTGAGGCTGAGAAGTCGCTTCATGAGAGGTGCGTGTGGGGTTGGGTGAGCTGAATTTGTTTAGATTGATTCTAAAGAAGTCGGACGAAAGATGACACGGGACGCGCCGGGGGACGCGTTTAAATCGCAGAAACTCCACACAAATCGCAGGCTCGCCCGCCTCCGCCCGACTCCTTCGTCGCCGTAGCCCCACGGATCCGGCCCCGCAGACCACACATGATTGCCTTCCCGGCCTGGGTCTCTTTTCTTCATAGGTACGTGACTCGCCCCCTGTGCACTTTCTTCACGCCCCCGATGGCCCGCCGCGCTGTTCTCGCCCTGCTCGTTGCGCTCGCCCTTCCCGCCCTCGCCCACGGCCAGGACGCGCCCTTCTCCCGCATGGACGTGTTTGACCTGGAGTGGGTGGCCCACCCGCAGGTGTCTCCCGACGGCAGCCAGATTGTGTACCAGCGGCGGGGCATGGACGTGATGGAGGACCGCCGGACCTCCGCCCTCTGGCGCCTCGACGCAGACGGCACCGACCACACGAAGCTGACCCCCCGGACGGCCGACGAGTCCTCGCCCCGCTGGTCCCCGGACGGCTCGAAAATCGCGTTCACCAGCTCGGACGAAGAGCACGGCACCGAGATTTACGTCCACTGGGTGGAGCAGAACAAGACCGCCCGCATCACGCAGGTGGAGAATGCCCCGAGCGGCCTCTCGTGGTCGCCGGACGGAACGCACCTCGCGTTTTCCATGCACGTGTCGGCCCCCGAGCCCACGCTGGCCTCGCGCCCGGAGCCGCCGGAGGGGGCCGACTGGGCGGAGCCGCCCCGCGTGGAGACGCGCCTCAACCACGAATCGGACGGGACGGGCGTCCTCGACTACGGGCACGACCACCTGTTCGTCGTGCGGGCCGAGGGCGGCCGCGCCCGCCAGGTAACCGCCGGCGACTACAACCACTCCAGCCGCCCGGTGTGGACGCCCGACGGGGAGGCGCTCCTCTACTCGGCCAACCGCCACGACAACTGGACGCGCGAGCGCCGCAACTCGGAGCTCTACAGGGTCCCGGTGGACGGGGGCGAGAGCACGCCGCTGACGGACCGCTTCGGCCCCGACCACACGCCCCGCGTGTCGCCGGACGGGGAGACGATCGCCTACCTCGGGTACGACGACGAGGTCCAGACCTACCAGGTGACCCGGCTCTACGTGATGGGACGGGACGGCTCCAACCGACGGGCCGTCGACCTCGGCCTGGACCGCTCGATCGACGACATCGCCTGGGACGAGGACGGCGACGGGCTCTACATCCAGTATGAGGACGAGGGCACGACCACACTGGGCCACACCCCCCTCGACGGCTCGACCTCGGTGGTGGCGACAAATCTGGGCGGCACGTCGATCGGCCGCCCGTACGGCGGCGGCGACTTTTCTGTCTCGGAGGCAGGACGCCTTGCCTTCAACCAAACCTCGCCCGCCCACCCCGCCGAGCTGGCGGTCACGCGCCGGGGCCAAGACACGACGCGGCAGCTCACGGACCTGAACGGGGACCTCCTCGACGACCGCGCCCTCGGCGCCGTGGAGGAGATCCGCTACGCCTCCTCGAAGGACGGGCGCGAGATCCACGGCTGGGTGGTGACGCCGCCGAACTACGACCCGGACCGCGCCTACCCGCTGATGGTGGAGATTCACGGCGGCCCGATCTCGAATTACGGCGACCGGTTCTCCGCGGAGATTCAGCTTTACGCGGCGGCCGGGTACGTCGTATTTTATCCCAATGCGCGGGGCAGCACCAGCTACGGCGAGGCGTTCGGCAACCTGCTCTACAACGACTTCTCGGGCGGGGAGTACCAGGACATCATGGACGGGGTCAACCGGCTCGTCGAGCGGGATTACGTGGCGGCCGACAGCCTGTACGTCACCGGCGGCAGCGCGGGCGGCACCTCCGCCGCCTGGATCACGGGCAAAACCGACCGGTTCCGGGCCGCGGCCGTGCAGAAGCCGGTCACCAACTGGATCAGCAAGACCCTGGCGGCGGACAACTACTACGGCTACGCCGAGTACCGCTACCCGGGGCAGCCGTGGGAGAACCCGATGGAGTACTGGGACGTGTCCCCGGTCTCGCTGCTCGGCTCCATGAGCACGCCGACGGTCGTCATCGTGGGGGGCGACGACCGCCGCACGCCCCCCTGGCAGGCCAAGCAGCTCTACAACGGGCTGAAGCTGCGCGGCGTAGAGGCGGCCTACGTCGAGATCCCGGGCGCCTCCCACGGCATTGCGTACCGGCCCAGCCAGCTCATCACAAAGGTCGACCACGTGCTCGGCTGGTTCGACCGGTACCGACAATAAATTCTCGGGGCGCCGGGCAGCCCTCTTCTCAGCCCGCGTGCCTCGCCGCCAACCGTTCGATGGCCTCCATCAGGCGGGCGGGCTGCTGGGCGCGCTTCCGCTCGCGCACCCCCTCCGTGAGCCGCCCGGCCCAGTCCGCCCGGACGAAGCGACCGATGGCCCGGGCCAGGGCCTCCGGGTCCTCGGGCGAGACGACGAAGCCGGCCTCCTCGTGTGGAATCGACTCCGCGAGGCCGCCGACGTCGGTCACCACCATGGGCCGCTCGAAGTGGGTCGCGATCTGGGCGACGCCGCTCTGCGTGGCCGACACGTAGGGCTGCACCACGAGGTCGGCGGCGCAGAAATAGGTCGGGACCGCGTCGGACGGGACGTAGGCGTCGTGCCACTGCACCCGGTCGTGAAGCCCGTGCCGGTCGATCATCGCGCGGTAGCGCTCCGGGTCGTCGTACGGCTCCCCCGCCACGACGAGGCGCAGGTCGGGGTGGTCGGCCAGCACGTCCGGCATCGCCTTCAGGAGAACGTGCAGCCCCTTGTATTCCCGCACGAAGCCGAAGAAGAGAATCACCGGCGCGTCGTCGGGCAGGCCGAGTGCCGCGCGGGCCTCGCCTCTCGGGACGGGGTCCCCGAAGCGTTCGTAGACCGGGTGGGCAATCTGTTCGATTTGCGCCCCCGGCCCGGCCAGCCGCCGGGCATCGGCGGCCACGGCGTCGGACATCACGACGTGCCCGGCGCAGGCGTCGAGGAAGAAGCGGCTGAGCGCCGCGTCGCCGAGATGCCGCTCGTGGGGCAGGGCGTTGTGCACGACGGCAAACGAGGGGATGCCGTAGTGCCGCCGCAGCCCCCGCGCCACGACGCCGTAGGCGGGCGCGAAGAACGGCATCCAGTACTGAAACACCACGGCGTCGGGGGCCGCGTCCCGCAGGTGAAACCCTGTCCGGAACCACGAAACCGGGTTGATGGAGTCGAGAAGGCGCGGGGCACCCCGGACCGCCTCGGGCGCGTCGCTCTCCGGCTCGTACTGCGTCTCGCCGGGAAAGAGGAGCTCGGGATACTGCCGTGAGAAGGTGACCGGCCGCACGTCGTGCCCGCGCTCGTTCAGCCCCGTCACCGTCATCTCCGTGAAGTGCGCAATGCCGCCCCGGTACGGGTGCATCGGCCCGAGGACTGCAATCTTCCATTTTTCGTTGTCCCCTTGTCCCATTTTCCGCTCTCGCTTTCTCTTCAAAGACCAACTACCCCCCTTCCACATTCCCAAATTGAAAGCCGCACTACTGTACGCCACACTATCTCTTCATCATCGACCGTCGACGAAAGCCAGTGTCGAAATGAGACGATGAGAAGCTTGCAGACTGACCTGCTACCGATTTACAGAGCTCATGTCCGGGTAGCGGTCGCCGGCCGCCACGCCCTGGGGCGCGATCTCGTCGATGCGGGCAAGCTCCTCCTCGGAAAGGGAGACGTCGAGCGCCGCAATGTTTTCGTCGAGGTGATCCGGGTCGGTCGTGCCCGGGATCGGGACGATGTCGTCGCCCTGGTGCAGCACCCAGGCGAGGGCGAGCTGCGCGGGCGTCACGTCCTTCGCGTCGGCCAGCCGGTTCACCTCCGCCACCAGGTCCAGGTTCTTCTGAAAGTTCTCGCCCTGGAAGCGCGGGTTGTGGCGGCGCCAGTCGCCCTCCGGCAGGTCCTCGGGCGACTGGAAGCGACCGGTGAGAAAGCCGCGGCCGAGCGGGCTGTACGGCACGAAGCCAATGCCCAGCTCGCGGCACATCGGCAGAATGTCGTCCTCCGGGTCGCGGCTCCAGAGCGAATATTCCGTCTGGAGCGCCGTGATGGAATGCTCCTCGTTCGCGCGGCGGAGCGTGTCGGCGGCGGCCTCCGACAGGCCCAGGTGCCGCACCTTTCCCTCTTCCACGAGCCGCCCCATGGCCCCCACCGTGTGCTCGATCGGCACCTCCGGGTCCACGCGGTGGAGGTAGTACAGGTCGATGGTGTCGACGCCGAGGCGCTGCAGGGAGTCCTCGCAGGCCGTCTTCACGTAGCTCGGACGGCCGTTGAGGCCGTGCACCTCGCCCGACTCGTCCCGCACGATGCCGAACTTGGTGGCAATCGTGACCCGGTGCCGGTGCGCGTCCAGCACGCGGCCCAGAAGCTTTTCGTTGGTGAAGGGGCCGTATATGTCGGCGCTATCGAAGAAGGTGAGGCCGCGGTCCAGGGCCCGCTGGAGCGTCTTGATGGCCCGGTTCTCGTCGGGCGTGCCGTAGAAGTCGGACATGCCCATGCAGCCGAGGCCGACCGCGGAGACGGTGAGGGTGCTGGTTCCGAGCGTGCGTTGCTTCACGGTACGAGTGGGGTCGGGAGACAGCATTGCGTAGTAGAGAGAGGTGCCGCGCAGTCCAACGCCTCCCCCCACGGGCTGTTGCGCGGCTCGCCGAGGGGCCTCGTCCACGGGCCCGTACGGGGCGAAACGAGCCGTACGTTCCGGCACGTGGCGGCGGATGCACGGGAGGCCCCCGTACGTTGATGCTCACGCCCCCGCCGTGGCCTGCCGCAGCCGCTCAGCGATCTCCTCGTGCCCTTCCGCGGCGGCCTGCTCGGCGGCCGTTTGGCCCTGCTCGTTCGTCGTGGTGGGATCGGCCCCGTGCTCCAGCAACAGGTCCACGAGTGCCGACTCCCCGTACGTGGCCGCGTACATGAGCGCCGTCGCGCCACGGGCCCCGGTCGCATTCACGTCGGCCCCCGCCTCGATGAGCACCGCCGCCGCCTCGGCAAGGCCCTTGAAGCAGCACCCCATGAGGGGCGTGCTGCCGCTGGGGCCCGACCGGTCCGGATCGGCCCCGTGCTCGATCAGCAGATCCGCCATCTCGGGCTGGTCGCTGTAGGCGGCGATCATGAGGAGGCTGTGGCCGTGCTCGTTCGTGTGGTTGGGATCCATTCCCTGTTCGAGGAGCCCCTCCATGGCTTCGGTGTCGCCCCGGCGAGCAACCTCGTGGCCGTCGGCGTCTCGGGGCTCGGTGTCCTGCCCGTCGCCGGTGGGGGACGGGCTGTGGGGATCAGCGGACTCAGAATCGGACATGCGGTCGTGGGGGGGGTTGGGAAACAGGTGCGCGTGCCAAACACGAAAGAGGGGCGAACGCGAGGTCCGCCCCTCTTCGGGCTGTCCATCCGTGACGGAAGCTCGCCCCCGTCATTCGGGGAGGGGACGACCGTCTACTCAAGATCGAACCGGTCGAGGGTCATCACCTTCGTCCAGGCGTCTACGAAGTCCTCGACGAACTTCTCTTCCGCGTCGCCGGACCCGTAGACCTGCGACAGCGCCCGGAACCGGGAGTTGGACCCGAAGATCAGGTCCACGCGGGTGGCCTTCCACTTGACCTCGCCGGTGTCCCGGTCCCGGATTTTGAAGTGCTGCTTGTCCTCCGAAACCGGATCCCACTCGTGATCCATGTCGAGCAGGTTCACGAAGTAGTCGTTGTTCAGCGTCTCCGGGCGGTCGGTGAAAACGCCGTACCCGTCGGCCTGCTCGTGGGTGGCGTCCAGTGCGCGCATGCCGCCGACGAGGACCGTGGTCTCGGCGGGCGTCAGGTTGAGCAGATCGGCCTTGTCCACCAGAAACTCCTCGGGGGTCCAGTCCTGCCACGGGTCGTCGGCGATGTAGTTGCGGAAGCCGTCCGCCTTCGGCTCGAGGTACTCAAACGCCTCGACGTCGGTCTGCTCCTGTGTGGCGTCGGTGCGGCCGGGGGTAAACGGCACCTCCACGTCGTGGCCCGCATCCGCCGCGGCCTTCTCGATCGCGGCGCTGCCGCCCAGGACGATCAGGTCGGCCAGCGACACCCGCACGTCGTCGGACCGCGCGTCGTTGAAGGTTTTCTGGATGCCCGTCAGCACCTCCAGGGCGTGGGCCAGCTGGGGCGGCTCGTTCGCCTCCCAGTTCCGGTGCGGCTCCAGGCGAATGCGCGCGCCGTTCGCCCCGCCACGCTTGTCGCTGTCCCGGTAGGTCGAGGCCGACGCCCAGGCGGTCTTGACCAGGCGGGAGACGGACAGGTCGGTCTCCAGGATCGCCTCCTTCAACTCGGCGATCTCCTCGTCGCCGATCAGGTCGTGGTCGGCATCAGGCACGGGGTCCTGCCAGATCAGGTCCTCTTCCGGGACCTCCGGACCGAGGTATCGCTCCTTCGGGCCCATGTCGCGGTGCAGCAGCTTGAACCAGGCCCGTGCGAACGCGTCCTCAAACGCATCCGGGTTTTCGCGGAAGTCCTCGATGATCTCCCGGTAGTCCGGGTCCCGCTTCAGGGCCACGTCGGTCGTGAGCATCATGGGGTCTACCGTCTCTGAGGCGTCGTGGGCGTCGGGCACGACCCCTTTCAGCTCGTCGCTCTTCGGGCGCCACTGCCACGCGCCCCCGGGGCCCTTGTGGACCTCCCACTCGTAGTCGAGCAGGAAGTCGAGGTAGCCCATGTCCCACTCGGTCGGGGCGTCGGTCCAGGGGCCCTCGATGCCACTGGTAATGGTGTCGCCGCCCTTGCCGGAGCCGTGCTCGTTGTGCCAGCCGAGGCCCTGCTGCTCGATGGGAGCCGCCTCGGGCTCGGCCTGGAGGTGCTCGTCGGTGTCGGCGCCGTGGACCTTCCCGAATGTGTGCCCGCCGGCGATGAGGGCGGCCGTCTCCCGGTCGTTCATCGCCATTCGGCCGAAGGATTTACGGATCCGCTGGGCCGACCATTCCGGGTCCGGGGTGCTCTCCGGTCCCTCCGGGTTTACGTAGATGAGGCCCATCACGGTTGCGCCGAGCGGGTTGTCGAGTTCGTCTTCTTCGTTGAACCGCCCCCAGGTCTCCATCTCGTCTTCGGGCCCCCAGTCGATGGACTCGTCGGGCTTGAAGTCGTCCGTCCGGCCGCCGGCAAAGCCAAACGTCTCGAAGCCCATCGACTCCATGGCGACGTTGCCGGCCAGCACCAGCAGATCCGCCCAGGAGATCTTCCGCCCGTACTTCTGCTTCACGGGCCAGAGCAGCCGCCGGGCCTTGTCGAGGTTCGCGTTGTCGGGCCAGCTGTTGAGGGGGGCCAGCCGCTGACGGCCGCCGGACGAGCCCCCGCGCCCGTCGGTGGTCCGGTACGTGCCCGCGGCGTGCCACGACATCCGAATGAAGAGCGGCCCGTAGTGGCCGTAGTCGGCCGGCCACCACTCCTGCGAGGTCGTCATCACCTCCTCGATGTCGGCCTTCAGGGCCTCGTAGTCGAGCTCCTGAAAGGCCTCCGCGTAGTCGAAGTCCCCATTCCAGGGACCGACGTTTTGCGCGTTCTGGTCGAGAATCTCAACGTCCAGGCTGCCGGGCCACCACTCGCGGCTCGTCTCGGGCATGCTGTCCCGCTGCTCCACCGATCCGTTGGACCCGTTGTGCATCACCGGGCACCCATTGGTCCCGTTCGTGCTTTCGGTAGCGTGTTCTTCTGACATAGATCGACATGAGGGCGTTGCTGGGGGAATAGCGCGTCGTTACAGAAGGTACGCATCCGGAGTTGATTATTCAAATCGATCACCTCTATATTCTTGATAGTTTTCCTCTATCAAAGAGCAGGCCCTCCGTTCGATGACGCTCGCGCAGCTGCAGTATCTCGTGGCCCTCGATACGCACCGCCACTTCGGCAACGCGGCCGCGGCGTGCGACGTGACCCAACCCACCCTCAGCGGGCAACTGCAGCGGCTGGAGGAGGAGTTGGGGGTGGAGCTGATCGACCGGAGCCACCAGCCGGTGGTGCCCACGGCCGCCGGCGAGCCCATCGTGGAAGAGGCCCGGGCGGTGCTCGCCGCCCGGGACCGGCTTGCAACCACCGCGACGGAGGTGAAGGACCGCGTGACGGGCACCCTTCGCCTCGGCATGCTTCCCACGCTGTCGCCCTACCTCCTGCCCCTTCTTCTGCCCGCCCTGGACACGGCCTTTCCCGAGGTCTCCCTCGTGCTGCGCGAGTGGCCCACGACCGAGATTCTCGATGCCCTCCGCACCGATGCCCTCGACGCCGCCCTGATCGCCACCAATCAGGCGGGCCCGGACCTCCACGACCGTGTGCTTTTCACGGAGCCCTTTGTGGGCTACGTCGCTCCGTCCCACCGCCTCGCCAACCGCGACGCGCTGGCGCCCACGGCCCTCTCCATTGAAGACCTGTGGCTGCTGAGCGAGGGCCACTGCTTTCGGGACCAGGTGCTTCAGGTGTGCGGCCGCGCCCCGTCCGCCCCCCAGGCCGCCGCCCAGTTCGAGAGCGGCTCCCTGGAGACGCTGGTCCGCCTCGTCCGGAACAGCGGCGGGATGACGCTCCTCCCCCGGCTCGCCACGCACCAGATGCCGGAGGCGGAGCGGTCCACGTTCGTCGTTCCCTTCGCCGACCCGGCGCCCACCCGCAACGTGCGGCTCGTCACCCGGCGGCGGCACAAGCAGCGCCTCGTCGACGCCGTCGTCAGCACGCTGTACGACGCCCTCCCGGACACCGTCACGCGCCGCTGACCGCCCCCCTCAGCCCTCCAGCACCTCGGCCGCCTCGTCGGCGAGACCCGTCGCCTCCGCCACCTCGTACGTCGACGGGTCTTCCATGCGCGGCCGGATGATCATCTCGCCCAGCAGGCCCGTGGTGAACATCTGCGACCCGAACAGGATGAGCAGCACCCCGAACAGCAGCAGCGGGCGGTCCCCGATCGGGTGCCCCAGCACAAGCTTGTCGAACGACAGCCACAGGCTCACCAGAAAGCCGAGCGCAAACGCCGCGGTGCCCATCGACCCGAAGAAGTGCATGGGCCGCACGGCGTAGCGGGTGAGAAAGACGACCGTGATGAGGTCGAGGAAGCCCTGCACGAAGCGCTCGACCCCGAACTTGGTGGTGCCGTACTTGCGGGGGTGGTGTTGCACCTCCTTCTCGGCGACGCGATCGTACCCCTCCCACTTGGCGAGGAGCGGGATGTAGCGGTGCAGCTCGCCGTAGACGTCGATGCTCTTCACAACCGGGCGGCGGTAGACCTTCAGGCCGCAGTTGAAGTCGTGCAGGGGGAGGCCGGAGAAGAGGCGCGTGACCCAGTTGAAGAAGCGGCTGGGCAGGGTCTTGCGGAGCGGGTCCTTGCGGTCTTTCTTCCACCCGCTGACGAGGTCGTGTCCCCCCTCCTCCAGCTTGTCGATTAGGGCCGGAATTTCGTCGGGGTCGTCCTGCAGGTCCGCGTCCATGGTCGCGACGTAGCGCCCCTGCACCCGGTCGAACCCCACGGCCAGCGCCGCGGACTTGCCGTAGTTACGGCGAAAGCGCACGCCGGCGACTCGCGGGTCGTCTTCGCAAAGCCCCCGCACCACCTCCCAGGTTTCGTCCCGCGACCCATCGTCGATGATCCACAGTCGGAACGAGAGCCCCGCCTCCTCGCACGCCGCCCGCACCCCGTCGGCCAGCTCGGGGAGCGACTGGGCCTCCTCGTACGCCGGCACGACGATGGACAGGTCCGGGTCCCGAGAATCGGGCGGAGAATGTTGGGGAGCGGGTGCTTCCACGACCAGTGGGCACTATCCAGAGAAGTGTGGACTTCGCGATGCACGTCGCGTGCGCCCGCCCCTCTGCGTCCCTGCGCAGCGCGCACCACGCAACGCGCCCTACGCGTCAATCGTCGCGTACTTGGCGTTGCGCTCGATGAATTCGCGCCGGGGCTCCACCGAATCGCCCATGAGCGTGGAGAAGAGCCGGTCGGCCGCGGCGGCATCCTGGATGGTCACCTGCTGAATCTTGCGCGTCTCCGGGTTCATGGTGGTGGTCCAGAGCTGCTCCGGGTTCATCTCGCCGAGGCCCTTGTAGCGCTGCATGCTGGGGCTGTTGCCGTCGGCCCGCAGCTCGGCCATGCGCGTCTGCATCTCCTCGTCGGACCAGCAGTAGATCTCCTGGCTGCCGTTCTGAATCCGGTAGAGCGGCGGCAGGGCGATGTAGATGTTGCCCTTCTCGATGAGGGGCCGCAGCTGGCGGTAGAAGAAGGTGAGAAGCAGCGACCGGATGTGGGCCCCGTCCACGTCCGCATCGGTCATCATCACGATCTTGTGGTACCGCATCTCGTTCATGTTGAACTCCTCCTCGGTGGACGTGAGGCCGGTCCCGAGGGCCGTGACGATGTTCTGGATCTGGTCGTGCTCCAGGATGCGGTCGAGACGGGCCTTCTCCACGTTCAGGATCTTGCCGCGGAGGGGCAGGATGGCCTGGAAGTGGCGGTCGCGCGCCTGCTTGGCCGAGCCGCCCGCCGAGTCGCCCTCCACGAGGTAGAGCTCCCCGTCTTCCGGGTCGCGCGAGGAGCAGTCGGCCAGCTTGCCGGGCAGACTGCCCCCCGAAAACGCGTCCTTGCGCTGCACCAGTTCGCGCGCCTTGCGGGCCGCCGCCCGCGCCTCCGCCGCCTGGATCACCTTCTCGATGATGCGCTCCGCCTGGTCGGGGTGGTCCTCCAGCCAGCGGCCCAGCTCGGTATTGATGAGCGACTCGACGATGCCCTGCACGTCCGAGTTGCCGAGCTTCGTCTTCGTCTGGCCCTCGAACTGCGGCTCCGCCACCTTCACCGAGAGCACCGCCGTGAGCCCCTCCCGGAAGTCGTCGCCCGACAGGTCGAACTTGAGGTCGCTCAGCATGTCGTTCTTCTGGGCGTAGCGCTTCAGCGTCCGCGTCAGGGCGCGCCGGAAGCCCGTGACGTGCGTGCCCCCCTCGTGCGTGTTGATGTTGTTGACGAAGGAGAGGACGTTCTTGTTGTACTCGTCGTTGTACTGCATGGCCAGCTCCACCGGCACCTCCCCATCCGTCTCGGCGATGTAGATCGTCTCGTCGAGAATGGAGTCGCGCGCCTCGTCGAGGTAGTCCACGAACCCGATGATCCCCTCCTCCGAGTGGTACGTCTCGCGGGCCAGGCCCTCGTCCTCCTCGCGGTGGTCCTCGACGCGGATGCGTACCCCCGCGTTCAGGAAGGCCAGCTCGCGCAGGCGGTCCGAAAGCGTCTCGAACCGAAACTCCGTCGTCTTGAAGATGTCCCCGTCCGGCCAGAAACGGATGCGCGTGCCGGTCTCCTCCCCCGCCTCCATCGGGCGCACCCTGCGCACCGGGTCCTCCGGCACCCCGCACAGGTAGTTCTGCTCCCAGACCGAGCCGTCGCGCCAGACGGTCACCTCAAACCGGGAGGCCAGCGCGTTCACGACCGACACCCCCACCCCGTGCAGCCCGCCGGACACCTGGTAGCTGTCCTTGTCGAACTTGCCCCCGGCGTGGAGCACGGTCATCACCACCTCCAAGGCCGAGCGGTCCTCCGCCGGGTGCTGGTCGACCGGAATGCCGCGCCCGTTGTCCTCGATCGACACCGAGCCGTCCTTATAGATCTCGACCCCAATCTCGTCGCAGTGGCCGGCCATCGCCTCGTCGATCGAGTTGTCGAGCACCTCGTAGACGAGATGGTGCAGCCCCCGCAGGCCTACGTCGCCGATGTACATGGAGGGGCGCTTGCGCACGGCCTCCAGGCCCTCTAGCACCTGGATGTTGGACGCCGCGTAGTCGCTGATTGCGCGATCCGGAAGGTCGGTGGTCTCGCTCATGAAAAACAGACAGCCAGTCGAAAGGGTGTGAAGGCGCTCGTGGGGCTTTTTTCGGCCTTTCAGCCAGTCGAGATGTAACGGAACGATTGACTGATGGTTCGCCCTGCGCGCCACCCGCACGACGCCGGTGTGCCCCACGGCCGAACACGGCCCCGTCGCGTGGAGTCGTTCTCAATTCGCTGGGGGCCGGTGGACACCGCTCGGCCAGGGCCCTACGTTGTGGGCCGTCGTGGTCACGGCGAATGAGGGGTGGCCGCCCGTGCTTTTTCCACACCTGAGATCTGCCCCATGCGACGCCTCCTCGCCGCCGTCCTTGTCCTTTTCGCCTGCCCCGCCCTCGTTCTGGCACAGGCGCCCGAGATCGACCGCATCGACCCGCCCTTCTGGTGGGTCGGCATGGAGCGCCCGACCGTGGAGCTGATGGTCTACGGCAACAACCTCGCCGACACCCGCGTGCAGCTCGGCGAGCATCCCGGCGTGACGCTGGACCGGGTGACGGAGGTCGAGAACCCCAACTACCTTTTCGTTCGCCTCCGCATCGGCGACGCGGCCACGCCCGGCACGGTCCCGCTCCGCTTCCGCCACGACGCCGGGACGCTCACCCGCAGCTTTGAACTCCGCCCGCGCCGCACCGGCACGTACGCCCAGGGCTTCTCCAGCAAGGACGTGATCTACCTCCTCATGCCGGACCGGTTCGCAAACGGCGCCCCCGAGAACGACTCGATCCCGGGCTTCCTGGAGGGGGTGGACCGCTCCGACCCCGACGCGCGCCACGGCGGGGACTTCGCCGGCGTCCGCGAGCACCTCGACTACATCGACGACCTGGGCATGACGGCCCTCTGGATGACGCCCATCTTCGAGAACGACATGCCCCCCGAATACGGCGCCTATCACGGCTACGCGGCCACCGACATGTATCGGGTGGACCCGCGCTTCGGGAGCAACGACACGTTCCGGCGGCTCGTGGAAAGCGCCCACGAGCGGGACCTGAAGGTGATCATGGACATGATCCACAACCACATCGGCGACCGGCACTGGTGGATGGACGACCCGCCGACCGGCGACTGGGTCCACGACTTCGACACGCATGGCACCACCAACTACGAGGGCGCCGCCGTCATCGACCCGTACGCCTCCACCCACGACCGCGAGCAGCTGACGGACGCCTGGTTCGTCCCCTCCATGCCCGACCTCAACCAGGACAACGAGCTGCTCGCCACCTACCTGATTCAGAACACGCTCTGGTGGATCGAGTCGACCGGCATCGACGGCATCCGGATGGACACCTACTTCTACGCCGACAAGGACTACATGACACGCTGGACGTCGGCCGTGCTGGAGGAGTACCCCGACTTCAACATCGTGGGCGAGAGCTGGGTGCCGACCGTGCCCCACGAGGCCTACTGGCAGGACGACTTTCAGGCCCACCCCGACGATTACGACTCGGACCTGCCGAGCGTCACCGACTTCCCGCTCAGCTTTGCGATGCAGGACGCCTTCGCCCCCGACGGCGGGGGCGTCTACGACCTCTACCGGACGCTCGCCCAGGACCACGTCTACCCCGCGCCCAACAAGCTCGTGACCTTCCTCGACAACCACGACCTCACCCGGTTCTTCTCCGTCGTGGACGAGGACGAGGACGCCTTCAAGCTGGCGTATGCGTTCCTCATGACCACGCGCGGCATCCCGCAGGTCTACTACGCCACCGAGCTGATGCAGCCGATGCTGGACGTGGAGGGCGACGGCGCGAAGCGGCCCGACATGCCCGGCGGCTGGCCCGGCGACGCGCGGAGCGTATTCACCGAGGAGGGCCGCACGGCCCGCGAGAACCGGGCGCACGACTTCGTGACCACCCTGACGACGTGGCGCGAGGACGCCGATGTGGTCCATCACGGCGGCCTCACCCACTACATCCCGCAGGATGACACCTATGTTTACTTCCGCCACGACGCCGACGACACGGTAATGGTCGTCCTCAACGACGCAGAGGAGTCGCGCACCCTCGCCCTCGATCGCTTCGAGGAGCGCATCCAGGCCCACACGGCGGGGCGCGACGTGATCAGCGGGGCGACCGTGGCGCTCGGGGACTCCCTCACGGTGCCCGCACGGACCCCGATGGTGCTGGAGCTTCGGGAGTGACGCGTCTCTTCCTCAATGGCCTCACACCTCGTGCCGCATCCACACGATGAGGCTCATGCCCCGCTCCAGCACGTCCGACAGGTGGGGCCCCTCCCCGGCATCGCCGGCCGGGGCATCGGCCAGGAACTGCTCGATCTCGTCGTGCGTCCGGCGCGCCTCCTCCACCAGCTCCTCCGAGACCTCCGGGTAGAGGCTCAGCAGGTGCTGGTGCATGGCCTGCGTGAGGCGCTCGGCGCGACGCATCTTCATGAGGAGGTCGAAGTGGCGCACGGCGTGCGGCAGCGGCTCTTCGTCGCGCTGCTCCAGCGGCACGCGGCTCAGGGCCATCTGCATGAGCAGCTCCATGAGCGTCTGCCCCGCGTTCTGGAGGCGGGCGGCGGCCTGGTCGGGGGGCGCCTGCGCCGACGGGTCGCGGCCGGCGCGGCGCTGGGCCACCGACTCGCGGAGCGTCGCGGCGGTCGACAGGGTGGCCAGCAGCGTCATGGACTCCAGCACGGCGGCGGGGTCGGGCTGGGGGTCGGAGGGGCTTTCGCTACTCATGGGGGGACGGGCTTCAACAGAAGAGGGGCGAGAAACAGCACACGCCCGAAGAGACCGGTGCGCGAGGGCGTGAAGCGGGAGCGATGTCCGTCGCGCATCACGGGTGACGCATTCCAAATCACGCATCGCGGCCCAAATTACGCATCGCGGCCCTACACCTCCAGGTACCGCACGAACTCGTCGACCAGCTCCTCCAGCTCCTCGCCTTCCTCCCCGAAGGCCGCCACGACGTGGTAGTCGTTGTGCTCCAGGACGTGCCGGACGCGGGAGGTGTCCTTCACGTTGAGCTTGAGCGTGATGCGGATGTCATCCGTCGAGGTCTCCGGCAGCTCCGAGGCCACGGCCAGCACCTTCGCCTCGTTCTGTTCGATGACGTGGATGAGCTTCGACAGGGCGTAGTCGCGCGGGTCGACCTCCAGGGCCAGGATGGCCCCCCGTTCGCGGGTGGACAGCATCTGCGCAAACTGGTCGAAGATGTCGTGCCGGCGGAGAAGCCCGTGGTACTGCCCGTCCGAACCGGCCACTGGCACGGTGCTGAGGTCGTGCTTGACCATCGTGCGCGCCGCGTCGAAGATGTGCGCGTCCGGCGGCACACTCACGGGCCGCCCGACGAGCAACGCCCCGATGGATGAGGCGGGCCCGTCGGCGTCCATCAGTCGCTCCTCGGCAATGATGCCGGCCAGCCGTCCGTCCTCGTTCACGACCGGCAGGTGACGCACGTGATGCTCCATGAGCAGCCCCAGGGCCTTTTCCACCGAGTCGGAGCTCTGGAGGGCGGGGGTGGGGGCGTGGATCGCCTCTCGTACTTTCATGGGATCAGGGGCTTGAGGAAAAGGACACGCAGCGGAAGGCGTGGGCGCGGGATCGTCGGTGCATTCCCCTACAATCGCCGTGCCGAACACGTCCCCTGCCAGAATCGCAGGGCATCTCGACTCGAATTCGTCTCGGCCGGTCAGGCATTCAGGACCGGCTCTTCGGTCGCGGCCGGCCGGAGCGCCCCGCGGGGATCCAGGGCCTCCTGGAGGCGGGCGTCGTTGCGCGGGGCGGCACGGAAACGGATGCGCGCCACGGCCTGGGCCCCCTCCACTTCCCCGTTCAACGATTCCAGCCCCCCATTCTCGGCGTACTCGTAGCTCTCCTCGATGACGTCGCCGAGCCGGTGCACCTGCGCGATGACCTCCGGCTCACTCACCGGAATGTACGCCACCCGCTCCACGTAGTCCTGCTCGATGAGGTCGAGGAGGTCTTCCTTCAGCGTTTCCAGGCCGATGCCGCGCAGGGCGGACGCGAACACCGCGTCCGGGTGGTTGCGCCGGAGGCGGCGGAGCAGCGTCCGGTCCTCCATCGCGTCGATCTTGTTGAACACCACGAGGGTCGGCTTGTCGCGGGCCTCCAGCTCGCCCAGGGTCTCGGCCACCACCCGCATCTGCTCCTCGTAGTTCGGGTGCGTCACGTCCACCACGTGGATGAGCACGTCGCTCTCGCGCACCTCGTCGAGGGTGCTTCTAAAGCTCTCGATGAGGCGGTGGGGCAGCTTCCGGATAAACCCGACGGTGTCGGACATCAGGACCTCCTTGTTCGAGTCCAGCTCTACGGTGCGGGTGGTCGCGTCGAGCGTGGCAAAGAGGCGGTCTTCGGCCTCGAGGTCCTCGTCGGCCAGGGCGTTGAGGAGGGTGGACTTGCCCGCGTTCGTGTAGCCGACGAGCGAGGCGGTGGTGTATCCCTCGCGGCCCTTGCGCTGGGTCGTGCGCTGCCGATCGATCTCGTCGAGCTTCTCGCGCAGCTTCGCCATGCGCTTGTCGATGATGCGACGGTCCATCTCAATCTGCTTCTCGCCGGGCCCCTTCGTGCCGATCCCGCCTTCCTGCCGCGAGAGGTGGGTCCAGCGTCGCGTGAGGCGGGAGCGGAGGTAGCCGAGCTGCGCGAGCTCCACCTGCGTCTTGGCCGCTCGCGTCTGCGCCCGGCTGGCAAAAATGTCGAGGATAAGCCCCGTCCGGTCGAGCAGCTTGCAGTCAATCTTCTTTTCGATGTTCTTAACCTGGACGGGCGACAGCTCGTCGTCGAAGATAACGAGGTCGGAGTCCCGCTCTTTTGTGAGGCGCGCCAGTTCCTTCACCTTTCCGGAGCCGATGAAGGTGGCCGGGCTCGGGCTGTTGAGCGACTGCGTCAGCCGGTCGGTGACGTCGGCCCCGGCCGTGCGGGCGAGGTGCTCCAGCTCGTTGAGGTGATCGCGCACCTCCCAGCGCGACTCCTGGGGCGTGATGACCCCGACGATGATGGCCGTTTCGGCGTCTTCGGTCTTGTGCTCAGGGGTAAACAACGCGGCGGAAGCGGCTTTTTCGAGGGAAGAATGTGCGAGTGGAGGGGGCGACGGCCGGGCGTACGGGCCGTTGGTTCAACCAAATTCCATACGGTTGTACCTGTCCGTGCGCCCGCTTGTTGCACGCAGCCCACAGGGAGAACACAATTTTCTTGACCCGCCGCCCCCAGTGGGAACCCGGACGCAGAGGGTCGGGACGAGGGGCCCCGAGCGGCCCCGCCGGCGGCGCGCCGGAGCCAGGCTTACGTCGTCTCCGGGGCCCACTGACTGGCGACGAGCATCTCCGCCGCGAGGAAGACGAGTGCCAGGAGCAAAAACACGTTCCAGAGCTCCGTGCCCGCCCGCCGGGTGCGGAGCGTCTCTTCGAGGTCCTCGGTCTCCGCCGCGGCCACCGCCCGTACCGGCGCCCCCGTCGCGGTCCCCAGCCGGTCCGAAGCGTCCGCCGGGGCCGCCGCCTGGAGGTTCGATTCGGCCGGGGGGACGTTCACCGCCACCCGCCGGACCCGCGTCGAGCCGGCCTGCACGTCGTAGAGGCCGGGCGTGGTCAGCGTGCCCCCCACCTGCACGAGGGTCGCTCCGAAGAGGGTGCGCTGCTCGGGCGCAACCTCGATGCCGTCGGGGCCGTGGAGGCGGACCGATGCCTCCGGGGGGACGCCGGTCACGCGCAGTTCGGCCGGCCGCCCGGCCACCAGCTGCTCCCCCGCCACGGACGTGGTGGCGGAGAGGTAGTAGACCGACCGGTAGAGAAGCGGCACGAAGAGGCCGCGGACGGGCAGGTCGCTCCACGCCTGGGTGGGCGCCACGGCCGACAGCAGCAACCGCCCGCTTCCGTGACGTACCTCGTGCAAAAATGGACGGCCGTTGGACAGCTCAATGAGGGTCTGCCCCGCCTGGCCCGACGGGCGAAAGTTCATGACGTAGTAGAGGTCCGGCTGCTCCACGGAGGCCTCCGCCCGGCGCCGCTCCTGAAACACGCCCTCAAAAAGCGGGTGCTGCAGGTCCACGCGACCAAACGAGGCGACCGTCTGCTCGCCCGACAAGGCGCCGCTAAAGCCCCGCAACGATCCGGCATCGAGCGCCCCGAACAGGGCGTTGTAGTCGTCCGGGCGGGCCTGGGCGGTGGGAAAGAGGAGCAGGCCGCCCCCGCGGTCGACGAAGCGGGCGAGGGCGTCGACCTCTCCGCTCGACAGGGATCGGGGCCCCGCGAGGAGCACCGCGTCGTAGCGGCCGAGCTCGGCCGAGGCCAGGTCGCGCTCGCCGATGGCGGTGGTGCGGAAGGCAATTTGGTCCGCCACCATCTCGGACGAGAGGGCGAGGTCGAGGTAGCGCGTGTCCTGCCCCTCCCCCTGCACCAGCAGCACGCGCCGTTCCTCCGGCACGTGCAGCGCAAAGTGGTGCCGGTCGTCGACCGGGAGGTCGTCGTCCTCCGTCACCACCGCCCCGTCCAGCCAGCCCCGTGTCTGGGGCGTGACCGTGAACGAGACCGTCTTTTCCAGGCCCGGCTCCAGCGTCGTCGTGGCCTGGGCCACCCGGTCGCCCGCCAGGTAGACGCTCGCCACGTAGTCGGAGAGCGGGTCCGGCCCGTGGTTGGTGAGGGTCGCCTCCAGCTGCACCGGCTGGTCGACCTCGGCGATGCGGCTGGTGACGGTCACGTCCGAGACGCCGACGTTGGACTGTGCCCGCGTCTCGACGGGGAGGAGCTGCACCTGGACGCCGTCGGGCACGTTCGTCGCAACCGAGTCGCCAAGGGTGCTGGCCTGCAGGTCGCTTACCACGTAGACGACGGCCTGCGGCGCGTCCGCCTCGTCGGCCGCCTCAGCCGCCCGGCCCACCGCCTGCGCGAGCGGCCGCGCTCCGGCCTGCGGCTCCAGCTCCGCGAGCGACTGCCGCGCCACGCCCGTGTTCGCGGTGGGCTCCGGGCGCCGCGCGCCGCTCCGGGCGGTTGGCCAGAGGAGGACCTCGTCGTCCTCCTCCACCGTCCCCAGCACGCCCTGGGCCTTCTGGACGGCCTGGTCGAAGTACGCCCCGCCCGGCCCGTCCGCCGTCATCGAGAGCGAATTGTCGACGACGACCGCGTGGGCGGTGGGCGCCGACGCCCCCACGCCCCCGAGCGTGCTCGTGAGCGTGGGCTGCGCAAACGCCATCACCAGACTGGCAATCGCCAGCATCCGCAGGGCCAACAGCAGCCACTCCTTGATGCGGACCCGCTGCACCGCCGACTCCTTCAGCTCCTTCACGAACGCCAGCGAGCTGAACTCGACGGTGCGCGGCTGGCGCAGGTTGAAGAAGTGCAGGAACAGCGGCACCGCCACCGCCGCCATCGCCAGGAGCGCGAAGGGGTTGAGGAGCGACACGGGGAGGAAGCGTTGGGCACGAGCGTCGATGCGGCCGGGATCGGCTGCTACCGCCCATCTGGGCCCGGCGTTCCACCGTCTCTTTACGTAGACGCGCCGGGCCGTCCTCGATGGACGACCCGGCGCAAGTCCCCAGAACTCCTTTCCAGAAAAGGCGCCATTCTGAGGCTGAAGCTATGGCATGAGAACCGTGTCGATGCTATGGATGACACCGTTGTCGACCTCCACGTTGGGAACGGACACCTCATTTCCATTGACGGTAACCGTCCCATTCGAGCGCTGAACTGTCACGTCCGTGCCCTCTAGCGTCGGTATGTCCGTGGCCGAGGTCGGCACGTCTCCGGCAAGGAAGACGCTGTCGAGCACGTGGTACTGCAGGATCTCGTCGGCGTTGGGAGGGATCTCATCGCTCTCGACCTCCCCGCTATCGTCCTCATCGAGGGCGGCCAGCAGTGCTTCGTTGGTCGGAGCGAAGATCGTACGCCCGTCATTATCGCCGGACACGCGGAGGGCGGGGGCAAGGCCGGCCTCCTTGACCAGTCGCGCAAAGATCGTGAATCGGGGCGTCAGCGTCGCCCGGTCTACCGCGTCGGCCAGCAGTTTTCCGACGACGTGCACGACACCGTTCTCCGCGTTGGCGTCGGGAGTCAGGACCGTTGCCTGATTCACTGTCACATTCTCGCCCACCCCGATCCTGAGGTCCTCCCCAGCAAGCGGTGATACCGTCTGTCCATCGCTAAGTTGATCGGAGGTCACCTCTCCATTCACGACGTGGTGCCGAACAACCTTCCCAACGACCTGCCGGTTGAGCGAGGGGTCAATGGCCGGCGAAATGGAGTCATTGAGGGGGGCAAATACGGTGAATGGACCGCCCGTGTCCAGGGTCTTGACGAGGCCAGCCTCGGCCGCGGCTCCCTCAAGCGCGCTCAATGCCGGCACCTCCTGGACGTAGCCCGCGATCGTAGGGGATGAGGGCGCGGAGTCGCTTTGGTCCTGGTCGATAAAGGCGTCACACCCTGTCGTGACGAGAGCAAGGGCGAAAAGACCGAGGCCGAGGCGGCCCCATCGGCGAAAGGACGTAGCGAGATCAATCATATGGAGGGAAGGTGGTCGGTTCGAAGTGAGGGGGGAGTGTCGGGCCGGCACGGCGACGGGGCCCGGGGGAAGGCCCCTCTGCCCCGCCGTCTCCGTCAGGAGACGATTGCTAGAGGGAGATCGTGAGCCGGCTGTACACGAAGCGGCCGTTGAAGCCCATCGGGTGGGCCCGGTTGTAGGGCAGGATGATGTCGAAGGTGCCCTTGTTCGGATCCAGGTCCGGGTAGTTGTCGAACAGGTTGCGGGCTCCAACGGCGAGGTTCACCTGGTCCTCGAACATGCTGTACCCGAGCTCGCCGCCGAAGACGTACTCCGGATCGAGTGTGAACTGATCGGCCTCTATGTCATCGTCCGCGTTCAAGAGCTCGCCGTAGCGGGCGCCACGGAGCGTCAGGTCCACCGGGCCGGCCGTGAGGGAGGCGGTCAGCTTCGTCGTCGTGTTGGGGAGAGCCCCTTCCGTGAGCGCCCGCTGGTCGTCCGGCGCAAGGATCACCGTGCTGAAGTCCTCGTCCAGCGTCGTCGGGTTGCGCGGACCGCCTGTAATTTCGGTATCTGTCCAGTTGAACGCGCCGCGGAGCTGGAGCTGAACCCCATCCGCGAGGAGCGCCGAGAACTTGGAGGTCACGTCGACGCCCTCGGTCTTCGTGTCGATGGCGTTCGAGAAGAAGCTGGCGGTCGACGCCCCCGTATTGTTGTCACTGAGGACCTCTTTGATGGCCTCTTCTCCCGGCGACCCCGGCTCCCCAAGATCCCCCGAGAGCGTGATCCGGTCGTCAATCTGAATGTTGAAGTAGTCGACCGATACCTGGAACCGATCGACGGGCTCGATGATGACCCCGCCGCTGAAGTTGACCGAGCGCTCCTCTTCGAGGTCCGGAATGCCCAGTGCGTTCCCCACATCACTGTTGATGCGGAAGATTCCGGTCTGGACGGGCTGATTGTCGATGAACGTCGTGGAGACCTTCGAGAAGAACTTCTGCGCCTGATTCGGGGCGCGGTAGCCCGTCTGTGCCGTCCCGCGGAAGGCGAGCTGCGAGACCGGCTCGAAGCGCAGTGCAACCTTTCCGTTGACGGTCGAGCCGAAGTCGCTGTAGTTTTCGAATCGGCCCGCGATGTTCACCTGGAGCGGATCGATGAGGTCCGCCTGCAGGTCCACGTACGTCCCGACGTTGGTGCGCGTCTCGTCGACCTCCTGCTCCGGCCGGAAGCCGGGGAAGACCTGTGCCCCCGGCGCGGGCGTGCCGCCGTTCTGGTTGATGCCCCAGGGGGGATTTTCGAAGCCCGCCCAGGAGGCCTCTTCCCCAGCCTTCAACTGGTAGGTGTCCGCCCGGAAGAGGGCGCCGGCCGCCACGTTCAGGGGCGAGGCAAGGCCGACCTCCAGGCCGCGGTCCACGTCCAGCTGCACGACCGTCTGCTGGAGCTGCACGGCCCCCGCGTAGAATTCAGTCTGGTTCCCTTCCTGGGAGGGGCCGTAGCTGGCGTTCAGGGTGTTCGTGATGTTGTACTGAAAGTAGTTGAAGCCCGTCTGGGCACTCAGGTCGTAATTCCACTCGTCAAGCATCCCTCGGAGCCCAACGACCACCGAGCCGTCGTTAATCGGGTTCTCGAAGTTTGGGAGGAAGCCCTCCGGGTTTGTCTGAGGCCAGTTGCCGTCGTCGGTGCCCTCCCGGTAGAAGCCCTGCCCCTTCCCCTTCCGGTAGCTGTAGCCCCCGAACGCGTAGACTTCGGTGGGCTGCTCCGCGGTGACGTTGGCAATGGGGTACGCCCCGTTCGCCCAGAACAGCAGGTTTTCCGAACGCCCGTCGCCCCAGTGGAAGGCCGGCTGTTCCACCGAATTGTTCTTGTCGACAATGTCGAACAGTCCATCGCCGTCCGGGTCCGCGATCTCGTCCCCACCTTGCCCGGCAGGCCCCAGGTTGAAGCTCGCCGGGCCGGCCCGGTTGGTCGGCGTGCGCAGCCGGTACTCGCCGAAGAAGTTGAGGAATCCACCGTCGTCGCCCAGCTCCACGCCGAAGGACGGACGAACGCTGTAGGTGGTGCCGTCATTGGGGTAGGGCTCCGTGGCGTACCCTCCGATGCGGGTCTCGATCGTCGGATCGAGGGGCTCATCTTTGAGGCGCAGATTCGCCACGCCCGCGATGGCGTCGGATCCGTACTGCGAGGACGCCCCGTCCCGAAGCACCTCAATTCGCTCGATGGCATTGGCCGGAATCGCGTTCAGGTCAATCGGACTCGACCCGCCCGAGACCCCGGCCCCAAGCCGGTTGACGAGGGCCGACTTGTGTCGGCGCTTGCCGTTGACCAGCACCAGCGTCTGGTCCGGACTCAGGCCACGGAGCGTAAACGAACGGAGGGCATCCATCCCGTCGGAGAGCGTATTCTGCGGGAAGTTGACCGACGGCGCACTCTGCTGGAGAATCCGTCCGGTCTCGAAGGCCCCAGACGTTTGGATCTCTTCCGTCCCGTACACATCCACGGGCACCGCCATGTCCTCGGCGGCCATGTCGCGGGCCCGAGACCCGACGGTGACCGTTACGCCCTCTCCTTGCAAGGGGGCGCGCTCAAGGGAAAAGGTCCGCGTGGCCTCCTCCCCAGGCTCGAAGCGAATTTCCCCTTCGATTGTCTCGTACCCGACAAACGTCACGCGGAGGGCGTACGTCCCGGGATCGATGCCTGTGATGCTGTAGGACCCGTCAGCGCCCGCCGCCGTGCCGTAGTCGGAGTCCAGGAGGACGACGTTGGCCCCTGGCAGGGGCGCCCCGTTCGCGTCCTCAACGGTTCCGGTAAGCGTGGCGGCCTGCTGGGCCGGCGCCGCCACCGCGGCGAGTCCCCATGTGAGGCCGGCAAGCAAAAGGGTGGAAGCGTAGCGTAGTGTCATGGGTGGAGGAGGGAGCTTCGGAGGTGACAGAGAATCTTCTTCGGCTCACCCTGAAGAAGAGGAGCTTAATAAAGTGTTTGCCAAGAGCACCGGCGATATATAATTTCGGGAATCACCACTGTCAATGTTTCGGAAACGCTTCGACGGGTGTGTAGAGACAATATAACCCGATACGCTGTGAACTTACAAGAAAGGGACGTTCCGGACCTCCCCATGCCCGCCTGCCTGGTCGAATGCCGCCGATCGATTGGGTGGGCTCGTGTCTCGGAGGGCCCACTCGACGCGGCAACAACAGGACGCGTCGCCGGGGCCTCGTGCCTTGACGTCAGGGACGGCCGGATGCGGCGCAGATGTGCTTGTGCCGGGGCGGCCCGGGACAGCCCTCCGCCGCCGGTTGGCACGCGGGCTCCCAGGGGTCGGGAGGTGCAAACCGGCCCTCGTCGTGCCCCCCTGGCAGGCCGTCACCGCTTCATCGCCAGGGTCACGCCGTCGGCCAGTGGGAGCACGCTCAGGTCCACGCGCTCGTCGTCTTGAATCTTCTCGTTGAGGCGCTGAATGGCCCGCACGCTCTCCTCCTCCACGTCCGGGTCGGCGACCCGCCCGCTGCGAAACACGTTGTCGAGGGCAATGACCCCGCCGGGCCGCAGCAGCCGGAGCGACTGCTCGTAGTAGGTGTCGTAGCCCTCCTTGTCCGCGTCGATGAACGAGAAGTCGAAGGTTCCGTCCTGCCCGTCGTCGATCAGCGCCGCGAGCGTCTCCTCGGCGGGGGCGATGCGGAGGTCGATGCGGTCGGCCACGCCCGCCTCTTCCCAGTAGCGACGGGCCACCGCCGTGTACTCCTCGCTCACGTCGCAGGCGACGAGGGTGCCCGTCGGCGGCAGGACCGACGCCACGGCGAGTGCGCTGTACCCGGTAAAGACGCCGACCTCGATCGTGCGGCGGGCCCCGATCAGCTGGACGAGGAACTGCAAGAACTGCCCCTGCTCCGGGGCAATCTGCATGTTGGACCGGGGGTGCTCGGCCGTCTCTTCCCGGAGGCGCTGCATCACCTCGGGTTCACGCAGGGACACGGACAGGAGATACTCGTGCAGCTCGTCCGGGAGGCCGATCGACTGGGTAGACATCGTGGGGTGGGTGGAGCAGTGAGTACAGTGGCATTGACCGCATGACGTGGCGAGGGCAACGTTCCCCGGTTCGTCTCTGCGGCGGCCGGCACGGGCGTCCCTCCCCCCACGTCGTCACGCGGAAGGCGGACGGGGCACACGCCCCGAGCCCCCTCGGTGGTCTTCTTTGACCGCACGCCCCCGTCCCCCTCACGGGGCGTCGCGGAATTGGTCAAGCCAGGCGTCGGTGTCGGGGTGCTGGGCGAACGTCGTCACGGCACTCTCGACGGCCTTTCGGCTCGCCTGCCCGTCCAGTTCGTCCGCGACGGTGGCGTAGAGGGCCTCGAGAAGCTGGAGGGGCGTCTGCTCCGCCTCGCCCGCCACGCCCCGAAAGCCCCGCCGCGCCGCCGCATCGAGGAGGTCGTCCCAGGCGCGATCGAGGCCCCGGTGCAGGGCGCCAGCGGTGCTCATCTCGTCGTCCTCCGCGATGTCAAGTGCGCGGAGCAGCGCCCGGGAGGCGCCGTTGGTTTCCGGCCCCGTGAGCCCGTCCACCGTCACGGGCCGATCGAACAGGTGGGTCAGTGCCATCTGCCAGTACAGGACCCGCGACTCGTGGCCCGGGACGAACCCGGGCTCCCCTCGCCCCGACACGTGAACGTGATCCTGATGGGCCGCGTCGAATTTGTAGTTGAGCACGGTCCCGAGGTG
This sequence comes from Salinibacter pepae, assembly GCF_947077775.1. Taxonomy (NCBI): domain Bacteria; kingdom Pseudomonadati; phylum Rhodothermota; class Rhodothermia; order Rhodothermales; family Salinibacteraceae; genus Salinibacter; species Salinibacter pepae. The sequence goes on from NZ_CAMTTE010000001.1 coordinate 1,398,967, forward strand.
CTTGCGGAGCACCGATTCGACGGCCAGGTAGAAGCGGCGGTCGCTCGGGTACTGGTTTGTGATGAACGCCTTGTCGGTCCAGAAGATGCCGTCGATGTCGAACGCCCGGCCCGCCCCGTGCAGTCCGCTCTTGTCCACGTAGGCCCCGGCCGAGGTGATGACCTCCGCCGTCCCGAGCGGGCAGGCGGCCCAAAGCTCCTCGAACGCCGCGTGCAGGGTCGTCTCGAACGGCTCGGTGCAGTGAAAGGTATAGGGAGTGCCACGCGTCCCGTACCCGGCGCTGGGGGCACGGTCGTAGTGGACGGGGACCCCTGCAAGCTCCTGGAATGTGTTCTCGGGCTTGGACATGGCGGCGGATGGAGCATTCGTGGACGAATCGGCGACCCGCTTCGGGACTCGGGAGACACGAAGGGCCGCCCCGTCATAACGTTGGGGTCCCCCCTTCGACCGCCCGCCGGCATTCCAGTCAGTGGCGTTCTCGGCCACTGGGGGCCCATCCGGGCGGGACGGCGGAACGAACCCGCCGGACTGGACCTTCTCGGATTGGAGCCTGCATGCCCCGAACGCGACGTGACGACCCGGGTACAAGGCACTGTTGCGCGTCGTGGGCCCCAGCGCACCCATCATCATTCCTGCCCGGCCTCTCTCGGCCGGGGCTCGACACCTGCCCCTTCCCCCCCATGAGCAGCCCACACATTCTCTGGGTCGACGACGAGATCGACCTGCTCCGCTCGCACGTGATGTTTTTGGAGGAGAAGGACTACGACGTCTCCACCGTGGCGAACGGGGCCGACGCGGTCGACCGGGTGCGGCAGCGCCCCTTCGACGTGGTGCTGCTCGACGAGCAGATGCCGGGCATGGAGGGGCTGGAGGTGCTCGACGCGATTAAGGACGAGCGGCCCACCCTGCCGGTGGTGCTCGTGACGAAGAGTGAGGAGGAGGACCTGATGGAGGCGGCCCTCGGCAATCGAATCAGCGACTACCTCACCAAGCCCGTCAACCCCAGTCAAATCCTCCTCACCTGCAAGCGGCTGCTGGAGCAGTCGCAGATTCGGAAGGAGGCCCTCTCGCAGGAGTACCTGCAGTCGTTTAATCGGATCTCCCAGCAGCTCCGCGGCGCCTTCTCCCCCCACGAGTGGATCGACCTCTACCAAACCCTCGTGGAGTACGACCTCGAGCTGACCGACGACGAGGGCGCGCGGCAGGTCTTTCAGGACCAGTTCGAGGAGGCCAACCGCGAGTTTGGGGGGTTCGTCGAGGAGCACTACCCGGAGTGGATGGCCCGCGTCGACGAGGCGCCCGGGAATGACCGCCCCGTCTTGTCCCACGAGGTGGTGCCCGAATTCGTGCTGCCGGAGACGGGCGAGGAGCCGGTCGTCTTTTTTGTGATCGACTGCCTGCGGTACGACCAGTGGCTCGAGATTGCCGAGCTGCTCCGGCCCCACTACACCGTCGACACGGACTTCTACATGAGCATTCTGCCTACGGCCACCCCCTACGCCCGCAACGCCATCTTTGGCGGCATGCTGCCGGTCGATCTCGTCGACCGCTTCCCAAAGGCGTGGCAGACGGGCGAGGAGAGCGAGCACAGCCGCAACCAGTACGAGGACGCCCTGCTCCGCCACCAGCTCGACCAGCACCACCGCGAGGACCTGAGCATCCGCTACGACAAGCTCATCACGAGCGAGGACGGCCAGCAGCTGGCCCAGGACGCGGCCAACCTGACGCAGCACGACCTGAGCGCCGTCGTCGTCAACTTCATCGACATCCTCGCCCACAGCCGCTCCGAGTCGGACGTCCTCAAGGAACTGGCGCCCGACGAGGAGGCCTACCGGGCCCTCACGCGCACCTGGTTCGAGCACTCGTGGCTTCTCGACATGCTGCAGGCCCTGTCCAACACCGACTGCACGGTCGTCCTCACCAGCGACCACGGCGCCGTGCGCAGCCTGCAGTCGACCAAGGTGATCGGCGACCGCGAGACCTCCACGGCCCTCCGCTACAAATACGGGAGCAACCTGAAGTGCGACGCGGACGACGCCATCTTCGTCCGCGAGCCGGAGCGGTTCGGGCTGCCCAGCTACGGGATGAACACGACCTACCTCCTGGCCAAGCAGGACTACTACTTCGTCTACCCCACCAACTTCCACCACTACGAAAACCTCTACCGCGACACCCTACAGCACGGCGGGGCCTCCATGCAGGAGATGATCCTGCCGGTCGCGACGCTCCGGCCGAGGGAATCGTCCTGAAGACCCGCGCTCTGCCCGCGGTCGAAATGCCTGCCCACTGATGCGCGATGCGCAACGCGTGACAGGCAAACGAGACAGTACGCGCCTCACGCGCCTTACGCATCACTCCTCACGTTTTGCGCCCAATATGCTCCCTACAGAGACCAATGCCATCCGGGACCGCCTCCCCCGAACGACCGACTCGGTGGAAGGCACCATGGCGCTCGGGGCCCGCATCGCGCAGGGGCTTCCCCCAGGCGCCGTGGTCGCGCTGTATGGGGACCTGGGGACGGGCAAAACCCACTTCGTAAAAGGGGTCGCGCAGGGCCTTGGGCTGCCCCCCGCCGAGGTCCGCAGTCCCACCTTTACGATCCTCGCCGTCCACGACGACGGCGACCGGCCGCTCTACCACTTCGACGCCTACCGCGTGCAGACCCCCGACGAGTTTGTAGAGCTGGGCTTTGAGGACTACGTGCACGGCGACGGGATTGCGTGCGTCGAATGGGCGGATCGGATCCCCGATCTTCTCCCGCTCGACACGATCCACCTCCAGTTCCACCACGTCGCCCCCTCGAAACGCCGCATCACCCTCGGCGCCCCGAACGGTAGTGAGGAAGTAGTTTCAGACTGCGCCCCGAACGGCAGTGAGGAAGTAGTTTCAGACTGCGCCCCGAACGGCAGTGAGGAAGTAGTTTCAGACTGCGCCCCGGACGATGCCTCTTCTGGAAACGACCGCTGACGCTCGACCGACGCGTCCCGGTACGAGCGCCTCTACGGCGAGAACGCCCAACGCATAACGCTCAACCCTCAACGCGCATGTCCGACGCCCTCGACCTTCTCCTGGACCGCCCCCAGTACGCCAATGTCGCCGACGACGCGTTCGCGCCGGGCCTGGACCGGGTGCGGGCCCTGCTCGACGGGATGGGCAACCCGCACGAGGCGCTCCGGGCCGTCCACGTGGCGGGCACGAACGGGAAGGGCTCCACCGCCGCGATGACCGCCGCCATCGCCACCGCGGCGGGCCTGCGCACGGGCCTTCACACCTCCCCCCACCTCACGCACGTCGCCCAGCGGATGCGGGTGGACGGCACGCCCGCCCCCACCGACTGGCTCGCCGACACGCTCGATGCGCATCGCAATTTGATTGAAAAGACGCAGCCCAGCTTCTTCGAGCTCGCCGTCGCCCTCACCTTCCGGTACTTTGCCGAGCAGGACGTGGACCTGGCGGTGATCGAGGTGGGCCTGGGCGGGCGGCTCGACTCGACGAACGTGCTCGCTCCGGCCCTGTCGGTGATCACGCACGTCGGCCTCGACCACACCGACATGCTGGGCGAGACCCTCGACGCCATCGCCCGCGAGAAGGCCGGCATCATCAAGCCCGAGACGCCCGCGCTCAGTGCCGTAACCGCGGACGAGGCCCGGGCCGCCATCGCCGCGGTCGCCACCGAACAGGACGCGCCGCTCCACCGGCTCGACGACGAGGCCACCTGGACGACCCACCGGTCGGGCCTGACCGGGAGCGTGATCGGCCTCGACACCCCGGCCCGTCACTACGACCGCCTCTCACTGTCGCTCGCCGGCCCCCACCAGCAGCGCAACGCCGCCCTGGCCGTGCGGGCCGCCGAGCTCACGTTCCTGGCGGGCGAGGACGATGCGTCGGCCGACGCGGCGGTGCGGGACGGCCTCGGCGACGTGCGGGGCCACACCGGCTTTCACGGGCGGCTCGACGTGCTCGGGAACGAGCCCCTCCTCGTGGTCGACGTGGGCCACAACCCCCCGGCCATCGCCGCGACCCTCGACACGGTGGCCCCCGTCGTGGCCGGGCGCGGTGGCACGCTGCACGTGTGCCTCAACGCCGTGCGCGGCAAGCAGCTCGACGAGACGGCCCGGCTGCTCGCCGCCCACGACGCCGTCGTGACCCCCATCCCCATCGACACGAGGCGTGCCCTCCCGCCCGACGAGATTGCCGAGCGCCTCCGCGCCCAGGGCGTCACGACACGCACGCCGCGGCCCCTCGCCGACGCGCTCGACGCGTTTGAGCGGAGCGCGCCCCCCGCAGACGGACTGCTGCTCACCGGCTCGCACAAGCTCGTGGACGTGCTGCCGCCCCGGTTTCGCGACTGATCGTCGCTTCCCGCTCTCCCTTGCCGCTTGCCCCGCCCATGCTCTTCCCCGCCAGCGACGACGACGTCCCCTTCGACGACGCCCCCCGCATCCTTCTGTTTACAGGAAAGGGGGGCACCGGCAAGACCACCTGCGCCGCCGCCACGGCCCAGCACGCGGCCCGGCAGGGCCACAAGACACTCGTCCTCTCGTCGGACCCCGCCCACAGCCTCGCCGACGCCCTCGACCAGGAGCTCGGGCCCGAGGCGCGAGAAGTGCGCGACCGCCTCTTCGCCCAGGAGGTGGACCTCTACTACTCGATGAAGAAACACTGGGGCCACATGCGGGAGCTGATGCTCACCGTCTTCCGCTGGCAGGGGGTCGACCAGATTGCCGCCGAGGAGCTCGCCGCGCTGCCGGGCATGAACGAGGGCTCGGTGCTGCTGTGGCTCGAAGAGGCCCTCCGCGAGGCCGACTACGACCTCATCGTGGTGGACAGCGCGCCCACCGGCGAGACGCTCACCCTGCTCACCCTGCCCCAGGTCACCCAGTGGTGGCTCGCCAAGGCGTTTCCCTTCCAGAAGATGGCGGTCAAATCGCTCGGCTTCGGCGTCCGCAAGGCCACCGGCATTCCGCTGGACAAGGGCTACGAGGAACTGGAGGTGATCTTCGAGAAGCTGGAGCGCGTCCAGCAGGTGCTCGCCACCCCATCGACCACCTCGATCCGGCTCGTGACGAACCCCGAAAAGATGGTGATTGAGGAGGCGCGGCGGGCCTTCACGTACCTGCAGCTGTACGGCTACGGCGTGGACAGTGTCGTCGTGAACCGCGTGCTGCCGGAAAACGAGGTGCCGGCCGACTCGTTCTTCGAGGGCTACGTGGAGAGCCAGCGCGAATACCTCAAGGAGATTGAGCAGAGCTTCCGCCCCCTTCCCATCCTGCAGGTGCCGCACCTGGGCGAAGAGGTGTTCGGGGCCGAGCGCCTGGGCCGCATCGGGAACGCGATGTATGCGGAGCGGAACCCGACGGACGTGTTCTACGACGAGCCCACGTTCACGGTGCGGGAGGACGGGGACGCGTACGTCCTGAACCTGCGCCTCGCGTTCGCCACGGAGGCCGACGTCGACGTGCGCCAGCTCGGGGATCAGCTCGTGGTGCAGGTCGCCAACCAGCGGTCCAACGTGATCCTCCCCAACTTCCTCAACTACTACCACATGACGGACGCCACCCTGGAGGAGGGATGGCTCCGCGTCCGCTTCACCCCGGATGGCGAAGCCTCTTCGGATTGAATGCGATCGAAGATCGCCCGCTCACGTCCCTCTTCCCCTCCACGCCCTTTCCCCACTCTCTCGCCCCCCACGCCCTCTCCACGAACCCGTCCGGGCCCTCTCCGTTGAGGGCGATGTCTCGTTCATCCGAGCCACTTCCGTCCGCACTCCTATCCGCTCATGTCCGTGCCCGACGCCCTTCTGAAGCAGCTCTACACGTTTGGCAGCCTCGAGAATACCGACCGGGGCGTCGAGTTTGCGCTCAAGAACCGCCTGCAGGACGCCACGCTCACCGGCCTCCTCGACGTAAAAATCAACGGCGACACGGTGCCGCCGGAGCGGGTGCACCTCTTCATGGGCGAGGGCGAGACCCACGCGGCCGACGAGATCTCCGACGAGGATGCGCTCGACTTTCCCCTCCGCCGCACCCTTCACCTGCGGGCCGACCGCCCGGCGCTGGAGACCGGCACCCACACCCTCGAGCTGACCTTCCGGGCCGACCCGTTCGGCACGCTCACCTTTTCCGTCGAGGACTCGATCTCCGAGCAGGACGAGGCCCTGGAGCGCATTCCCCGCGCCCCGGACGACAACTGCAGCCAGGCCATCATCGACGAGCGGCAGCAGTTCGTCGAGGACTACAGCGACACCTCGCTCGACCACGTGCCCCACTACTCGTTCGACCCGGCGGTTACGGAGGGCAACGTCGAAAATTTCACCGGCGTCGCCCAGATTCCGCTCGGGGTTGCCGGGCCGCTCACGGTGCACGGCGAGCACGCGCAGGACGACGTGCTGATTCCCCTTGCCACGTCCGAGGGCACCCTCGTGGCCTCCTACAACCGCGGCATTAAGGTGTGCAACCTGAGCGGCGGCATCGAGGCGACCGTGTCCCGCGACTCCATGCAGCGCGCCCCGGTCTTCATCTTCGACAGCGCCCGGGCGGCCCGCGACTTTACCCACTGGGTGGACGACCGCATGGACGCGATCCGGGCGGAGGCGGAGTCGACCTCCAGTGTCGCGGAGCTGCTCTACATCGACCACTACCTGTCGAACCACTTCGCGTACCTGCGCTTCAACTACCGCACCGGCGACGCGGCGGGGCAGAACATGGTGGGGCGCGCCACCTTCGCCGCCTGCGGCTGGATCATGGACCAGTACCCGGGCGCCGTCGAGCACTTCTACCTGGAGTCGAACTTTGCGACGGACAAGAAGGCCTCGCAGGTCAACGTGATGCGGACGCGGGGCAAGCGCGTGACGGCCGAGGCCACCATCGACCGGGACACGCTCGCCCAGCACATGCGGGTGGAGCCCGAGGCCCTGCACCACCACTGGAACGTGTCGACCGTGGGGGCCTTCCTCTCCGGCGCCAACAACAACGGCGCGCACTCGCCCAACGCCATCACGGCCCTCTTCATCGCCACCGGGCAGGACGTGGCCAACGTCTCCGAGTCGTCGGCGGGCGTCCTCTACACCGACCTCACCGACGACGGCGACCTGTACATCTCGCTCACGATTCCGTCCCTCATCGTGGCTACGTACGGCGGGGGCACGGGCCTGCCCACCCAGCGCGAATGCCTCGAAGTGATGGGGTGCTACGGCAAAGGCAAGGTCCACAAGTTTGCCGAGATCGTGGCGGCGGCCACCCTCGCCGGCGAGCTGTCGCTGGGCGCCGCCATCTCGTCGTCCGACTGGGTCTCCAGCCACGAGACCTACGGACGCAACCGGTAATCGGGCACGAGAGCATGGGGGCACCGCAGTGAGCGAGTGGAGTCCCCGCCTCCGTGGCCAGCGGCCCCTGTTCACCCTTCAACGGTCCAACGCTCAACGCGCATGCTTGCAGCCTTCGAGGTCGCCGTTCCGGCACTCTACGCGGTTGCCATCGTGGCCCTCACGGCCTACGGCGGCAACCTGTTGTGGCTGGCCCTCGTCCACGCCGCCAGTGAAAGATTACGCGACGGCCCCGTGCCGGCCCCCGACGACCTGCCGGAGCCCGACGACGACTGGCCCGTCGTGACCGTGCAGCTGCCCCTCTACAACGAGGCCGAAGTGGCCCAGCGCCTCATCGACGCCTGCGTGCACCTCGACTACCCCCGCGCCAAGCTCGACATCCAGGTCCTCGACGACTCCACGGACGCGACAACCGAGCGGGTCGCCCAGCGGGTTGCCCACTGGCAGGCCGAGGGCGTCAGCATTACGCACGTCCGCCGCGACGACCGGACCGGCTACAAGGCCGGCGCCCTCGCCAACGGGCTGCACCGTGCCCGCGGGGACCTGATCGCGATTTTCGACGCCGATTTCGTGCCGCGCCCGTCGTTCCTGCGCCGCCTCGTGCCGCGCTTCTTCGACGCCCCCGACCTGGGCATGGTGCAGGCCCGCTGGGGCCACCTCAACCGGGACGACTCGCTGCTGACGAAGGTGCAGGCCTTCGGCCTCGACGCCCACTTCGCGATCGAGCAGCGGGTGCGTGAGCTGGCGGGCTGCTTCCTTAACTTCAACGGCACCGCCGGCGTCTGGCGCCGCGCCTGCATCGAGGACGCGGGCGGCTGGGCCCACGACACGCTCACCGAAGACCTCGACCTTAGCTACCGCGCCCAGCTGCAGGGGTGGCGCCTCACGTACGTCCCCGCCGCGGAGGCCCCGGCCGAGCTGCCGCCCGACATGAACGCGCTCCGCGCCCAACAATTTCGGTGGGCGAAGGGCGGCGCCGAAACGGCCCTCAAGCTGACGGGCCGCCTCTGGCGATCGGCCCAGCCGTGGCGGGTGAAGCTGGAGGGCACGTTCCACCTTACCGCTCACTTCGCCTTCCCGTTTATCCTGCTCGCCGCCCTCACCCACGCCCCGCTCCTGCTGCTCAAGGGCATTGGCCACGGGCCCGGGGAGGTCTATTTCGCGATCATGGGATTCGGCCTGTTCGGGTTCGCCGGGTTTTTCCTCGCCCAGCTGTTCGCCCAGCGCGCCCTGCACCCCGATTGGCGACGGCGCCTCCGCCTCTTCGTGCCGTTCATGGCCGGCACCATGGGCCTCTCGCTCAGCAACACGAGCGCCGTGTGGCAGGCCCTCCGGGGCACCGACACCGCGTTCATCCGCACGCCGAAGGTGGGGAGCGCCGGCGGCGACGGCTGGTGGGAAAGCCGCTACGCCATCCGCGAGGTGCCCCGCGTCGTGTGGGGCGAGCTGGCCCTGGCCGTCTATTCGACGGTCGGCCTCGGCGTCGTGGTGGGCCTCGGCGAGTGGGCCGCTGTTCCGTTTCAGGCGCTGTTCGCGCTCGGGTTCGCGCTGGTGACCGCGTCGAGCCTGCGGCAGGCCCTGACGGCCCAGCAGGGCCCGACGGCCTCCGCCCCGGCCTCGTCGCCGGCCGCCTGACCCTCAAGGCCTCCTGCGGGACGTGTCCCCCTCCGGCGGCACACGAACGCTCGCTGCAACCGGGCCTGCGTCGGGAACCCCCGTGGGCGCCTCTCATTGCCTCTGTCCTCTCTCCCGTCCCGAGCGCATTCCTGCCCCCCGTCATGTCTGTGCCCGACCTTCAAGAGCCCCTTGCCCTGCTCGAACAGGAGGACTACGACGCCGCCATCGCGACGCTTCACGACACGGTCAGGGCCCTGCCGGCGCATCTGGGGGCGCACGTGCTGCTGGCCCACGCCTACGAGTCCCAGGAACGCTGGGAGGAAGCACTGCAGTCCTGGGCGGAGGCGCGCTTCCTGATGCCGAACAGCCCCATCGCCAAGGCGGGCACCCAGCGGGTCCTTCGCCGCCTGGAGGATCACGACGGCGCCTCGTTCACCTTTGCCTTTCCCCCGTCCCTCACGACCTCGTCCCCCTCCGACGCCGACCCGGACGCCGCCCCCAACGACGCTGCCGCTCCGGCCGAGGGGGCGGAGGACCCGGCCGCCGACGCGGACTCCGGCCTGGCCCAGCTGCGGCGCCAGGCCGAACGGGAGGCCCGGCAGGGCGGCGCCCGCCCGGGGCTGTCCGACGCGCCCCCCTCGTCCGACCGTCCGTCCTCGCCCGACGAGGCCCCGCCCACGCCCGAAGAGCAGGTCGAACAGCTCGAGGACGAGGGCGACACCGACGACCTTGACCACCTCATCAACGAGCTGCAGTCGGCCCGCATCGAGCCGGAGGCCGAGGCCGACGCCCCGCCCCCGGACGTGGACGAGGAGGCCGGGATGGCGGCGGAGGACGACACGGAGGACATCGTCTCGGAAACGCTGGCCCGCATTCACGAGGGACAGGACGACTACCAGGAGGCCGCCCGCATCTACGCCGCACTGGCCGAGCAGGAGCCCGACCGGGCCGACGAGTTTCAGGAAAAGGCCGACGAGATGCGTAGGAAGGCCGACGAGGCCGGGGAAGACGCCTAGCGTCGGAGCGTTCATCGTGGCGCGTGGAGGCCCGATGCCCGCGCCCCGCTTTCTCATCACCCATCGCCGTCCCGAATGGACGTCCTTCTCGCCCTCCACCGCCGGTCGCGCCGCACGGTCGTCGGCCTCATGTCTGGCACCTCGCTCGACGGCGTGGACGCCGCCCTCGTGCAGCTGGACGGCAGCGGCCCGGACCTGACGATGGACCCGGAGGCGTTCGTGCACATCCCCTATCCCACCGCCCTCCGGGACCTCATTCGCGCAAACACAGATCCGGCCGCGTCGTCGGTCCGGGACGTGACGCGCCTCGATGCCCGCCTCGCGGAGGCGTACGCGGCGGCCGTCGACCGCGTGGTGGCGGAGGCCGACGTGGACCGCGGGACCGTCGACCTCGTGGGGGCCCACGGCCAGACCGTGTGCCACCTCCCTGAGCCGGCGGACTGTGCCGGCAAGGACGTCCGGGCCACGCTCCAGCTCGGCAACCCGTCGACCCTCGCGACGCGGCTGGGGGTGCCGGTCGTGGGCAATTTCCGCGCGGCGGACCTGGCGCTGGGCGGACAGGGCGCCCCGCTCGTGCCATACTTCGACCGGGTCGCCTTCACCGATCCCGACGAGGCTCGCGGGCTGCTCAACCTCGGCGGCATCGCCAACCTGACGGTGCTGCCCGCCGGCGCGGCCCCCGACGACGTGCGGGCCTTCGACACGGGCCCGGCCAACATGGTGATCGACGCGCTCGCCACCCGCCTCTTCGGCGCGCCCCACGACCCGGACGGCCGGCACGCCGACACCGGCACGCCCGACCACGACCTGCTTGCCGACCTGCTGGAGGGCGAGTACTTTCGCCGCGAGCCGCCGAAGTCCACGGGCCGCGACGACTTCGGGCCCGACTACGTGGACCGCCTGCTCGGCGCCGCCCGGTCCCGCACCCTCTCCCCCGAGGACACGATGGCCACGGCGACGCTCCTCACCGCCGCGTCCGTCTACCAGGCCTACGCGCAGTACGTGCGTCCGGAGCAGGCCATCGACGAACTCATCGTTAGTGGCGGGGGCGTGCACAACGACACGCTCTGGCGGATGCTGGAGGAGGCCTTCACCCCCATTCCGGTCCGCCCCACGTCGGACCACGGCGTGGCCCCGGACGCGAAGGAGGCCCTCTGCTTCGCCGTCCTCGCCCACGAGGCCGTCAACGGAACGCCCACGAACCTGCCGTCGGTGACGGGGGCCTCGGCGCGCACTCCTCTCGGCTCTCTGAGCGTGCCGGGGCCATAGCGGCCGGGCCGAGGGGCCTGGACGCCCCGCCGCCTTGGCAAAAAGCCGACGAAAGGCCCGCCTCTCCCGCCCGGGATACAAACACGCCCCCGCCGCCGGAATATAGAAGGATCGGCAGTCGCTGCCTTTCCCAAACCCAAACGCTCCCATGGAATCCCAGGAGCAGTCCGACCAGACGGCCCTCGCCGAGATCGGTGAGTTTGGCCTCATTGCCCTCCTGCGCGACACGCTCGGCGAGCCCACCGACGACACCATTGTGTCGGGCATCGCCGACGACGCGGCCGTGTACCGCACGGACGAGGACCGCGTGCACGTCATGACCACCGATACCCTCGTGGAGGGCGTCCACTTCGACCGCGCCTTCATGCCGATGGAGCACCTCGGCTTCAAGGCCCTCTCGGTCAACGTGAGCGACGTGGTGGCGATGAATGCGTCGCCGCGCTACGCCACCGTCTCGATCGGCATCCCGCAGAACGTGTCCGTCGAGATGATTACCACGGTCTACGAGGGCCTGAAGCAGGCCTGCGACGCCTACGACATGCACATCGTGGGGGGCGACACGAACGCGTCCCACGGCCTCTCGCTCTCGATCTCGGTCGTGGGGGCGGCGGCGGAGGAGAAGGTGGTGTACCGCACGGGGGCCCAGGTCGGCGACAAGATCTGCGTCACGGGCGACCTTGGCTCCTCGTACGCGGGCCTGAAGGTGCTGCTGCGCAATCGGGAGCGCCTCCAGGAGCAGGAGGAAGACTTTGAGCCGGACCTCGACCCGTACTCTTACGTCATCCGGCGGCACTTGGCCCCGCCGGCCCAGCTCAAGACGGTTCGCGACTGGGGCGACGCCGGGGTGCAGCCCCACGCCCTCATCGACATCTCGGACGGCCTCTCCGCCGAGGTGCACCACATCTGCGAGGCCGGCGACCTCGGCGCGCAACTCTACGAGCCGGCCCTCCCCATCGACCCGGAGACCCGCAACACGGCCACCGACTTCGGGGAGGACGTGACGATTTACGCCCTGTTCGGCGGGGAGGACTACGAGCTGGTGTTCACGATTCCGGAAGACGAGCTCGACGCCCTCGACCCACAGACGTACACGGTGGTGGGCGAGATCGTGGAGCCCGACGATCCGGAGCACCCGATCAAGCTCCAGCGCGCCCACGGCGAGAATGTCCCGCTTCAGCCGGGGGGCTTCGACCACTTCGACGGCCCGTCCGCGACCGCCCCGCCGGCGTAGCCGTTCAGTCTACCCGTCCGGCGGCGTCCTGACACGCCGTCCGGAGGGCACGGAGCTCGTCTTTGAGGCGGTCAATTTCGGCCTCCAGCGTCTCCAGGGCCGCCTCGGCGTCCGCAAAGTCCCCCGCGTGGGCCATCTCCTCGAGCGTCTGGGCCGCCTCGCTGGACGGGGCGGCCCGAAGGCTGCCCGTCGCTCCCTTTAGGCCGTGGGCCTCCCGTTCCAGTGCCTCGGCGTCTCTGCTTGCAACCGCGGCCCGGATGGCATCCATGTAGTCCGAGCAGTCGTCCAGGAACGAGTCGATAAGGGTCACGATGACGTTGGGGTTCCCGTCCAGGAGTTCGACGAGGGCGTCTCGGTCAACAGCAGGGGGGGGCATGGGCCTCCAATCCTCTAGAGCAATTCAGTGGGTACCTCGATCAGCGCCCGGTGGGAAAGAGACGGGGGCGTCCCGTCCACGGCCCGTCGGGACGGGCGTATTTTCCCGACGGCGAGGATCAAAGCGGAGTATATTCCCTCCCTCCGCCAATTCATCGCGCACACAGGGCCTCTGAGGGGGGACGTTCGGGGACCTTCGTACATGCAAAAAACATGCAAGAAATGAGGCGCCCGCCCCTACGGCCTCTGCCGCGAGCAGACGGGCGGGGCCCACCGATCGAGCCAGGCCTGCCGCTGGGCGTGGCGCCGGTGGTACCCTGGGGCCTGTCCGATGGGGGAGCCGGGCGGGGCATCGACGGTAGATGGGCGGGCGGCCGCGTCGTGGGACCGGTCGAAAAATCGCTCGATCGACGTCCGGACGGCCGTTCGGTGGGCTTCGGCCTCCGCCCCCTCGCCCGGATGGTCGGCGAGCCAGTCTCGAAGCGTGCGCAGGTGCTGTTCGAGGCGGGCCTGCACGGCCGGGGCCCCGTCGGCGGCGTCGGCGCGGTCGAGGAGCACGTCCGTCCACACCTGCTGCACCGTCCGCTGCACCTCGGCCCGGTACCCGTCGGCGGGCGGGTCGGCCTTCCACACGGCGTCGGTAATTTGCGCGAGCGTGCCCTGCAGGCCCGGCAGGTCGGGGGTGGCGTCCCGCTGCTCGATGAGGCGCAGGGCCCGTTCCGGCACGGTGAGGGCATCGAGCACCATGGTGGCCGCCACCTCGGCCGGGGCGTAGGGGTCGAACGTCGGGTCCGTCCGGCCCTCGAACACCTCGCGGGTATCCGGATGGCCCGGCGGACGTGGCGGGATGCGGTCGCGGGCGGCCTCCGGCAGGGCCAGCGCCGCGGGCGTGATCGTGGACAGCAGGGCGTCGAGGGCGGCCGCCTGGCGTTGGGCCGGCACGCGCTCGGACACCTGCGCCTCCGACTCGCCACGCACGGCGTACTCGTAGGCCTCGCCCCCAATGAGCTTCGCCGTGGCGGCGACCTGGTACCGGTGGCGCAGGTAGAGGGGCACGAGCGCCTCCTCCATCTGGGCGAGCGGCGTCCCGCGCTTCACGACCGCCTCGCCAAACCGGTCGAGGGCCACGTCTCGCACCCGCATCTCCCGATCGAGGGCGTCGACCATGTTGCGCCCGTTGTCCCAGAGGTTGCCCTTCGGGTGGGCGGCGCCGGCCGGACGGGCGTCCGCGTCCGTCACGTACCGGAGGCCCGCCCGCTCCGCTGCCCGCACGAGGCTGTCGAGCAGCGCGGCCTCCGTCTGATTGGGGCCCGGACGGGCGTAGGCGTACTGGAGGGCCTTCACGTCCCACCGCTCCACGCCGGTGTCGTAGGCGCCTTCCAGGGACACGGAGTCTCCCTCCACACGGGCCCGCGGCGCCGGGTAGTCCATGACCGAGGCGCGGTCGTTCACCGACGCGGCAAAGTTGTGGGCGAGGCCCAGCGTGTGCCCCACCTCGTGCGCCGACAGCTGCCGAATGCGGGCGAGCGCCATTTCCAGCATCGGATCGTCCGCGGCCGGGATGCCGTCGGCATGGGCGCCCTGGTACGGGGCCAGGAGGCCCTCGGCCAGCAGGTAGTCCTGCCGCACGCGCTGGGAGCCGAGGGTGACGTGGCCCTTCAGAATCTCGCCGGTCCGCGGGTCGGTTACGGAGGCGCCGTAGCTCCAGCCCCGCGTGCGGCGGTGCACCCACTGGATCACGTTGTAGCGCACGTCCATCGCGTCGGCACTGTCCGGCAGCACCTCGACCCGGTAGGCGTCCTCAAAGCCCGCGGCCTCGAACGCCTCCCCCCACCACCGGGCGCCGTCGAGCAGGGCGCCGCGCACCGGCTCGGGCGTGCCGGGGTCGAGGTAGTAGACGATGGGCTCCTCCGGCGGGCACAGCCCGTCCGCGCCGGGCGCCGCCGCACAGGTGAGCCGGTGCCGGTTGACGAGCCGCTTCGTCATGGACTTCCCGATGGGCGTTGCAAAATCCATGTAGTCCGTGTAGAAGAGCCCGGAGCGCGGATCGAAGCGGCGCGGGGTGTACCCGGCCGTATCGGGCAGCTCGACGAGCGAGTGGTGCACGCGGAGCGTGAGGGCCCGGGGCGCGGCCGCCGTCCGCTCCACGTACGCCCCCGGGTCGCCGTCCGTGGTGAAGGTGAGCCGCGCCTCCAGCTCGGTGTTCTGGGGAAAGGCCTTCACGTGCTCGGGAACGGGCGCACTGCGTCCCTCCGCGAGCGCGTACGCCCCCTGCCCGGTGTTTTTCAGGCGACGGGCCACCCCGTGGGCGTCGCGCACCACGAAGTCGGTCGCGTCGACCAGCACGTGCCCCTCGGGCCCCTCGGCCGCCACCTCGAAGCCCTGCAGGACACCCGGCGCGAACGCCTCCCGCACCGCGGTTCGCTCGTACTCGTTGTCGGAGGCGGCGCGGTAGTCGAGGTTCGGGGTCACGAGCAGCACCGTCGGCCCCGTCCGCTCGAAGCGGACGACCCGCTGCGTGCCGAGCTGGCCCCGATCGAGCCCGACGGGGTTGGACCCGAGCCCCGTGGGCAGCGAGCTGACGTAGAGCATCTCGGTATCGAATCGGGTAATCTCCAGCCAGAGTTTGCCCGTCGCCGCGTCCCAGTAGACCGGAACGTAGCCGTCCATTTTTGTCATCCCCTCGGTCTTCTCGGCGATGGTCGGCAGGGACGAATCCTCTGCGTCCTGCGCGAGGGCGGGGGACGTGAAGAGCCCCACCGCCCCGAGCACCAGGAGCACGACGCACGAGCAGCGCAGCGAGGCGGGCGGGGAACCAAAGTGCATGGGTGCGCGACCGGGTTGGCACGGGGATGGAACGTGGAGCTGCCCAAAACCTACGAAATCAGGCGTTAGAAACCGAAATCCACGCCGGCACGGAATTCCTGGATTCTTTGCGGCGCAACCGTGGAATCCTCATCCAGCGCGTAGGCATTTTCCGTCGGCACCCGTTAGGTTTTTCATCGTGTAGATTCTGCAGTCGGCTCCGGTGTGGTCCGGCGGAACTCCGTCGTCCTCTGTCTGGCCCCTCTCTCATTGAATAACTGATTCCGTCTCATGGAAGTAGGAAGCAACGAAGTCAAGGGCAAAATTGTCGAGGTGCTCGGCCCGGTCGTCGACGCCGAATTTCCGCGCGACGGCGTGCCCGATATTCTGGACGCCCTCCGGATCGAACGGGAGGACAGCCGCGACCTGATTCTGGAGGTGCAACAGCACCTTGGCGAACGGCGCGTCCGGGCGATCGCGATGGACTCGACCGACGGGCTGCAGCGCGGCCAGGCCATTGCGGCGACGAATCAGCCCATCAGCGTGCCCATCGGCGAAGAGATTCGGGGGCGCCTCTTCAACGTCGTCGGCCAGCCGATCGACGGCCTGCCGGAGCCGGACGTCGACGAGCGCCGGGCCATTCACCAGGACCCGCCCGAGTACAACGAACTGACCGGGTCGCAGGAGGTGCTGGAAACCGGCATCAAGGTGATGGACCTGATCCAGCCGGTGCCCAAGGGCGGCAAGGTCGGCCTCTTCGGCGGGGCCGGCGTCGGCAAGACGGTCCTCATCATGGAGCTCATCAACAACATCGCCAAGGCGCACGAGGGCCTCTCGGTCTTCTCCGGCGTCGGGGAGCGCACCCGCGAGGGCAACGACCTGCTCCGCGAGATGATTGAGGCCGGCGTGATGACCTACGGCGAGGAGTTCCGCGAGTCGATGGAGGCCGGCGGATGGGACCTCGACAAGGTCGACTTCGACGCGATGAACAGCGAGAGCAACATCTCGCTCGTCTTTGGCCAGATGAACGAGCCGCCCGGCGCCCGGGCCCGCGTGGGCCTCACCGGCCTCACAATTGCGGAGTACTTCCGCGACCTCGGGGGGCGGGACGTGCTCTTCTTCCTCGACAACATCTTCCGCTTCGTCCAGGCGGGCCAGGAGATGTCGGCCCTCATGGGGCGCATGCCGAGCGCCGTGGGCTACCAGCCGACGCTCGCCAGCGAGATGGGCGACCTGCAGGAGCGCATCACCTCGACGCAGGAGGGCTCCATTACCTCCTTCCAGGCCGTCTACGTCCCGGCCGACGACCTGACGGACCCCGCCCCGGCCACGACGTTCGCCCACCTCGACTGCACGACCGTTCTCTCGCGCCAGCTGTCGACGCAGGGCATCTACCCGGCCATCGACCCGCTCGACTCCACGAGCCAGATGCTCAACGAGCGGGCCCTGGGCACCGAGCACTACGAGACCGCGCAGGACGTGAAGGAGATCCTCCAGCGCTACGAGGAGCTCCAGGACATCATCGCGATTCTCGGAATGGACGAGCTGAGCGACGAGGACAAGCAGGCCGTCAACCGCGCCCGGCGCGTGCAGCGGTTCCTCAGCCAGCCCTTCTTCGTCGCCGAGCAGTTTACCGGCCAGCCCGGCAAGTACGTCCCCATCGAGGAGACCATCCGCGGCTTCCGCATGATTCTCGACGGCGAGCTCGACCACCTGCCCGAGCGGGCCTTCCTGCTGAAGGGCACAATCGACGAGGTGATCGAGGCCGGCGAGGAGATGGCCGAGGAAGCATAACCGAGTTGGGCGCCACGCGTCGTGCGTCGACCGTTTGCGCGACGCCCCCCTCAACCCCCAAACCCAATACCCACAGATGGCCGACGAACTGACCGTTGACATCGTGACGCCGGACGAGCGCTCGTTTCAGGGCCCGGCCAATGGCGTCCGCGCCCCCGGCATTGAAGGCTCATTCGAGGTCCGCGAAGACCATGCCCCCATGATCGCCGCGTTCGGCATCGGGCCCCTCATCGTGAAGACGCAGGCGGCCCACGAGTACGCCGACATGCACAACGACCGCATCATCTTTGCCACGAGCGGCGGCTTTCTGGAGATCATCGACAACAAGGTCACCGTGCTGGCCGAGACGGTCGAGCCGGCCTCGGAAATTGACGTGGAGCGGGCCGAGAGCGCCGAGGAGCGCGCGAAGCGACGCCTCGAAGAGGGCGTGCAGGAGGAGGAGCGCGAGACCCACGAGGCCGCCCGCGACCGGGCCCGAAACCGTCTGCGCGTCGCCATGGGGAAGGTCGGCACGCGACAGTCGTAAGGGCATCACGCGCCGGCCGCCCCCACTGTCCTGCATGTCTTTTTGAGGGGACCGGGACGCCGTCTCCACCTCTCCGGCGTCCCTCGTCCTGGCTGTCCTCCTCTCCCCGCCCCTCGCGGCGGGCCCTGCTCCCGCACGGACGTGCCTCGTCCGCGACGGCTGCGGCAGCCGGTCACTGAGAGACGGCCGATGGGTCGTGCGCACGAGATGATGACAGGACTGCGGCCGCAAGGGCGCGAACACGCATCGCGTCGTTCGCTTTTGCTCGTTCCCGATTCTTGTCCAGCTGTCTCGTCCCTCCATGCGGACTTGGCTTGCCCTCCCGCTCGTCTGTCTCTGGAGCCTCACGGGCGCGGCCGCGCAGCCGATGCCCGAGCGCCCATCCGACGACCTGCTGACGCGCCCTGCGCTGCAGGCGGTCGTGAAGGCCCAGGTCGACCGAAACGGCGCCCTGCTCCGCGAACAGATTGGGGCCGACGACGCCGACGTGCGGGCCCGGGCCGCCCTTGCCCTCGCCTCCGTTCGGGACACCAGCGCCATTCCCGGGCTCCTCGACCTGCTCAGCGACAGCGTGCCCCTCGTCCGCACCGACGCCGCATTCGCCCTCGGCCAGATGCCGTCGGGGGTGCCGGCGGCCCCGCTGCTTCAAGCCCTACGCTTCGAGCGCGACCCCTCGGTGCAACGACGGCTCATCGACGCACTCGGCGCGACGGGCAACGCCCAATCTCTGCGCGGCCTCATTCGGCTTCGTCTCCCCCCGGCCCGTCATTCCGACCTGGCGCTGGCGATCGCCCGCTACGGCATGCGCGGCGTAACCGACTCGACGGCCACGACCTGGCTTCTGAGCCACCTGCGGGACGACGACCCGTGGACGCGCCGCAACGCGGCGTACGCGCTGGGGCGGGTGGAGGCCCTCGCCGCCGGCCGCGCCGACACGATCCGTGCCGTGCTCAACGACACGGCCCCCGACGACCCGGCCGCCATGCACCTGCTTGGGGCCCTGGGCGCGACGGGCGACGCCGCCGATGCACCTCGCCTGGCGGATTGGCTCCGGACGGCCCCCGACTGGCGCACACGCGTGGAGGCCGCCCGGGCGCTCTCCGCGCGTTCCGCCCCCGGCGAATCCCAGAGCGTCCTCGTCGCGACCCTCAACGACGGCCATCCGCTCGTGGCCCGCACGGCCGCCGAGACGCTGGCCGGGCTCGACTGGTCCCCCAACCGCGTCGCGGCCGTCGGGGCCTGGCTCGACGCCCATCCCCGCCGGTGGCGCGTGGCCGCGCCGCTGCTGCTCGGCCTCGCCCGGAACGGACGTTCGGAGCGGGTCCTCAATACCGTCGGCCGCTGGCGCACTGAACGATCCCCCGTCGTCTACGCCGCGGCCCTGCCCGCCCTGGCCCCGATCGACGCGCCCCGTGCCGACTCGCTGCTGGGGGCGGCCCTCCGCAGCGACGACGTGCGGGTGGGCGCCGCGGGCGTGCAAACCCTCGTGGCCCGATGGGACCGCACCCGACCACGGAACGCAGAGGCCGTGTTCGACCGACTCTCCGCCGCCGTGCGCCGGGGCGACCCGGCGCTCCTCTACCACGGCGCGCCCGCCCTCGCCGACTCGGCCTTCGCCCCACGGGGCGCCGCCGACACGCTCGCCGCCACCTACCGCACGCTCGCCACGCCCGACGACCTGGAGGGCATGACGGCCGTGCTGGGGGCTCTCGGCACGCTCGGGGGCCCTACCGCCGAACCGATCCTCCGCGACGCGCTCGACCACCCGCACCACGCGATCCGAAACGCCGCCGCACAGGGACTTTCTGAGGCAACCGACACCACGGTGACTGCCGCAGCGAAGCCGCTCCCGGAGACGCCCTCAATCGACTGGAACTACCTTCAGGCGTTGGGCCCCCACCCACGCCTCGTGTTGGAAACGAACCGGGGCACGGTCACGATCGCGCTCGACACCGAGCAGGCGCCCCAAACCGTGCAGGCGATCACACGGTTTGCCCGGGAGGGGCGCTACGACGGCGTGCCGTTCCACCGCGTGGTGCCCAACTTCGTGGTGCAGGGCGGCGACTTTGCGCGACGGGACGGCTTCGGCGGGCCGGGGGTCTTTCTCCGCACCGAAGCGACGCGCATCGGCCACCGGCGGGGCACCGTCGGCATGGCCAGTGCCGGCACAGATACGGAGGGCAGCCAGTTCTTTGTCTCCCACAGCATGCAGCCGCACCTGGACGGCGGCTACACCGCCTTTGGGCGCGTGACGGACGGGATGGACGTGGTGGATCGGCTCCGCGCCTTCGACCGGATCGAAGACGCCCGGGTGGAGGCGACGGACGAATAGAGAGGGCTGTCGTCGGGCTCCTCCCCGTCGTGGAGCCTTGATGTCACTCAGACGCCTGATTTCGGAACGCCTCGAAGCCCTGCTCCTCGTACGCCCCGGAGCCAAAGTACCGGAGCATCGTCAGAAACATGGGCCGCTTGATGTAACCGGGCTGCTTCGCAATCGGGGTGCCCTCGGGGGTCATGAAGACCGTGGTGGGCACGCCCCGCGCCCCGAGCGCTAGGCCCAGCTCTTTCGACGAGAGCGTGCGGCCGTCGAACTGATGCGCCCCTGCCGTCGTGTCGCGGTTGAGGCGGGCATAGGTGAACTGACGGTCCAGGGTCGCCCGGACCGTGGAGTCGGCGTAGACGGTCTCCTGCATCTTCTGGCAGTAGGGGCACCACGGCGCGTAGATCTCCAGCAGAATCGGGGTCTCCTGCGCCTCGGCCTGGGTCACCACCTCCCCGAGCGAGCGAGGAGGCATCTCCATCTGCGCGTGGGCCGTGCCAACTCCGACCACGAGGGTGAGGACTGCCGAGAGAACGAAGGGTCGGACCAAAGGAAGCGAGCGCATTCGGACGGGCAGACGAGTAGATGTGAAAGCCTACCTGTCCGATGGAATCGATGACCGAAAGGTTCCTGCTCGAATCAACGCCAGTAGAAGACTCCCACTATTTCCACTTGAGGATATTTTCTGGTCTAGATAGCACTTTTTCATATCATTTGATGTAATCGAATCGTCTTAACAGTTCCGCTATCTTCGTCTATTTCGAACGTGATCTGCGTTCTTGTATCAGTTATCTCAAGCTCCCCGCTTCGCTTCGCTTTCTTGGCTGTACCCTGCTTCGCAATATACACGTATCCGGACTTCCGGACCGGCGGACTAAGCTGATTCCCCGCCATGCCGGGGCACAATTCTTTTTCTCCCACTGTGAGCGACCACTCCGAAGACGTAATCTTCATCTCTCGGAGCCTGAAGTCCGCCTTTCCTGCGGACTTGAAGTACTCCATCTTTAACCCACCGTAGTTCAGATCCACTCGGACGGTGCTCCCATCGGGATAGGGGATACGATTGAACGTTTTTGACTCGCCAAACAGACGGATTACTCCGTCAAGAGACGAGACGGCCAGTATGTCTCTGAACGTGGGTTGGGAGCCCGAGGACTTGCTGGAAATGAGTTCCCCTCCCACAGAGATGTTCTGGAACTCGGCGTGGCTGATGTAGGGCGTCGGGTCGTGCTGCCCCTGGACTGTCTTCTCCGTCTGCGCCTGAACGGCCCCTGTCTCAGCAAGGCTGATAATAACCATTGCCCAAACAAGTATGAATGGTCTTCTTGCAGCCGAAGAAAAAGTAATATATAAATATTTACAATACATTCTGTATTGCTCGTAGCCGCCATCAGGGCAATCAAATAGAAACAAAAAGAGTGGAGGATCCCGCATGCTCGTTCCTCAGATCATGCGGTGGAACGTGATCTCTTTCACCCGACCGTCGACGTCAATCGAAATCCCCAGCCGACGCTCTGATTGAGACCGCTCTGCTTTAGCAGTGTCGGTCGTTTTCGCGTTTCTAAGGTGGATGACGGCTCTCCCCCCGTCGGTGCTCTTCTCAGCGGATGTCCGTACAGACTCACGAACCGGCGTGCTCAGTTCACTTTCTGGCATCCCTATATGGACTCGACTACCATTTACTGTGAGTGACCACTCACTACCCGTGATCGTCAGGTCACGTAGCAATATCTTCCCCTTCTTTTCGGCTTTGATATACTCCAGCTTAAGTCCTTCGTAGTGAAAATATGCGATGAATGAGCCTTCTCTCACCAAATTTTTTTCTCGAGAGACTCCGGATTACCAAGGTATTGCGTAACTTGATCGAGCGAAGCAGCCGACAACAGATCGGACAGCGTCACCCCTTGGATAGTTGCACTGCTGCTTACCTCATCGGACTTAAGCCTGCCTCGGCTGAGAGAGGCTTTTTCGAAATCATCAAAGGTTATATACGAAGCCTGAACAACCTCACCCTCATAGGTTCTCTTGAAGACGTTTTCGGCTTGTGCTATCAGCATATCCGGAGAAAAAGAGACTGACAACAGGACTACTACGGAAGTCGCAACAAGGTACTTCATAGTTATATAGAGTCAGCTTCAGGAAACAATATAATCAGGAGTACTGATCGCAAAAAGAGGGGCACTTTCAGATTTCAAGATTACCTAAAACAGGTGTCCTATTCGAATAAACTCCCTATCTCAGCGGATCAAGTCAGAGAAGTGGTGGAATACGTTCTGGCGTGAGCCCGACGGAACAGATAGGTGATTACATTTACACTGTGACTATTAGACACTTTCGGGGGATCAGTTGTTCTTAATCATGGTACACGACAAAAGCTGGACGAGCCTTCACAAGACGGCTATTCCCGTCCCTCGACCGCGTCATTCCGAGCGTAGCGAGGCGCTGCGGAGCAAGTGCTCTCGGAGTGAATCTCTTTGAATGAAGCGGAAACGAGTTGGATCGGCTTGCCACTTGAGCACCGCTTTCGCCGCTTCTCGAAGAGATTCTTCGTCGC
The DNA here is from genome assembly GCF_947077775.1 of Salinibacter pepae. Taxonomy (NCBI): domain Bacteria; kingdom Pseudomonadati; phylum Rhodothermota; class Rhodothermia; order Rhodothermales; family Salinibacteraceae; genus Salinibacter; species Salinibacter pepae. Next base: position 1,421,798 of record NZ_CAMTTE010000001.1, read on the forward strand.
TGCGCGACTCAGAATGACTTGTGTCGAAAGATTGAAGTGTCATGTGAGTTTTGTCGTGCACAGAGGTTCTTAATTATGAATTTAATTGTATGTCAACAGTGTCTTCTATTTTCGCTTAGTGAAGGTCCTTCTCCAAAGGAATTCCCAGGTTACTTTGCCTCATTCCGAGATGAACCGTTTCACCTTCCGTCTTCAGAAAGTGGTCGGGCGAGGTCACCTCGGCCACCCCCAAATGGGCATCTCTCGATGTTTCAGTGAATTCATTTCCGTCCGGCCCGGCTCAACGGGCTTTCAGAACCGGCGAACGCTGAACTCCCCCAACCTTTGACTTGTATATAACTAATGTCGTTACTTAATTTATTTTTATATTTGCAATGGATTAGTACTTCCAAATGTCTAATCTGATGGAATTCGGCTGAGACGAACAACGTCAATAGCCCCTGCTTTTCCAGTCTTAAAGTTGAACTGCGTCATTCCGTTCATCAGCGGCTCAACTTTCTCATTCTTCGAATCATTCGGTTGTTCAATGTAGATTGCCCCGACACCACTCTTGTTATTTTTCTTCGATAGCTTACCAGAAACAGCCGACCGACGGACTGTTTTGTCAAGATCAGCGATGTCTCCCCCCGGAGACAATCTTTTACTTCCGATTTCCAGCCCCCACCTCGGGGATCGAAGCTCGATTGAGGTTATTCCCAGCGTGCCGTCCGCAAAGCCATGATACTCCACTGTTGTATCTCTATCATAGTGTAGCCATGCGGTGAAACTCGCATCATCGGGGTCGTCATTACGCTCGACCGACTGTGGGTCACCAAGCAAACGGATCACCTCGTCTAAAGAAGAAACAGTTAGAAGCTCTCGAAGCGGCACTTGACCATCGGGACGGTGGAGCGTGACCGACTGAAACTCCTCATAGGTAACGTAGGGCGTCTGGACGATCTGACCATTTGAATCCGTCCGCTGAAAAGTTTTTTCAACTTGTGCACATGCAGTGTCCGACCCCATGAAGGTGAATGCTGTGAACATAGCTAATATTGGAAGAAGCCGTTTCGTAACCATCGTACCATCTTTGCAGTTTTTCCCTGATAGTTCAATCGTCTTTTCTGTGCGTCTCCGTGCTTGATCGCACCCATCAGAGGTCGGGATTTCGTCTGAATACTAACTACATTGATCGGACTTTGCTTCCCCCTCCTCGTTGAAGTTGGTCCCGATATACTCTTCAGGATCTACAGTTTCTCCCCCAAGATCCTTGACCCACCCAAGATCTGTTCCATCCCCTTCACGCACCTCAAGGTGGAGGTGCTCCTGGTTACATTCTGCCTCCTCTGCGTTCCCACTCTTACCAGTTTCTCCAAGCTTACGTCCTTGAACAACAGCGTCATCTTCTCCGACTGCAGTTGAACTGAGGTGAGCGTACAGAAAGTATTGATTTTCGTTTTGAGAAGACTGAACGACAACATAATCGCCGAAGTCATCTAAGTAATCCACCTGTACAACCTCACCTCTCTCTATAGCGAACAACTCAGTACCCTTGTCTGCATCAAGATCGAGTCCTCCGTGGAACTGATTGTTATTCGGCCCCCTCGTGTCACCGTAGGTTCCCCCTTCAATTCCGGCACATGTCGCCCGAATGTCCATATCCTTAAGTGGATCCTGGGGACACACTTCAGTCTCATCCACGTCGTCGTCGGGCGGTTCCGCCGGCGGGCACTCCGATCCTGGCCCTGACGAACCTGGATATAGCCGCTTCGAAAGGCTTTTCGTAGATTCGCAACTCCTGTTCTCGTCTCCGTCAGCCCCCCCCACTTCCTCCACCGCCAACCCCATCTCCTCCGTCGGGATAACCTCCACCAAGTCCACCTGCACCACCTCCAGGAATCGACGAACCGCATGATACTTCGTATTCAGTTCCACACGACTCATTCCACGACCATCCAGCACAGGTAGTCACCTGCTCGATAGTGCAGACCTGGTTTTTAGAAGCGGGTTTTTCGGGGGATCCTACTGCATTCAATACGGCCTCCTCTTCTCCAGCCCGGATCAATTGCTCGTTGGCTATGTCCTCAGCTCCTGACGTGGCTGGAATCACACAGTTCGCGTAACGGACGCCCGTTTCTTCTCGTTGCGCTGCAGCCTCCGCCGGATCGCTTTTCGCTGCGGACACCGAAGCTTCGATCAGAGCCGCTTCGAGCGAAAAGACAATGCGCTTTTTCTCTTCACCCGCCTCTTTTACCATGTCTCGCGGGAAGTACAGGTACACGCTCCGGAACGCCACTGCCTCGGAGTAGGGCCGGCTCGCCAGGTAGCACCCGTACGGCGACGGGGTGCCGGCTTTTTTCGCCGTCTCCTTGCTCCGCGGCAAGCGCGGCTGTGCCTGCGTGGTTGGCTCCTGATCCGGGCGCACCATTCCTCGCTCCAGGGGCACCTCGTCCGGCGATGGCAGGGTGTTCCCCATCGGCATGTGGGAGAACGTGAGGGCCTTTGCCTCCAACCTCTCCGATTCAGGCGATGACGATCCCGTGAGCTGGTCACAGGCCCCTGCGAACAGGCCCACAAGCAGGAAAGCTACACCCACGAGGACTGAGTTTGACAGGCGTAATCGTGGACTCATAATGTGAATGGCGGCACGCTGTACGCTGAACTGTCATTTCCAAACGGAGAGTAGCAAAAAAACGATGGTGTCAAATATTCGAGTAGTCGCAAATTTGAAGTGGGGTGAGCCCTCGGGTCGACACCCACTATCCGACCGCCCCGGAACCCACCACGCCCCCATCACGTCCCGCGAATCCGCAACGACCTGTCGCGCACTGCCCCTCGTCGCCCCGTGACGATTTCCGACCTTCCCACCCCGGCCCTTCTGATCGAACAGTCGCGCCTGCAGGCCAACCTCGCGACCATGCAGGCCCGGGCCGACGCGAACGACGTGGCCCTGCGCCCCCACACGAAGACCCACAAATCGGTCGCCCTCGCGAACGAGCAGAGGAACCGCGGCGCCGAAGGGCTGACCGTCGCCACCGTGCACGAGGCCGAGACGTTCGTGAACGCCGGATTTGAGGACATGCGCGTGGCCTATCCGGTCACCGGCCGCAACAAGCATGAGCGACTGCAGGCGCTTCGGGCCGATTCCAAAATCTCATTCACCGTCGACACCGTGGCGGGCGCCGACCAGGCGTCGGCGGTCTACGCCGAGGCGGACATCCCGGTGGACGTGCTCATCGAGGTGGACGTGGGCCACGGGCGCTGCGGCGTGCACTGGGCGGACGACGCGGCGGCGGTCACGCTGGCCCGTCGCATCGCCTCCCTGCCGGGCCTGCACCTCGCAGGGATCCTGACCCACGCCGGGCAGGCCTACGACGGGCCGTCCGACGGCGAGACCGAGACCGACGCGCTCCGTCGCGCCTCGCGGCAGGAGCGCGACCGGATGCTGTCGGTGGCATCCGCTCTCGCCGAGACCGATGGCGTAAACGTGACGCCGGACAACTTTGAGATCAGCGTCGGCTCCACGCCGTCGATGGCCGCCTTCACGAACGCAACGCGCGACGGCTTCCGCGTCACCGAGATCCGCCCCGGCAACTACGTGATGCACGACGCGATGCAGGTGGCCCTCGGCGCCGCGACGCTCGGCGACTGCGCCCTCACGGTGCGTACGACCGTCGTCAGCACGCAGCAAAAACCCGACGGCACCGCCCACGCGTTCGTGGACGCGGGCAAGAAGGTGTTCACCACGGACACCGGCTACGGCACGGAGGGGCACGGCATCGCCCTGGCCGATGCCGCGCAGATGCGCCCTCACCCGAACCTCCACGTCGATCATCTCTCGGAGGAGCACGGGTGGCTCACGATGACCGGTGATGCGGACCTGACGGTGGGCGACCGGCTCCGCATCGTGCCCAACCACGCCTGCGTCACCGTGGCCACCCAAGACACCCTCCACGTCGTCGACGGCCCCTCCGTCGTCGACAGGTGGTCGGTCGACGCCCGAGGGGGGTAATGCTGCGGCCCGCTTCTTCACAGTTCGCGCTTCCCCCCGGCGCCGGTCCCGTCCTCGCGGGCCGGGGGAGCCGAGGCCTTCGGCGGGCCTCCCTGGTCGGTTCTTCCTGGTCGCAAGCATGTGCGCTTAATACACCGACAATCGTGGCGATAACAAGAGACCCAGCCGATTCCTCCGTCTGGGAACGTGCCGCCTTCGCTGTCCGGGTCTCTTGAAATTTCTAGCGCGATGCTGAAAACAAAATCGTTTCCGAGTGTCTTCGAAACCAACACGACCGAGCTGGTCGACGTGGCCGACGGGCTTCTCGAGGGCCTGAAGGTCCAGGTCGATGATGAGCAGTACGTCGTCGGGGACCTTGCCCTCCGCGAGGGGACGGCCCCCCACAAGGGCATCAACAACGCCCCCTCCGACCTCGACTACCGCCTGTTGCTGCGGGCCGGGCTTCTGGTCGCCCAGGCCGGCGGGGCCGACACGCCACTGACGCTGACGACGGGCTTCCCCTACTCGTCGTACCGGGTCCACCGCCGGAGCGCGGGCACCCTGATTGAAGGCAAGCAGGAAATTGAGTTCGACGGGCGCCCCTTCGGCGAGGGCGAGCATTCGGTCGTGGGCCTGGACATTGCGGACGTGGAGGTCCTTCCGGAGATCGAGGGCCACGTGACGGCGACCCGCGAGGGGGAGGTGGGGGAGGACGATCCCTTCTTCGCCGTCTCGTTGGGGTACGGAACGTTCGAGTCCGTCTTGAGCCTTCCCTCCGGCCCCGTCCAGCGAACGGCGACGAGCGGACACGGGCTCCGCTACGCCACGTCGATGATGGCCGAGCGGCTCCGGGAGAAGCACTACCTGGACATGCCCACCGAGCACCAGATCGACATGGCGATGCGCCGGGGCACCGTCGTGGCCGGGCGCCAGCGGTACGACCTCTCGGAGCTTCGGCAGAAGGTGCTCCGCGTCTACTACAACGACGTCGTCTCCCCGGCCCTCAAAAAGGCCTTCGACGACAGCGACTTCGGACAGACCCGCAAGATGTACCTCGCCGGGGGCGGCGCGCTCTACACGGAGCTCGTGGACGCCTTCGACGACGAGTTTGGGGACGTGCTCTCCCTGGAGGTGGTGCCGGACCCGCCCACGCACGTGAGCCGAGGGTTTGCGCTCCACGCCGCCGGCGTAAACGGCAAGAGCCCGGACCACGCCGTCGGGCTCGACCTGGGCAACGCCAACACCTCCGTCACGCTGTTCGACCGGGAGCGCGCGTAGCCCCGAGGCCCTTCGCCTGTTCCGTTCGCACCACTGCCGGCCGCCATGTTCGACTTTTTTCGACGCTCGACCGACGACGAGGACACCGCCCCCTCGTCGGCCCTCTCGGTGCTCGGGGAGGACACGACCGCCCAGGGGACGTTTGACCTGAAGAAGGACGACCTCCGGGTCGACGGGATCCTCAACGGGGACGTGACGACCGAGGGGCACGTGCACGTGTCCCGCGGGGGCAGCATCCACGGGGAGATTCGGGCCGGGTCGATCCGGATCGCCGGCGACGCGGCGGGAATCCTGCACGCGCAGGCGGACCTCGTCGTGCTGCAAACCGCGTCGGTGCACGGCATTCTGTGTGCCGACGCCCTGACGATCGAGGACGAGGCCGACTTTGAGGGGGGGCTGTGTGACACCGCGGACCAGATCCCCGCCCTGAAGGACGCCTTCTTCTCCGCCGAGGCATACACAATCCCTGCCCTTTCGTCGTCCCCCGACGAGCCCCCGGCCGACTCGTCGGGGCAACAGCCGTCCGAGGCCGCCGAGCGGTCCGTTACGCTCGACATTGAGCCGTCGTCGCCCCCCGAGCCCACCGATACCGGGGAGGAGACCGCATCCTTTCGCTCCCTCCAAGAAGGGGACGGCCTTCCGGAATCCCCGTCCTCCTCGCCGGCCGCCCCGACGACGGAACCGTCCGACGCCGAGCCCGAGACGCCGGATGCCGAGAACACCGACGACACGGAAGACACCCTCTCCACGATTGAGTGGTGATGCCGCCGCCCTCACCACGCGGCCTCCCAAATTGCCGGCGAAAAGCCCCGCCCCCGCCGAACGAACCGGGGGCCCATGCCGTCCATATACACCGCGAAATTGGTGTTCAAGACGTCCCGACGGCATGACGGAAGCCCCTTCCTACACTGACATCGACACCCTGGCCGACCGGCTGCGGGACGTTCCCTACGAGTCGATCCTGCGCACAATCGGGCGCGTGGCCGAGCGGGAGGGCATCGAGGCGTACGCCGTGGGCGGCATGGTGCGCGACGTGCTCCTGGGCCGCTCCACCACGGACCTCGACTTCGTCACCGTGGGGCCCGAGACCGGCATTGCACTGGCCGAGGCGGTGGGCGAGGCCCTCGGCGGCCGCACCGCACACGTCTACCCCAAGTTCGGCACCGCCGCAATCCGCCTCCCCGCCGCGGACGCGCTCCCCGACGGCCACCCGGACGACGCGCTCGTGCTGGAGTTCGTGGCCGCCCGCAAGGAGAGCTACCGCTCCGACTCCCGGAAGCCGGAGGTGGAGGCCGGCACGCTGGAGGACGACCAGTACCGCCGCGACTTCACGGTCAACGCGATGGCGATCCACCTCACGCCGGCCCGCTTTGGCGCCCTCCTCGATCCGTTCGGCGGCCGGCGCGACCTGGAGCGGGAGACGATCGACACGCCCCTCGACCCGGCGGACACGTTCGAAGACGACCCCCTCCGCATGATCCGGGCCGCCCGCTTTGCCACGCAGCTCGAGTTTCGGGTGTCCGACCGCGTGTTTGACGCGATGGGGACGCAGGCCCACCGCGTCGAGATCCTGAGCCAGGAGCGCATCACCGAAGAGCTCCACAAGATGCTGGAGGCCGACACGCCGTCCATCGGCTTCAAGATCCTGGAGGCCTCCGGCGTGCTGGCGCACTTTATGCCCGAGATCCAGCGGCTGAAGGGGGTGGACGTGGTCAACGGACGCGACCACAAGGACAACTTCTACCACACGCTCGAGGTGCTCGACAACGTCGCGGAGCGGACCGCCGGCCGGCCCGGAACGGAGACGCGCTGGCTCCGGTGGGCCGCCCTCCTCCACGATATCGCCAAGCCCAAGACCAAGCGATTCGATCCGGAGGACGGCTGGACCTTTCACGGCCACGAGGACGTGGGCGCCCGCATGATTCCGGACCTCTTCCGCAAGTGGCGCCTGCCGACCGACGAGCGGCTGGACTACGTGCAGAAACTGGTCCGCCTCCACCTCCGCCCCATCGCCCTGGCGGACGAGAAGGTCACCGACTCGGCCGTGCGCCGCCTGCTCTACGAGGCCGGGGACGACATCGACGACCTCATGACCCTGGTGCGGTCGGACGTCACCTCGAACAACCCGGACCGGCGCCGCCGCTACCAGCGCGCCTTCGACCGCGTGGAGAAAAAGATGCGGGCCGTGGAGGAGAAGGACCGCCTCCGCAACTTCGAGCCGCCGGTAGACGGGTACGAGATCATGGAGACGCTCGGCATCGAGGAGGGGGTGGCCGTGGGCATCGCCAAGACGTGGATCCGCGAGGCGATTCTCGACGGCGAGATCGCCAACGAGCACGACGCGGCCTACGACCACCTCATGGCGATCAAGGACGCGGCGCTCCGCCGCGGCGCCCTCTTCGAGGCGATGCAGGACCGCCTGGAGGGGCCGGAGAACCGGGCGCTGGGGGCGATCAAGGAGGTCGTCTTTGAGGACCCGGACCTGCCGGACGACCGCGAGGCGGCACTGGACTACCTGGACGCGGTTAAGACGGAGGTGCTAACCGCGGACGATGCGGACTCCAACGACGACGCCTGAGGCCCCTTTCCACCCAGCTGCCCGCCCTGAACGGGTTCGCCGATCAATCACGGCCTTCCGTTCACGGACTGGACCGCGCTCGATGGGCCTCACGCCGGCCGTCCGTGAAGCCGAAGCCCTCCCTGGAAGGACGCGCTCGACGTCGGGCGACCCATTCGATCGAGGAGCCGACACAGCAGGGGCAGTGGGCTGGGCAGGTCCCCGCTCGGGACGAAATCCCAGAAGCCCACCTCCGGGATCAGTCCACTTTCTTCCAGGAGCCGCCGCCCCTCGGCCGGGCGCAGCCGCCGGTCGGTCGAGAGATGGCGTGTGGGCAGCCCGAGGCGATCGGCCAGGCGGTACCACCAGTACGTCCCGTTGAGCGTGAGGGCGAGGAATCGGCCCGTCGGCTTCAACACACGCGCCGCCTGCCCTAGCACACGACGTGGACGGAGCACGTGCTCCAGCACCCCCACGCAAATCACCTTGTCAACCGATCCGGCCGGGACCGTCGATAGGGTCTCGGCATCATCGACCCGAAAACAGAGGTCGGGGTGATCGGCATGCTGCCGCGCCGTCGCGATCATCTCTCGGGACAGATCAACTCCGATGCCGCTCTCAATCCGACCGGCGAGGGCTCGGAGATGCGTGCCGTCGCCACACCCGATGTCGAGGACTGTGTCGGACGGGGCGATCTGGGCGTGGCGGTCGAGAATGCGCAGTCGGTGCCGCAGCAACTTGTCGGCACGGCCGTGCCGCTCGGACGGGTCGGCGGCCAGCGCATCAAAAAAGGCGCGGAGGTCATCGTTGTCGTCGGCTGGAGTCGGCGTGGGAAACGCAGACATACAATGAAAACTAGGGAGTAGGGAGAAGCGCGGAGTGCTCTATGCCTTGCGGATGGTACGGCGGCAGGACGGGCGATGAGTCGATGTCAGTTTCGCTGTGCGCGGTGAGCACGCGGGTGAGCATCGAATACAGTCCGGCGTGGTGAAGCGTGTCGGGGGCTGCGGACGGCTGGAGCCCCTCGGAAAAGCCGTAGTCTTCGAAGCGACGGACCAGAGACGCGTCGCGGCTCAGCATGTGAACGGGGGTTGCCGAGCCTGCGTTGTCGATTCCGGGCGGCTGATGGTCCCCCAGAACGACAACGAGGCTGTTCGAGGGCGCCTTGGCCTGGAGGTAGTCCGCAAGTACGCGCCAGTCGTACTCGATCTGGCGGAACAGCTGCTCGACCGGCGGCCGCTCTTGCAGGGAAGCAGCATCATCTGCCGAAGGTGACCGGCTAGTCTCGGGGCGGCCCTCCGATGCGCGGTTGCCCAGCGACAGTGGGTCGTCGACGAGTGGGGGCGGTGGAGCGGTCCAGGGGGCGTGCGACGACACCGCCTCGAAGAACAGAAAGAACGGCCGGGCCGTCTGCTCGACGAACTGGTTGTGAGCCACGGCCAGGCTATACTGGTCCGGCACGATGCCCCATCCGTAGTCGGGCCCCCGGTAGTCGAGGTCTTCGAAATAAAAGGTCCGGTCGAACCCGTACAGGTTGTGCACGGAGAGGCCCGCGCGCTTCCGAACCGGCGGCTGCAGGGTTGCCGTGGTGTACCCCTGCTGCTGGAGGGTCCGGACGAGGTGCGGATAGCGCGGCAGCTTTGGCCGTAGCATGTCGAACAAGGGTTGGTGCTCGATTGGCGTCCCCAAGAGTGTCGTCGCCACACTGAGCCACGAGAGGCCTCCGGAGACGGGCGCGCTGCTGTGGGCCGTGGCCGCGTGCCAGCCCGACGCCGCCAGGGAGTCGGACACCGGTCCCATGAGCCCATCGTACAGTGCGCGATGGGGAGGGGCCGCAAGGACGGAGCCGTACGACTCCAGCACCACGACGTACAGCGAGGGCGGGCGGTCCCAACGAAGAGCCTGGTACGTGCGGTAGGTTGAGTCCGCGGGCGTGGAGGAGGAGCGCGCAAGGTCGCGGCTCAACTCGATGGAGGCGTTCGCGTTGCGGACCATGCATTCGGCCACGGAGAAGCAGGCGGACTGGTACGTTTCTCGCTCCACGCCGCGATCCGTCACGGCGGCCCACAGAACAAGGACAAGAATGACGCCGGACACGCCGAGTACACTGTGATGCAGAGGCGGGCGTCGAAGATGGACGTGCAGGTACCGGATCAGGCCCGGCAACGTCCTTGCAAGTAGAGCGAGCACCCCCAGAGCCACAACCAGCCCCAGAACGTGCCACCAGGGCATCTGCAGGTTCAGAAGCAGGTGCCCCGCACCGACGAGGTGAGGAGCGTCCGCATAGACGATGGGGCTTCGGTGGAGCATGCTCTGCACGGCAGCATCGTAGACCCCGTAGCACAGAAGAAACGGAACGCTCCCCGCCACGAGTGCCCGGACGGGGGACCATCCAGCCCTGTAGGGGATCAGGGCGAGCACGCAGGCAAGCCCAAGAAGATCAAGGCTGAGCAGGTGGTGAAGTCGTAGGGGGTCTACAAGGTAGGAACTGGCAAGCGGCCACGGCAGCGTACCAAAGAGCAGAGCAGGGACCTGCAGCAGCACATTCAGGCCCATGAGGCCCCCCACGGCCACCGCCCATCCTGGCCAATCGGGCATCCACGAAGGCGCAGATTCAGAGACCGACACTACGAGGGACTTTTGTGTGCGGGAAAGGACAGCCTACCAGCGTCTGTGAACACCTGTGCCTGTGACATGGATGGCCAACACGGTGAGAGTATCTAGCACGGGGGGGTCTTCCATGCCAGGGACCCGCGCGACTCTGAATTCTGTGACGCGACGCCACACGAACGAGAACGGCGCCTCCGACCTGAAGCGAAGCTCCCGCACGAGATGAGTCGCAGGGGCTATCCCGCCCGTCCAGACACGTCCGCGTCGGTCGGCCCCTGTCCGTCGTAGGCGGCGACGAACTCGTCGAGCCGGTCGGGATCGTCGGCGCCGGGCAGCGGCCGGGTCGCCGTCTCGCACGCGGCATCCACGCCGAGCTCGCCACAGACATGGTCGGACACGGCCTCCGCCATCTGTCGGTAGGTCGTCAGCTTGCCGCCGACGATGCTGGTAAAGTTGTCCACCCCGTCGGCGGCGTGGTCCACGGTGGTAAAGCCCCGCGAGATGCCGCGCCGATTGCTCGCCTGCTCGTCGGGGGCGTAGAGCGGCCGCACGCCCCACCACGTGCGCACCGTCGGGGCGTCGGCCACGGGGGGCAGCATGGTGGCGCACTCCCGGACGGACGTCTCGACCTCCCAGTCGGCCTCTTCGTAGTCGTCCGGGTCCGACACCGGCACGCTCGTGGTTCCCAGCACCACCTCCTCGTCGTGGGGCACGACGATGTCCCCGTCGTCCGGGTCGCGACACCGGTTCAGCGCCGGGCCGAGGCCCTCGTACTCCACCGAGATCATGACGCCCCGGGAGGGGGCCATTCCCAGGTCGACATCGGCCATCGACGCGACCGTGCCCGCCCAGGCCCCCGTCGCATTCACGACATATGTCGGCTCGACCGCCGCGTCGACCGTCCCACCGATCAGTGCCTTCACGACCTGTCCCCCCTCAACCACCAGGTCCTTGAGGGGTGCGTGGGGACACACAAACCCGCCATGGGCCTCGGCATCGGCGGCGTTGGCGGCACCGAGGCGCGACGGGTACACCACCCCGTCGGGCACCCCCATCGCCCGCTCCACCTCGTCCGACAGGCCCGGCACGCGGGCCCGGGCCGCCGCCGCGCTGAGCAGGGTCGTCTCGATCCCAATCGCGTCGCAGGCCGCCCGTTTCTCCTCGAAGTAGCCCGGGTCGTCGTCGGCCAGCTGGACGAACAGGCCGCCGGTGTCGCGGATGCACGCCCCGGCGATGGACCGGAGGATGCGGTTCTCCGCAATGCACTCCTCCGCCCCCACCCGGTTGGCCTCGGCGTAGCGGGCCCCGCTGTGCAGCAGTCCGTGGGAGCGACTGGAGGCCCCGCTGGAGAGCCCCTCCCGCTCCACGAGAAGCACCTCAACCCCGCGCAGCGCAAGGTCCCGGGCAATGCCCGTGCCGGTGGCGCCGCCGCCAATCACGAGTACTGTGGGGGAGTCGTACATGTTGGACCGGGGTCCGTGGAGAAATTGGGAAAGTGTATGATGGCCACAAAAGTTAGACACCCCTTCAGGACGTAGTTGTCCGGGCGTCGGGGATATGAGACATGTCTTTCACAACCTCGTGGACGTCCCGACTGCAGACAAGAGGGAATGGCGGCCGCAATGAGGGAAACCGGCACACGACCAGGGGCAATTTCCCACGAGATAACACGACTGTAAGGGTAGATCGCAGGGTCGTCACGTTTGAACAGGCCTCGCTTGCACCTTCTCGACGCAGAATGAATACCGCACCTACACACTCGTTGGTGCTCTTTCGGAGCATGTTCTTCTGACTATCGAGCCTCGTCACATGAATGCCTTCCGTACGTCCACCCTCCCAATCCTCTGCCTTCTTCCACTGGCCCTCGGGGTGCTGGCCGGCTGTGACAGCAGCGATTCGGGGATGGATGGGGGAGGTGTGCCGGATCAGATCACCTACGACTTGACCGCCCAGACCGACGACGGCGTTAGCGGGACCGTCACTTTCTGGCGGGCCGGCCCGGACAGTAGCCTCGTCACGCTTAACCTGGATGGAGACGCGACGCTTCCAGGGGTGTCCCATCCCGCCCACATCCATAACAATTCTGCAGAGGAGGGCGGAGAGATTGAGTTTTATCTCAGTGCTGTCAACGGGCGGAGCCCAAGCGGCCAGACGGCCCGAAAGATCGGACTGCCGATCGAGGACCTTGCGTCCTTCAACGGATACGTGAATGTCCACCAGAGCCCGGCAAACCTCGGCAACGTTGTGGCGCAGGGCAACATCGGCGCAAATGCGGAGGGGACCGAGGGCCCAGGCCTGGACTTCGTGGATGACCGGAGGGCCACCACGTATCCCCTGGAGGCCAGCGCGACAGACGGAAGCGTCCTATCAGATGGAGTAAGTGGGACAGTGCGCTTCGAGGAGCTGACCGACTCGCAAACACTTGTCACTTACTCACTTGACACGGACGGCTCGGTGAACAGCGCCACGAGTGGTACTGTGGAGGTGGCCCAGATTGGGCATATCCATGAGAACAATGTCCAGCAAGGCGGTAGTATCGTGAGCAGCCCGTTCTCTGGCTACCTCGGGTCGATCGCTCCGACCGACCCGGACGCCCGGAGCAGCCGGATCATCGAGGCGAGCTTCGATGACCTGACCGGCTACAACGGCTACGTCAACATCCATGAAGCGGTGGCTGACAACCGCCGGGGATTTGTCTTCGCGCAGGGCAACATCGGGGCCAACGCCGGCGGCGGCAGTAGTAGTGGGGCCGATGTCACTATTACGGTGGACAACGTAGGCAACTCCGCCTGGGAGGTCACTGGCGTAAGCGGGGCAAGTGGCGTCGCAGGGAGCGGGGACAATCCCTCCCTGACCCTCGAAACGGGCAAGCGGTACCGAATTGACAACAACGGGATGCGCAGCGCCCATCCGTTCGCCATCGAGACCGGAACCGATGGAGACTACCTGCTGAACCAGGACGGGGACGGAAGCCTGGAGGGCAACTCCGGGATCAGCTACGAGGAGGACGCCGAAGGCATCACCTTCACCTATACCCAGACCTTAGCCGACCAGGCCAGCGCCTACCAGTGCACCTTCCACACCTCGATGGAGGGCAACGTCCAGACCGACGGCGGTGGGGGCGGCGGTGGAGGTGGGGGCGGCGGCGAATACTAAGGGATACTAGTGCATCCCCGCCTGGCATCATGTACCACACGAACCGGCAAAGGGACCGTCCGACTACGTGTCGGGGGGTCCCTTTGCCTGCTCGTGTTTCTACCCCGTGCGTCCTCTCGGACCGACGGGCCTGCTTCCGATCACTTTCGTTACTGCATTCCTGTGTCACTGCATTCCTGCGTCCAATGGACGACGAACCCGCAATCCCCAACTCCAGCGTCGAGGACGTGCTTGAGGCGAAGGGCGCCCTCCACGACCCGACCACCGTGCTCACCGCCGCGCCCCAGGACAGCGTCTACGACTGCATCGACCGGATGGCCGAGATCGGGGTCGGCTCCATCGTGGTAACGACCGACGGCGCCATCGCGGGCATCTTCACGGAGCGCGACCACATGCGCAAGATGGCGCTGAAGGGACGCGCCCCCAAGGACACCGCGGTGCAAACCGTCATGACGGAGGACGTGGCGACCGTCACGCCGGACCAGTCGCTGGAGGACGCCCTCGACCGGATGCGCGACCTGCAGTGCCGTCACCTACCGGTGGTCGACGCCGACGGGCAGCTTAGCGGCATCCTTTCGATGCGCGACTGCATGCGGCAGCTCTCGGAGGCGGCGAAGTCCAAGGCCCTTCAGCTGATCGAGTACATGGAGGAGGAGTACGTCGTGCGCCAGTACGGATAGTCCACGATGGGACTCGGCCGGTGGGGCCGCGGCACGACCTCCGCAGCGGAGGGCCACACGGGTCGGCCCGGGGGCTACGACGCGTCGGTTGTGGCCGGCCCGGACACGGCGTCCCCCAGTAGCGCGTCTATGCCCAACATCTCTGCGCTATGGTGCCACAGGCGCTCGGCGGCCGCCCGGTCCCGGGCCGCAACCGCCGGCGTGGTGGGCGACTGCCCAGAGAAGTACCGCCCCGAGACGTCGGCCGTATCGGGCGACACGGCCACGTGCAGAAGCTCGGCGGCCCCGTCGGCCACCGACGAGGTGCCCGGCACCACGCCCAGCATCTGAAACAGGCCCGAGAGCGGGCCGGGCAGAAACCGCCCGAACCGGCTTCCGGGGACGAATCCGGGATGGATGCTGTTGGACGTGATGGATCGATCCGCGGCCCCCAGGCGACGGGCCAGCTCCGACGCGAACAGCACGTTCGCGAGCTTCGAATGGGCGTAGGCCCCCATTCCGGAGTACCCATCGACCGTGCGCACGCGGTCCAGGTCGAGCTCGGCCCCGCGGTGGGCGTCGGAGGCCGTCGTGACGACGCGGCTCCCCTCGCGCAGGTGGTCGAGGAGCTCGGCGGTCAGCAGGTACGGGGCGAGGTGGTTTACGTAGAACGTGCGCTCGATGCCCTCCACGAGCCGCCCCTCCCGAAACAGCCCCCCGGCGTTGTTGAGCAGGAGGTCGAGCCCGTCCGTTCGTGTCCGGACCGCCGCTGCCAACTCCCGGATCGCGGCGGCCTCCATGAAGTCCGCCGCGACGAAGGTGGCCTCTCCGCCCTCCTCGCGGATGCCCTTCACGACCGCCTCTCCCGCCTCGCGGTCGCGACCGTGCACGATCACCTCCGCCCCGAGCCGCCCCAGCGCATGCGCCGCCACGCGGCCAATGCCGCTCGTAGAACCAGTGACGAGGGCCGTCTGTCCGGTGCAGTCGATATCCGTGACGGTCGCGAGAGACTCGGGGCGCGTGCTCATTGGATCGGTGAGGGTTGGGACTCAGAACGGAGAGGGGGGCAGTGGTGCCTACGCGTCGGCGTTGCGGCAGCGCAGGGAGTAGCGGTTGTACTCGGCGGCCCGACCCGGATTCCCCGCCATTGACCGCAACACGTCTATGGCACGACGGAGCTGTGCCGGGGTGGCGTTCTCACAGAAGGGCGGCGGCACCTCGGTGTCCCACCTCGCCCCCACCGCCACATCGTACGCGATGCGCTTGAAGCAGTGGTCGAACCGCACCGGATAGGCCCCCGACGCGGCCTTCGCAGGAAGAATGTCCTCCGCGAGACGCTCCATCGTGCGCACGAGCCCCGAGTGCGTCTCGTGGGGCGACGCAAACAGGCACGTCTGCTGGGGCATCGGCATGCTCTTGTTGGCTTTGGGAGGACGGGCGTCGATGGGGGCGTTGCGGTGACCGGCGCGAACGCCCGCGTCTTCACGGCCGAATCTTGCGCGCGAGCCGCCCGAACGCCTCGGTGTCGGGGCAGTGGAAGTGCCGCCCTCGGTACTGGAGCCGGACCCGCTGATGGCGATCCCGCGCGCTCTCCCAGTAGGTCGACGGGGGGCAGTTGTCGAACCAATAGAGGGTGCAATTCCGGGAGTGCTCAACGATCTCGTCGGTTCCGTCCCAGTCGGTAAAGTAGAGGACCACGCGTCCCTCCAGGTCCCAGGCGGAGCCCCGGTCGTCGTTGACGAACCGCATCGGGCCCGGGTCAAACTGGGCATCGATGCGCCCGTTGGGGCACAGGAAGATGTCGATGTCGTCGCGGAGGAGGGCGCCGGTGGCGACCTTCGAGTAGAACACCGCCTCGTCGCGGCAGGAGGGCGAGGTGTCGACCAGCAGGGCCAGCCGGCGCTTCGTGTAGTCCATCTTGCAGTGCTGGAGGGGCCGGCGGTCGATCTGCCGTCGCATGATCTTGCGCGGGTCCCAGAACTCGTCTCCGGGCACCTGTTGGTAGCTCATGTCCTCGGCCACCTTGCTCACGAGGCGGGCAAACATCGACGCGATCCGGTGGTCCTCCCGGTCCGAAGGCGTCCACTCGGTGTCGGCAGTGCCCTCGTTGATCTCGTAGGCGAACTCTTGAAGCTCCTCCTCCACCTGCTCGGCCCCGGGCACGCGACGGTGTTCGTCGGTGAAGAACTCGTCCTCGTTCGTTTGCTCCTCATCGAGGAGAGGGGCCTCGGGCGGATCCTGGACCTGCTCGATCCACGACCCGTCGTCGGGGTCGTCCGTCAGGGCCTCGTCGTTGACCTCGCGGGCGGCCGCTCTCTCCTCGTCGGAGGGCGCCTGCGGCGGAAGCGTGTCCGCCGCCTCGTCTGGATCAGCGGGATCGGGCTGGGACTCGGTCGGGTTGCGCCCCGGGTTCCCGCCGTCGGGCGGACTCGCGTCGGGCACGTCGGCGCTGGGCGGGCCGGCCTGTTCGGGGGGGCCGCTTCCGGACTCGGAGGCGCCGTCCGGCACGGCGCTGGCCCCGGCGGACTCATCGGCCGACCCCGATTCCCCCGCCCTCCCGTGCTCCGGCGGGACCGGCCCGTCCTGGTTCGGGTCGGGCTCAGGGGGGTGCTCCGCGGACGGGTCGGGAGCGCCCTGGTCGTGGTCGCCCTGCCCCGGCCCCTCGTCGCCCGGGGGCGCGTCGGGGGGCGACTCCGGGGCGTCGGTCGGCACGTCCGCCTCTGACGACGTGGGCGTGCGGAACGGCGCGTCGGCCACAGGCCGCCAGCGGCGCTCAACTGCGGGGGACGGCTCTTCGTCCGCCGTCGCTTCGGAATCCAGAGACGCATTGTCGGGGGCCGGGTCGGGCATGGCAGGCTGGAAAGTGCGGCAGGGTGCGGGACGCTACCCGGTAAACTCGTCGAGCGTCTGGTCGATGTTGCCGATGAGGAGCTCTGCGCGATGGGCCGTAATCTGCCGGCCCGACATCTGAGTCCCCACCGTGAGGTGCCCGTCGCGGTAGATGCTCTTGATTCCGTCCTCGATGCGCACGAGCTTCTTGCCCGGGCTCGGGCGGTCGTCGGAGGGACGGACCACGCCGAATCCGTGGTCCTGCACGAGCGTCTTGGCGGGGACCTGCACGGCCGCCTTCCGGCGCAGGGAGAGCTTGGCGTTGGGCAGCCAGTGCTGGAGGTACGATTCGAGCGCGGGGTCGAACGGCCCGGTAACCGACACGACGAGGTAGTCGTTCTCGTCCCCGACGAGCCCCATCAGCAGCCCGTCGAAGAGGGCATAAACGGCGTCGCCCTCCAGAATCAACGGGTCGGCGTGCGCCTCCGCGTGGTCCATGAACGCGTCGTACCCCGAGACCGCGGCGGTCTCGATGGTGTCCTGCTCGCTCTGGGTCCAGTAGTCAAAGACGCCGGCGAAGTACGGATCCGCCACGGGCTCGTCGGCATGACGGGCCTCCACAACCCCGGCCTGCTGCGTCCCGAGGCGGGCGAGCACGGGCGTCGGCAGGTCCGCAGGCCCCGCGATGTCGGCCTCGTTCAGCCAGGTGCCCCGGAACAGGTCGTCGAACGTGTCCCGCCGGGCGGTCGGCACGATGATCTCGGCACCCGCGTCCGGCGTCCAGCGGAGGTGCAGCCCGTCGTAGCGCCCGATAATCTCCTCGTCGGCGTAGGAGATGAACTCCAGCCCCCGCTCCTGCTGGAGCAGGCGCAGGTCCGCACGGGTGGCGGTTGCCTCCACGAACACGACCTCCCCCGGGTGCCCCCACAGCTCGGCCGCGTACCCGTCGTGCTCCATGAGCGGCACCGGGGCGTCGAAGGTGATGGTGTCGCCCTGCACCTGCACGCGCCCGAAGCGGTCCGGCGCCTCCGCCGGGGACTCCTGGCGGGTGAGGGCGTCGTAGACCGAGTCGCTCCCTTCCAGCGCGGCGAACGCGGCCCCCAGGTCCGGGGTCTCGTCGTTCTGGGGCGGCGTGTATCCCTTCACGTCCGCCATGGGCGGCAGGCGCGCCCCGTCGTTCCCCTCTCCGTTGGGCGCCGGCGCCTGGTTCGGAAGGTCGACCGGGGCGTAGGCGGACGGGTCCAGCGGGTCCGCGTCGTGCTCTTCGGTCCACCCTGCGTCCTCCCAGTCGGACGTGTCCACGTCCTCAGCCTTCTTCAGAAGCCGGTGGTTGTCCCGGTCCTTGGTCACGTAGTCGAGCACGAGCTGGTCCCAGTCGGCGTCGTCGGGCCCGAGAACGCTGATTGCGTCGAGCAGCTGCTGCAGCTCCTGAATCGTACAGCTTTTCTCCATCATCGACAGCTCGCACCGCACGTAGAGGTTGACGGCCGCCTCCAGGTACGGGTGGCCGCCGTGCGACCGGCGCAGCGCCTCGCGGACGAGCGACGGGTGCAGCGGCTCGAAGTGGAGGTACGGCATTCGCCGGTGGGCCGGCCCGGACAGGTCGCGCTCGTCGTTGAGCGTGATGCAGACGTAGAGGTTGTCCATGTTCGCCTGCACCTGGATGTCGCCGTAGTTGACCCGCCCGTTCTGCAGAAAGTCGAGCAGGAAGGCGTCGGCGGTGGGGCGCGTCTTGTCCCACTCGTCGAGGATGAGGAGCGTGTTGCCCTCGTGGCTGGCCCGGACGGCCTTCGGCAGCTCGCCCCACTGCTTCTTGATGCCGCTCTCCGCGTTCTCGTCGGGGAGCAGATCGAGGATCAGGTCCTCCTCCCGGCTGCCGGGGCTCACCTGCTTGAAGAAGGTCTCCATGTCCAGGATGTCTCCCAGCACCTCCAAGAGCCACGTCTTGCCGGTGCCGGGCGGGCCAAACGCGAAAAATCCGCCCAGGGGATCGGTCATGAGGGCAGCCATCACGCTCCGCGCCCGCTCCCGGGAGCAGATGTATCCCGCATCGTTGAGGGCCGTGTGGAGCGCGTCGACGGTCAGGGCCTCGACCGGGTCGTCCGGAGCGTCGGGCGGCCGCGTGTCAGGGGTGGAGTCGGCCATTGGAGCCATACAAACAGGAACTACAGAAAAGCGCGTCGCGATGGGCACCTAGTCGCGGCTGAGCGGCGTCCCGAGAAACTCCCGGAAGATGTTGATCAGAACGTCGATTCCGAGGGACAGGCCCGTACTGCGGAGGGCGCGGCCGGGGGCCCACGTCCCTCGTTCCCAGCGGGCCTGGGCGAGGGCGCCGCCGTAGGTGGCGGCGACATTCGGGGCGTTCGGCACGCGGGCGCCGGTGGGGGTCCGGGCGACAAAGGGAGACAGCACTGCGTGCCGAAGCCGAGCCCCGGGGCCGCTGTGCCGGCCCAGACGGGGACGGATGTCAAGGTGTAGGGCGGCGGCCAGTCCGTGCATCGTGCCGGTCTGGAGCACCGATTCTCCCGTGCTCGACCCGACACGGGCCGCGTACCCGCCGACCGTCTCGCCCCAGGCGCCTGGATCATCGTCGAGGTGCGACCCGGTGGCGGATCCGATGCTCTTGAAAAAGAACCCGGGGCTCAGCACATCGCTCCGGAGCGCCGCCCAGCGTGCATCGGCCTCCCGCCGGTCGGCCCCAGCCGCCTGGGCGATGGCCGCCGGGGGCAGCGCCACGGCACTGCCCAGCAGCAGGATTCCCAGCGCGACGATGGGCAGGCCTGTCCGGGAACGAGGCATGAAGGGGTTACTCCAGGTGGTGATAGTCCAGTTCGTGCTCCTCGTCGACGGCCTGCTGGACGCGACGGGAGGGGCGGCCGGCCGTCTCCGTGTCGATCTCCATCCCGCCGTTGCCCGTGGGGAGGCTTCGGATGTTCTTTCGCCAGTCGGGATCTTTCGTGTCGTGGTCGGTGCGGGCGTGGGCGCCCCGCGACTCCGTCCGCTCCAGGGCGCCCCGCAGGATTGTCTCCGCCGTGGTGAACATGAAGCGCAGGTTCTGCGCCCGCTCGTAGCGGCGGCTCGTACGGTCGGCCTGGACCTGCAGGTCCTCAGCGTCGGTGCGGAGCCGCTGCAGCTTCCGGAGGCCGTTTAGGAGCCCATCCTCGTCGCGGAGAATGCCCGCGTGCTGCCACATCAGCCCCCGGAGCTGATCCACAATCTCGGCGGGGGTGTGCGTGCCCTCGGCGGCAGCGAGCGTGTCCTGGTTCGCCACGCGGTCCCGCACCGCCGCGTCGGAGAGCGACGGGCTCGTGCGGCTGCCCAGCGTCTCGGCGATGTGGTTCCCGGCGACCTGGCCGAAGACAACGGTCTCGATGAGCGAGTTGCCGCCCAGGCGGTTGGCCCCGTGCACGCCGGCCGTGCATTCGCCGACGGCGTAGAGGCCGTCGACCTGCGTCTGGGCCGTTTCGAAGTCGACCTCGATGCCGCCCATCGCGTAGTGGGCCGTCGGCGCCACCTCCATCGGCTCCTCGGTGATGTCGATCCCGTGCTCGGCAAACTCCTCCACCATGCGGGGGAGCCGGTCGTGAATGTAGTCGTCGTCGCGATGGGAAATGTCCAGCAGCACGGCGTCATCCTCCGTGCCCCGCCCCTCGCGGATCTCCTGCTCGTTGGCACGGGCCACAACGTCCCGGGCGTCCAGCTCCATCTGCGTCGGCGAGTAGCGCTCCATGAAGCGCTCGCCCTCCGTGTTGTAGAGCCGCCCGCCCTCCCCACGGACCGCCTCGGTGACAAGGTGCCCGGCCTCCGCCTCGGGCTTCACCTTCCCGGTGGGGTGAAACTGCACGAACTCCATGTCGCGCAGCGGCACGCCGGCGTTGAACGCCAGGGCCTGCGCGTCGCCCGTGTTCTCGTCGGGCCGGGAGGAACTGCGGCGGTACAGCGAGGTGTGGCCGCCCGCCGCGATGACGACGGCGTCCGCGTCGAAGGCCACGGGCCGCCCCGCGTCCATGTCGAAGCCGACGGCCCCGGCGGCCTGCCCGCCCTCCACCATCAGGTCGGTGATGTATAGGTTCTCGCGGTACGGAATCTCCAGGTCCATCGCCTTCTGGACGAGCGTATCCATGAGGGCCTGCCCGGTGCGGTCGCCCACGAAGCAGGTGCGACGGAAGGACTGGGCGCCGAAGTAGCGCTGGTTGATCTTGCCCTCGTCGGTCCGGTCGAACTCCATGCCCCATTCCGCGAGCTCTCGGATGCGGTCCGGCGCCCGCTTGCAGAGCGTCTCGACGGCCGTGGGGTCGTTCACGAAGTGCCCCTCGTCGAGGGTGTCGGCGGCGTGAATCTCCCACCGGTCCTCGGGGTCGAGGCTGCCGAGGGAGGCGTTGATGCCGCCCGCCGCCCAGATGGTGTGGGCGTCCCCGTGGGCGCGCTTGCCCAGGACGAGGCAGTCGACTCCCTGTTCGGCCAGCTCAATGCTGGTGCGGAGCCCAGCCCCGCCGGCCCCAATGATGAGAACACTCGTGGATACGGTCTCGGGGGTGGAAACGGTGCTCATAGAACGTGCTCTGGTCGTGCATTTGCTTGCTAACACTGCCACAACGGACGAGGGGGCAGGCGGTATTCTTTATTTTCTGCTACGACTGAGGAATAGAAAGAACGTAACAGCTGTGGCGATCTCGTTTGCAGAAGCTGCGCCGCGCGCAGGCGCCAGCGGAGGGCCGGCGTCCGTCCCCACGTCTACCACTGAGCGAGGGGTGCGGAGGCCTACACCTCGACGACCAGGTCGGCCCGGAAGCCGGGGTTCTCGTCGTCGTGCCCCTGCGGATTGGACAGCACCCGCGTGCCGCCGAGCCGATAGTCGAAGGAGGCATGGACGTGCCCGTGGACCCAGAGCGCCGCGCCGGAGGCCTCAACGAGCGGCCCCCGGCGGGCCACGAAGGCGGCGCTGGTGAGGCTGTCGGCGTATCGCGGGTCCACGGACCGGCGCGACGGGGGGTGGTGGGTCAGCACCACCGTCGCCCGTGCACCGGACGGCGGTTCCGCAAAGCGGGCCCGCAGCCACCGGATCGACGTCTGATGAACGCGCGCCGTGTCTCGGGGCCGGAGCGCACGGCGGGCGCGGAGCAGGTGGATGCGCCGGTAGTCGTCCACGTTGGCCCGGCAGGCCCGCATCGCACGGGCCCGCCGCCCCTCGAACAGGGCAAAGTCCGTCCACAAGGTGCATCCCAGAATCCGGAGGTCCCCGAGCATAATCTCGTCCCGTTCGAGGAAATACACTCCGTCTGGCGTTGCGTCGCCACGGGCCGCGGCGGACGGGTCGTCGGCGGCGCGTCGCAGCGCGGGGCGCGTCGCATCGAGGCAGCCGTCGTAGTACTCGTGGTTTCCCGCCACACACACGACCGGGCGCTCCGGAAACGTGGCCCGCATCCATCGGATGGCCTCCGGTCCTCGGTGGGTATCGCCCGCCATGAGAATGGCGTCGGCGGGCGGGTCGGCGGCCCGGCGGCACAGGTCGGGCGGGCCGTGGTCTCGGATGTGGACGTCACTGAGGATGCGGAGGCGCATTGGCAGGAGAACTCCTTGAGCACAAATTGCAATGGGCGCACGTCATAAAAGGGCACGGGGACGCGCCTCCGACTTTCCCGAGCGCACCCGGGGCAAGGAAACGGTGGGGACCGCCCTCCCGGCAGTGGAGCCCCCCTCGCCCCCCTCACGGACCGGCGCTCCGTCTCAGACCGCCTTTTCCTTCGCTCCCCCGGAGGAAGGTGTGTCGCCACCTCGTGCGACGGTGGCGCTGCCCGTGAGGAGTCAGCCGCCCCGAAGAGAAGAACGGTCTCTCTCCCCCTGGGCCGCCGGCGGACGGCAACCCGGGCCTTGCCCGACTCAAGCCGGCGAATGCGGACGCTCTGGGACCGGGCATGAACGGCGATCGCGGAGACGCTCCGCGCAGAGCAGGGCCCCGTGTATCGACTCGGCGCGTCATCCCGACGGCCCATCGCGCTGGGGGCCCGGTTGGTCTCGGGCCCCGAACCCGTAGGCCGACCAGCCGATCTGAATCGGTGCCCCAATGGGAAATGCTCCGGCGAAAGCCCTCCGGAAAGCACCTGCGTAGTGAGCTCCTCTGAGGTGCGGATTCTCTCGAACGTGTCGACCGGTTCAGTCATGCGTTCTTTCGGTTCGGGTGCAGATGGGCCCGGCACAAGTGCTCGCGTCTCCACGATGCATCCCGTCCTGCTTCTGGCGGTCGGCCTGGCGCTTCTGGCGGGAGGGGCCCGCCCGGCTCCCGTCCAGTCACAGGATACAGTTCGGGTGGCCGGGACCGTGCTTGCCCCCGACGACGCGGCGCAGGCGCGGCGGCTTCTGCGGGCGAAGCTCGGCCCGACCTCTCGCCACTGGACGCGGCTCCAGGACTCCACCAAACGCTTCGCGGCGGCCAGGGCCGCCTTTCAGATTGGCCGCGTGGCCTATCCCCGCGCCTGGTCCGACTCGGTGCTGATGTTTCTCCGCGAGGCGGGAACCCGACACCCCGATCCGGCGGTGCGGGCGGAGTTTCTCTTCGGGGGGCTTCAGGTCGCCGCCGCCGCCGAGCGGGGAGAGACACAAGACCAGTTCTACAGGCGCCTCACCGACGGCCACGAGGACGCCCACTACGCCACGAAGGCCCGGCGCCTTTTTGATCCTGACAGTCAGATCCAGGCCGGAAAGCCGCTCCCGGACTTCGAGATTCCGGCCCTCTCAGCCCCGACGGCCCCCTATACGAAGCGCGATTTCGAAGGCCAGACCGTCCTGATCGATATCTGGGGCACGTGGTGCGGGCCTTGCATCCGGGCGATGCCACACCTTCACGAGGCCTATCGGACGCACGGCGGAGAGGACTTCACCATCCTCAGCGTTGCATTGCGGGACACCCGAAAGGCCGTAAAGCAATTTCGGGCCCACAAGTGGGAGATGCCCTGGGACCACGCCTTCGTGCCGAAGGGAAGCGACCTGCAGAAGAAGCTGCGGGACCGGTTCGACATCCGGGGACTCCCGGCAACCATTTTGGTCGGGCCCGACGGGCAAATTCTGCGCGTACACCGCGGGGTCGGGAGCGGGAAGAAAATGGCCCGGGCGATCTCGGAGGTCCTGGCTCAGGATCCCGGCTCGGAAAACGCCCCTTCGGAAGGCGCCGACTCAGAAGACACCAGCGGACAGGAATCGAACTCGTCCCTGTAGACCGGCCGTTTAGGGCCCCGAGGGCTTGCCTTGACACGGACGTGGCACGTGCCGGGCACGCCCGTGATGCCCCTGGCATGTCCTCCCTCACCGGTTTCTGCACCGGAGGCCGAGCAAACACCCTTCACGCACTCTCCTCTTCTTCCCACCTCGCCATGAGCCGACTGCTCCTCCGATGTGTTCTTGCGCTTTTCTTCGCGGCCGTCCTTTCCGCGGCGGCGACCGTCCCGGCGGCGGCCCAGGGGCCGGACGGACCGTCGGGCGACACGGGCGGATTTGAGAAAATCGACGGCACGAAGCTGGCGCCCGCCACGCTCTCCTACGACGCCACGATGAAAATAGACGGCCGGTCCCGGGCTCTCTCCTCGACGCAGACCTTCACCCCGACCTCTACCGGCGGGGCCGACACCTGGACGCTCGTAAACGAGATTGAGACCCCTGGGGGCCTCCGTACCGACTCCCTAATCGTAGATCGCTCCTCACTGCTTCCCATCTCGCGGCACCTCCGCGGTCGGGTCGTGATGGACCTCGCCTACACCGGCCCTTCCACGGCGGGCGGGATGGAGGCCTCCGGCACCATGAAGCGCCGGGGCCAGTCGAAACCGATCCGCAAGGACCTGGACAGCCCAACCCTTGCGGGAGGCGTTCACGACGTCGTTGCCCTCGGCGCGATGCCGCTGGAGCCCGGCTTCCGGGCGGCGCTCCGAGTCTTCTCTCCGCAGGACCAGTCGGTGAAGCGGGCCGAATTCGAGGTGACCGGCACGGAGACGGTCGAGACGCCCGCCGGCACGTTCGAGACCTACGTAGTCGACCTGAACGTCGGCGGCGGATACATCACCGGCACCGTCCACCTCCGCAAGACGGCGCCCCGTTACTACGTCAAGTGGGCGACGGAGGTGACCACGGGCCAAGGCCCCCGCACAATCCGTCAAACCCTGTCGTCGATGGAGATGCAAGCGTCCCCGGATGCCAAGTAGGACGGTCGCTGAACCATGCCCAACCGCATGCCCCCTACCTACGGCCCCCGATCCGGCTTGAAGGCCTCCGCCGCCGCTGCATCGTCCGGCCCCACCGTGCCGCGGGCCGCCTTCCGAAGGGCCGCCGCCCGGTGCAGGTCGCCGCGCACCATCACCCACTCGACGTTGCGGGTATTTCGGATGTCCGCCAGCGGGTTCCCGCGCACGACGAACAGGTCCGCCCACTTGCCCACCGCCAGGGTGCCGAGCCGGTCGCCCCTCCCGACGGCCCGCGCCCCGTTGATCGTGGCGATGCGGAGCGCCGCGGCCTCCGGGATGCCCGCCCGCACGAAGGCCTGCAGCTCTCGGTGCACGCCGAAGGGCGCCAGGTACTCGCCCCAGCTCGGGTGGTCGGTGCCCAGCGTGATGAGGTCGCCGCCCCCGGCCTCGTAGAAGGCCTTGATGCGGTCGAGCTTCAGCTCAAAGATCCGCTGGAAGCGCGGGACGGGCGCCTGGTACTCCTCTTCCGCGAGCGCGGCCCGCAGGTACGGCGTGAAATACTGCTGGGCGTCCGGCCAGTCGGCGTAGACGTCGGACTCGCGCGTGCCGTAGTAGCCGTACGCCGAGATGGTGGCGTCGAAGTAGACGTTGTGCTCCCGGAAGTGCTGCGCGATTCGGTCGAAGGCCGGGGCGTTGGGCGTGGCGGTGGGCAGCGCGTCGTAGGCCCCGGCGGTGTCGGGCAGCTGGGCGCCGCCCAGGAAGTGTTCGACGCGGTCGATGCCCATGTCGATGGCGGTGCGCGGGTTGACGCTCTGCCCATAGCCGGAGCCAAGGTGGCCCGTCACGGTGGCGCCGTGCCGGTGCGCCTGATCGATGAGGGCACGGAGGAGCGCTGCCCGCATCCGCTTCGCCTTGAAGTGCTCCACCCCGCGGGCCGCCCACCGGTCCACCTCCCGGCGAATGCTGGCGGGCGTACGGGTCGTGTCCCAGCCGGGCCGCGCCTTGCCAAAGTAGGGGCCGGACGTGAGTATGCGCGGCCCGATCCGGTCGCCGCGCTCAATGGCCCGCCGGACGCGGCGCATCTTTTCCGGCTGCATCTCCCCCGCGGTAAACGTGGTGGTGGCGCCGTTGGCGAGGTACAGCAGCGGGTAGCCCTCCGTCTCCTCCACGCGCCCCGCCCCAAAGAAGTCGACCGCGTAGTGCGCGTGCAGGTCGACGAGCCCCGGCAGGATGACGTGGTCGGGCCCGAGCCGCACGAGCCGCGCCCCGGTCGTGTCGAGGGACGTCGCGCCCCGGTCCACGATTTTGCCGGCCCGCACGACAATGCCCGGATTGTCCGTGAGGGTCGTGTCCGTGGCGTCGAACAGCTGTCCCCCGCGGAGAACCGTCGTGTGCTGGGACCGGGCCGTTTCCAGCCCGACGCCGCCCACCAGGAGAATGCACAAAAGAGCGACAGGTGGGCGGATACGGACGGGCGTCATGGGGGCGGCGGGGACCGATGGGCAGACAACACATGCACGCCACGGAACGGATCTCGTCGGCGCCAACGTTCCCCCAAACAGCAAAGGCCCGCTCCAGGTCGGAGCGAGCCTCTACGTCTGCTACCAAATGGCAGTGCGTCTCAAGCCGTCGAGACGCTTCGGGCGCCGTTACAGCGCACCACTGGTCTCGTCGGCCGGGGCAGCGTTGAGGGCGCTGAGGCCCTTCTCCGTCTGCTCCGTCTCGTACTCAATGGTCTGACCCTCTCGGAGGTCTTCGCCGGAGGTCATGCCCGAAATGTTGTTTGCGTGGAGGAAAACGTCCTCGCTCCCGTCGAGGGGCTCGATGAAGCCGAATCCGCGGGAGGTATCGAAAAACTTAAGCTTACCCTTTTCCATGTAGGTATACCTAATCTATGTTTGGAATGCCTCACCTCTGGGTGACGACCCGGCAGCGAGGGGAATTCCGTCTCGGCAGAGTCACACTGTGTGATGACGCGTATTTGATGTGAAGGCTACACCTGCCAGTCCACTCGCAGTTCCCTGAGGGAAACGCCCGTGCTCCGTATTCACGGAGTCGCCTTCTTTCCCCACCGCCCCGCGGTCAGCCGCTCGCGTACTCCCGCACCCCGGCAGACTCGACCATCAGGTCGAAGAGGTCCGTGTTGCGGGTAAACGAGCCAATCACTTCGCTGCCCGGGCCCAGGGCGGCCAGCTGCACGTAGTCGGACGTGTGGTCGCCCCCCAGCCAGTTGACGGACGTGTAATTGGCCTGGATGGCCCCGAGCAGCAGGTCGGGGGCGCTCTTTTCGCGGTAGGCCGCCTGGTACTCGCCCCGCAGCGCGTCCTGGAGGAGCTCCGCCTCGTCGCGGCGGATGGGAAACTGCCACGCCTCCTCCACGCGGTCCTGTATTTGTCGGTAGGTGCTGTTCGCGTCGAGCTCCGAGAGGACCCAGCTGTTGGTGTACTGGAAGCCCGCGACCCGGTCGAACATCGGGTTCGACTGGTTGTAGCGGTCGCCGGCGGCGTTGATGCCGGGGTTGGCGTTGCCGTGGTCGGTGGTGATGATGACGAGCGTGTCGTCGCGCCCCTCGACGAACTCGAGCACGCGCCCGATGGCACGGTCGAACTCGATCTGGTCGTAGATGAGGCCGCCCGTGTCGTCCTCGTGGGCCGCGTGGTCCACGCGTCCCCCTTCAATCTGAAGGAGGAACCCGTCGTCGTTCCGGTCGAGGCGCTGGAGGGCTGCGTCGGTCATTTCGGGAAGGCGCGGCACCTGCTGCTGGTGCGACGGGATGTTCTGGTGATCGAGGACGTAGGGGAGGTGGGTGTCGTAGAACGTGCCCAAGAACGCCCCGTCATGGCCCCAGTAGCTCAGGTCCTGTTTCGACCGGGCGACCGTGTAGCCCTTGTCCGCGAAGTGCTGGTGCAGGTCCGTCCCGTCGCCGCGGTGGTCGGGATCGAAGTGGCGGGCGCCGCCCCCCATGAGCACATCGTACTCGCGCTCCAGGTACTGCGCCGCAATCTTGTCCTCGCTCCACCGCTCGGGCATGTTGATCCCGAAGCCCGCCGGGGTGGCGTGGGTAATGCGGGTGGTGGTGACGAGGCCCGTGCCCCGCCCCGCGTCGCGGAAGATCTCGAGGATCGTCCGGTACTTCTCCCCGTCCTGGCTCATGTTGAGCGTCTCGTTGAACACGCGGTGGCCCGAGCCCCAAGAGGAGGCCCCCGCCGCGGAACCGGTGACGACCGAGTTGGCGGCGGCCATGTCCATCAGGCCGTGCCGCACGCGGCCCTCCTCGTAGAGACGGAGCCAATTCGACCGCCGCCCCTCGTGCCGCCGGAGGTGCAGGTCCGCCATCGTAAGCGTGCCGGCACTCATGCCGTCGCTAACCAGAAAGATGACGTTCTTGGCGTCGCCCGGGGCCTCAACGTTCGAGACGTCGGTGCGGGCCTGCCCGCGGGCCGTGCCGGCCATGCCGCCGGTGCCGAGGGCAAGGGCGCCGAGGGCCCCGGTCTTCAAAAAGTCGCGGCGGGAGGGCGCGTCGTCGGACGCAGCGGCGAGGCGATCGTGGTACGTGTCACTCACGACGGAAGCGGGGGGCTTGGGTGGGAAAACGAGAAGGCACAATACGAAAACCAACGGAGAGCCCAAAGATCCCTGCCCCGCCGACGGCGACGCATTACCAAAGGATGATTTCTCTAGTCCCCGTCGTCCCCAATCCGCCGCAGCTGCTCGGCTGCCGTCATCACGCGGCGGCCCATCAGGAGGCTCGTGAGCATGCTCGTGAGGCCGCCCGCGGCGAAGATCATGGCCATGATGACGAACTGGTAGAGCGCGGCGTAGACGGGATTCTCGCCCCCCAGGATCATTCCGGCCATGACGCCGGGAATCCACACCCACCCCAGGCTCTTCAGCGAGTCGACCACGGGGATGAGCGACGCCCGCACGCCGGTCCGCAGGTGCCGGGCCAGCACGGCCGCGGGCGGCCCCCCGAGCGCGAGCCCCACCTCAATCTCGGCCCGCTTGTCGCGGAGCTCGTCCTTGAGGCGGTTGAGGGCCAGGCCGTTGATCTTCATCGCGTTGGCGATGACGAGGCTGCCCACCGGCACGAGGCTGCGCACCGTGGGCTCGATGGCACCGGCCGCCGTCATCGTCACGATCACCAGGCCCGCCCCCACCGTGATGGCCAGAAACGAGACCTGCGTGACGCCCGGCAGCCCCGTCCCCCGCTGCCGCGAAATCCAGGTGGCCCCGCCCACCATCCCCAGCAGGATGAGCGCGCTCCAGGCGACGGGCACCGTCAGCAGCCCCCCAATGACGAGGCCGACGGCCACGATCTGCACGAAGCCGCGGGCGAACGCGATGCTCAGCTCCGCCTCCAGCCCCAGGCCGCGCCGGCGGGACAGCAGCACCACGAGGACCGCCAGCACGGCCGCCGCCCCCACCTGGGTGAGTCCGGTCCAGACGATGGGGTCCTGGATGTGGTTGAGGAGGTCCTGAGACATTGACGTGTGGTTTCATGCGACACGCCCAAACGTTCAACGTTGGCCGCCCGAGCGTTAAAAACGCATCTTATACAGAAAGCAAAGCGTCGAGGGAACCCGTTGCCACTCCCCCACCATCACGCAGGCGCACCCCGCGGTGCCCCAGCCGGCGGGCCCGGTCGGCGTCGTGGGTGACGAGCACGGCGGTGAGGGCGTACGCCGCCATCACGTCCGCCAGGAGCGATTCGACGCGGTCGGCCGCCGCGGCGTCGAGGCTGGAGGCTGGCTCGTCGAGCAGCACCACGTCGGGGTCGTTGAACAAGGTGCGGGCGATGGCCACGCGCTGGGCCTCCCCGCCCGACAGCCGGTCGGCGTCCCGCTCCGCAAACCCCGACAGGCCCAGCCGATCGAGCAGCGCACGGAGGCGCGCCGTGTCGACCGGCTCGTCCCGCAGCGTGGGGCCCCACGCCACGTTCTCCGCCACCGTGCCGTCAATCAGCGTCGGATCCTGTGGCACCCACCCGACGCGCCGCCGCAGCGTGCGCGGGGCGATCGTGCGGTAGTCGGTGCCGTCGAGGTACACGGTGCCGCCGGTCGGCTCATCGAGGCGGTTCAGCAGCCGCAGGAGCGAGGTCTTGCCGGAGCCGGACCGCCCGAAGACGACGAACACCTCCTCCGCCCGCACCTCGATCGACACGTCCGCCACCAGGGTCTCGCCGTCGACGACGCGGGTCAGGTGCTCCGTGGCAAGGGGCGGGGCCTCCGGCATTTCGGATCGAAATCAGCGAGAAGAACGCCGAGCGGCGACGCCGTGTCGTCTACGTCGAATCGGCCGCCCACGGCCCGGCGCCGGCGATCGCCAGCACGAGCGAGCCGAGCAGCATCGCCCAGTCGGTCCGCATCGCGTGCGCCATGCTCCAGAAACCGTACTCCCCCAGCGTCCGCACCTCGAACGGCCCAAAGCCCGTGCCCAGCCAGATCGGAATTTTCGTCGTGATGATCGCCACCGTCATGATCGTGGCCGTCCCCGCCGCGGCAAGCCGCGTGTAGAAGCCGATCAGAATGAGCAGTCCACAGACAACCTCCGTCCCGCCCACGAGGCCTGCGCCCCCCTCCGGCACCGGCCCCCCCATGTCGGCAAACCGACCGGGGCCGCGCAGGGTCGGATACAGAAACTTCTGGAGTCCTTCCGACAGGAAGACGGCCCCGACCATGAGGCGGACGAGGGGGAGCGTCCACCACGCAGCCTTCGACGACGCACGGGACTGGGACGTTACCATGACGCAGATCGGACAAAGAAACAGGTACGACGGAGCCCCGCGCAGTCAATTCCAGTGCTCTGGCCACTGCTTCCAGTGAGCCTATGTATCGAACGCAGCAACGGGTTCCCCCAGCAGAAGAAGGGCACATCCAGCGCCAATCGCAACCAGGACGAGGCCGAGCACAGTGCTGAGCAGCACATTGCCCAGTCCCGCCACGATTCGTCCCTCCCGGAGCAGCATCAGACTCTCCAGGCCGTAGGTCGAAAACGTCGTCAGCGACCCGATTCCTCCAGTAAAGACAAACAGCCGGGCCTCCTGCGAGAACGAATACTCAGCGGCGAGGACCCACAGCCCCCCGATGAGGAAACAGCCCGAGAGGTTGGCCGCGAGCGTGCCCCACGGAAAATTCGACGGCAGAAGACGGTGCGCGAGGACGGAGAGGCCGTGCCGAGACAGGGCACCGAGGCTTCCGCCAAAGGCGATCCAGAGCAGCTTCATCATACGGTGTTCAGGGGGTCAAAAACGGAGCTCCTACGTGGAATGAGAGATGGTAGGAGTCACCAGCTTCGGACGTGCGGCGCTGCGCGGGAGCAGTTATCGGCAAATTCCATTGCCATTACCAGACACGCGGAGAAAGCGGCGTCCGCCCGGCAAGTTTCCCCGGTGGGAGCGCCAGCCTGCCGCATTGTTCTTGACAGTTTCTATTCAGGGGCCGGCCGCCGCGAGTCTCTTCTGCAGGCAGGTGGCGCTCGCCGGGCAGAGCCGAGCGGCCTCTTCGGTCTGCTGAATGGCCTCGGGGAGCCCATCTCGATCCATCGTCTCGTATCCCCGACGGCGAAAGTAGTCTGCGGCCGTCGTGGTGAGCAGGTAGAGCGCGTGGACACCCTCATTCTGAGCGTGTTGCTCGATTGCGTCTATGAGGCGCGCGCCGAGGCCCGCATTCCGGCATTCCGGCGCCACGGCCAGCGAGCGCAGCAGGGCCGCGGTGCCGCAGTGCTCCACCCCCACGGTGCCCACCATGTCCGCCCCGTCGCGGGCCGCGAGAAAGTGGGTCAGGTGGGCGGGCCCAAGGTCCTCGTGCGGCAGGTCGGCCCGCCGGAGCAGGTCCCGGATGGCATCGAGGTCGTCAGGCGCGGCTGGTTGAATCGTCATTGGTCTGTTGCAAGGCTATTCCGACGCCAGAGAGCCATTCGGCCCGAACGTCACGTCGATCCAGCCCGCCAGTTCATCGCGGATGCGCCGGAAGGCCGCCCGCTTCCTGTCGTCATCCCCCTCGACCGCGGAGGGGTCCTCGAAGCCGCGGTGCAGGTTGTCCTTCTCCGCGGGGATGTACGGGCAGTGCTCCGCCGCGTCGTCGCAGACGGTGACCACGATGTCGAGCGATGTGTCGGCGTAGGCGTCGACGGAGTCGGAGGTGTGATCGGTAATGTCGATGCCGATCTCCTTCATCACCGCGACGGCGAACGGATTCACGCCGCCGGGATTCGTGCCCGCGCTATGGACCTCGCAGCGGTCGCCGTGGCGGTCCCGGAGCAGCCCCTCGGCCATCTGGGAACGAGAGGAGTTATGGGTACAGACAAAGAGAACGGTGTTCATGGAGGCATCCGGGTTGAGACCGAACTACATCTGCGACGCGGCACCCTCGACGTAGAGCGACGACCACAGCCAGAGCCGGTCGAGGCCCACGTGCAGCGGCGTGTCACTCAACGACACGAAGCTTGTGTGCACGTACACCGTGAGGCCCTGCTGCTCCGTCTCCAGATAGGCCTCGGGGTCGGCCGGCGGCTCCGTACCGACAGTCGCCAGGTCGACGCGCCCCCCACAGCACCCGTGGCGCGGGCTCGGGCGGATCATGAGCACCCCGCCCTGCTCGCGAGCGTAGGTCGCCGCCTCCTCGTCAATCGATAGCTCTAACTGGGATTTGATTTCAGGCACCTCTTAATCTGAACTGTAAGCTGTGTGAGAGCCCGCCGGCCTTGGAGAAAATGCCGCTCGGAGATCTGCAGAGGCGAAGCGTCCGTAAATTCTTCAGTGTCCGAGCGAACGGAGTGAGCAAGTTTGAAGAATTTCAGCGAAGCCGAGGCAGATGTCAGGCATTTTCTTCATAGCCTTGATCTTTTCAGCCCCTTTTGCATCAATCCAAAAGGGGCATCCCAAAATGCTGGTGATGGTGAATACGTCGAATAAAGAAGGCCCTTTGATTCAGCGAGACCGGACTATGCCGCAGCCGTCCGCCGCTCAAACTGCGACCGTGTCGCGTTGGCGATCCGGACGAGGGCCAGCATGACCGGCACCTCCACCAGCACGCCCACCACCGTAGCGAGCGCCGCGCCGGAGGCAACGCCGAACATCGCGATGGCCGCCGCCACGGCCAGTTCGAAGAAGTTGCTGGCCCCAATCATCGCGGCCGGGGCGGCCACGTCGTGCGGCACCCGCCAGCCGTAGGCCCAGCCATAGGCGATGGCAAACACGAAGAAGGTCTGCACGACGAGCGGCACCGCAATCAGGGCGATGTGGAGCGGGTTCTGGAGAATCACCTCGCCCTGGAAGGAGAACAGGAGCACGAGCGTGAGCAGCAGGCCCACCATCGTCACCGGCCCGAGCCGCTCCAGGAAGACATCGTCGAACCACTCCTCTCCCTTCGCCCGGATGATCCAGGTGCGGGACAGGGCGCCCGCCGCCAGCGGAATTACGATGTAGAGGCCCACCGACAGCAGCAGCGTGTCCCACGGCACGATGACGTCCGAGAGCCCCAGCAAGAACGCGACGATCGGCGCGAAGGCCACCAGCATGATGAGGTCGTTGATCGACACCTGCACGAGCGTGTAGGCCGCATCCCCGTCCGTCAGGTAGCTCCACACAAACACCATCGCCGTGCAGGGGGCCGCCCCCAGCAGGATCGCCCCGGCCACGTACTCGCTGGCCAGTCCCGGCTCGATGAACGGGCCGAAGAGGCCCTTCAGAAAGAGCCACGCGAAGCCGAACATGGTAAACGGCTTGACGAGCCAGTTCACCACCAGGGTCACCGTGATGCCCTTCGGGTGGCGCCGCACGCCGAGGATGCTTTTGAAGTCGACCTGCACCATCATCGGGTAGATCATCGCCCAGATGAGGACGGCGATCGGCAGGTTGACCTGTGCCACCTCCATCTCCCCGAGCACGTTGGGCACGGCCGGGATCAGTTGGCCAATCGCCACGCCGGCGGCAATGCACAGGGCCACCCACAGGCTCAGGTAGCGTTCGAACACCCCGAGCCCCTCCTGCGCCTTCTCGGCGGTGGCGTCCAACGTGTTTGGGGGATCCGTCTCGCTGTGGCCGTTGGCGGACGGATCGGGGGAAGCGTCCGTCGCGTCGGGAGCGGTCGTCGGGTCGGGCATCAAGTCGAGGCGGTTCGGAACAGGCAGATCGGACAAAACGGGCCGTGCTACGCCGTGGCGTCCGGGCGGCGGCCAACCACCGTGACGCTCTGCAGGGCGGCGTCGCCCGCCCGGAAGCGGTCGAGTTCGGCGGCGTCTAGGTGCTCGGCCAGCAGCGCGTCTGGCAGCGAGATGGGCTTTTCGGTGGCGATGCGCACGTCGGAGAACCCCGCCTCTCGAAGCCGGCCCCGGTACATGTTCCGTTCCATCGCCCCGGCCACGCAGCCCACGTACAGCTCGGCGGCCTCACGCAGCCCGTCGGGCAGGGCCCCCGCGTGCACGACATCGGACACCGAAAACCGGCCGCCGGGCCGCAGCGCCCGGTGCATCTGGGCGAACGCGGCCTCCTTGTCCGGCACGAGGTTGAGCACGCAGTTGCTCAGAACGACATCGAACGCGCCGCCCTCGACCGGCAGGGCCTTGATGTCCCCCTGCTCGAAGGTCACGTTGCCGTAGTCCAGTGTGTTGGCGTTGGCCCGGGCTTTTTCAACCATCTCTTCGGTGAAGTCGACGCCGTGGACGTGGCCGTCGGGCCCCACAGTGCGACGCGCCACGAAGGCGTCCATGCCCGCCCCCGAGCCGAGGTCGAGCACACGCTCGCCCGGCTGCAAACCCGCATGATCGGTGGGGCGCCCGCAGCCGAGGTCCAGATCGGCGTCCGTGGCAATCGCGTCGGCGTAGTCCTCGCTCATGTCGACGTCCAGGCCCGCCTCCCCAGAGCCGGACGGTCCGCAACAGGAGTCGTCGGCGGTCGCAAGGGCCGCGTATTTGGCCCGGACGGTCGATTTAAGGTCATCGGCGGAAGCGTGAGGGCGGGTCATGGCCACTAGCAACAATGTTGAGGGGTCTGCGAGAGCGACAGGGCGTCGAAGAAGTCACCCGTGTCTTCGCTGAGGGCCCGCATCGCCTCCGGGTTGAGGCAGTAGCAGGTCCGCCGTCCCTCGATGGTCCCCTGAATCAGCCCGACCTCCTTCAGCGCCTTCAGGTGCTGGGAAACGGTCGACTGGGCGAGCGGCAGGTCGTCCACGATTTCGCCGCAGACGCACTCGTCGCGCTCGGCCAGCAGCCGGACGATGGCGATACGGGCCGGGTGCCCCAGGGCTTTGAAGGCCTGGGCAAGGCGACGATCCGTGTCCGTGAAGGCGGCGTCGGCGGTCGCGGGCATGGGGGAG
This sequence comes from Salinibacter pepae, assembly GCF_947077775.1. Classification (NCBI taxonomy): domain Bacteria; kingdom Pseudomonadati; phylum Rhodothermota; class Rhodothermia; order Rhodothermales; family Salinibacteraceae; genus Salinibacter; species Salinibacter pepae. The sequence continues at coordinate 1,457,338 of NZ_CAMTTE010000001.1, forward strand.
CACGCATTTTGATCGTTCATCGTCGATATACGATAAGATTAAAAGTCGGGGATGTTTCGCATCGTCTCCCGATGCCATGCCGCCGAGGGAGACGGTGAGGAACTGAACGACCCACGATGTTTTTCGTCGCGAGTGAACGGCACACCGCTCCGAATGCCCCGCCCAGCCATGCTTCCGCGCCCCATCTGCCTTTTGCTTCTCCTCGGAGGTTTCGGCCTGGGACTCTTCTCGACCCCGCTTCATGCCCAGCAGGTGCTGGTCGACGACCCGACGAGCGTTCCTCGCGGCGCGGCCCAGTTGGAGGCGTGGCACAGCGTGGAGGAGTCCTGGATGGCCCCGGCCCTACGGGTGCATCCAGCCCTGGAGCTGGCCGCGGGCGCCGCGTTTTTCGCGACCGGGATCGAGGACCGGCGGACCGTCGAGTACAGCGCGGAGGGAAAACTGCTTCTTCGCCCAGGGTCGGCGCACCGGATTGGGGTGGCGGCCGTCGGCGGGGTGGGCGTCCGCCAGCTCGGCGTGCCTCGGGACCGACCGGCCAGTGTCTACGGGTACGGCGTCGTTAGTCAGGACCTCGGGGCCGGCCTCACCGCCTACCAGAACGTCGGGTGGGTGAACGAAGAGAATGGGCCCCACGAGCTCACCTGGGGGGCCCGGCTCGACTGGTCTCCCCTCGATCGGGCCACCCTCATTGGGGAGGTGTACGGGGAGGGACGCTCGGATCCCTCACTGCAGGCCGTGCTGCGCACCGTGCTCCTGCCAGACCGCATCGAAATGGACGTGTCGGTCACGCGTGGCGGGTCGGTCGACGGACGGAGCACGTGGGCCACCCTCGGGTTCACCTTTATGTCGGCGCCACTGTACCGGTAACCCCGGTCGCGTGCTCGGGGGGTGAATTCCTTCCGGCGCTTCGAGCCCGTCTCGCTGCGTCGCCACGGCCGCTGGGGCGTCTCCGGCGCCTGCGTTCGCAGATCTCATCGTCCAGTGCGGCCGCGCGGGCCTGGGTTGGGGTCACGAGCAACCATTGGGAGGGCATGAGGGGGCTGCACTGGTCCATCCACATTCACGCCATCAGGGATTCTCCCGATACCCGCATGCCGGCCTCGTCTCCGTCCGACACCAGCAACGAAGGGCGGCTCATGCAGGCGGCCCGTGCCGCCGCGTCGCTGGCCGCCCGGCTCACCACGGCCGCCGGCGCCTTGGCGGGCACCTCGGCCGGGGCCGGGCTGCTGCTGTGGGGCCTCCTCTGGTGGCCTGTGGGCAGCCGCTTGGCGTCCCTCGTGGGGGCCGGGGGCACATTCGTGTTGCTCTTGGGCCCGTCGGCCGTCCTTGCTCTTTTCTACCTGGGCCTCCGCGACCTGCGGGCCCTCCCGGACCGGCTGGCCAACCGGACGGCCCGCACCGTCGAGCAGTCCGCCCACGCCGCCGAGGCAGTGGCCTCGGGCCCATCGGGGTCGGGCCTGTTCGGCCGCCTGTGGGGGATCGTAACGCACATCTGGGCCCTCCGCGGCGTGCTTCTGGAAAACCGGGCCCTGCTCGTCCGCTACGGCGCGCTGCTCCGATTCGCAAATCCGGGCTTTCTGCTCCTCGTCGTGGGCGCCACCGTCGCCACGGGCCTGCTCGTGCCGGGCGCCCTGCTCGCCGTTCTCGTGGTCGGGCTTGTGTAGGCACAACGTCTCTGTAGGCACAACGTCTCTGTAGGTGCAACGTCTCTGTAGGTGCAACGTCTCTGTAGGTGCAACGTCCCCGGCCTCGTCCACGCCATTTGGATCATCGCCCGCCGGTAGGGCCGCCGCCCCGTCAGGGCTGTAGAACCACGACCGACCGGGTGACGACTCGTCGATCCGTGGTGCGGCTCACCGAACGCCCCGGATCGACGCGCCGCCTGCGCGTACGGTGTCGCGCGTGCTCATCCGGACGAGGATGACGCACCGTTGTTTTTCCTCTCAACACGAACGCGCAGTGGGAACCAGGACACACAACCATGCGAATCTCACGTCCGTCTCCCCTTCTTCGGCTCTTTCTCGCGAGTCTTCTGTTCGCGGGCCCCCAACAGGGGCGCTCCCGACGACGAACCGGGTGCGGAGGAACAGGGCGCCGGCTTCTTTGCCGTCGGCACGGCCTCGCCCGCCCCGAACAAATTCCGAGATTCTGCAAGTGTCCTTGAACAGTCCGTCGTGCCCGACGTACCCCGATGTGCTATGTCGGTCCCGAGTGGCCCGACCCCTCGTCGACTGATCACTCACGCCTCCGACCGCCCATGCACGACTTTCTTGACCTTCCCGACCCCAACCTCGTCGGCATCACACTGAGCGACACGCTGACGGAGGACGACTACGAGGCGTTCACCTCGGCGCTCGAAGACCAGTTCGCGGCCCACATCACGACCCGCGTGCTGCTCGTGATGGAGGACGTGGACGACTGGGCCCCGGAGGAACGCTGGGAGGACCTGGCGTTCGACATCCGCCACCTGAGCGACGTAGACAAGGTGGCCATCGTGAGCGACGCCCCCTGGGAGCGCTGGCTGGAGAAGACCGAGGCCCTCTTCCCGATGTCGACGATCCGAACCTACGACGCGGCGGACCAGGAGGAGGCGCTCGACTGGATCCGGGGCGACATGGATGTGCCCGGCGTCGGCCCCGGCAGTTCCTCCGACCCGGAGGCCTCCTTCGCCGACCAGGACGAGTAGCCCCTGTTGGACTGTCCCCACCCGTCCCCGATGTCGTCCCCCGACCTCTCCGACACCGAGGCCGACGTGCTTCGGGCCGTTCAGTCCGAGGCCACTGCCGACCTGTACGACCTCGCCCGGGCGGTGGGCGCGGGCCCTCGGGCGGTGCAGGACGCCGTGCGGCGCCTTGCCCGATACGACCTCGTGCACGCATCGGGGCGCCACGTGCGCTGCACAAGCACGGGCGATCAGTGGGTTCGCGCCCATTCGTAGACCGCCGCCGGGAGGGCCCCGCCCATCGAAATAGAAGAGGCCCCGCTACGTAGAACGGGGCCTCAACGGCAATCTGGTGAAGACATCAAGAGCCAACGACCGGACTCGAACCGGTGACCTGTCCCTTACGAGGGGACTGCTCTACCAGCTGAGCTACGTTGGCGTCGCGCTGGCATCTTTTTCCCGACGGATAGGCACGAACGGCCCGTAATGGAAGATCCCGGCCGCCCCCTACTTTCACGGTCGATTAACGGTCCAGAGAGCGACACGCGTTTCGACACTGGGTCCCACGCTCGATGATTCAACTCGACGGCGTTACCAAGCGCTACGGCGACGCCTACGCGGTACAGGACATCACCCTGACCGCCGCGTCCGAGGCCACAACCCTGCTCATCGGCCCGTCCGGCAGCGGCAAGTCAACCCTGCTCCGCCTGGTGATGGGGCTGACCTCCCCGGACGCCGGCACGGTCACCGTGGCGGGGGACCGGCTCACCCCGACCACCGCCCAGGCCCTCCGCCGCCGCATGGGGTACGTGATCCAGGAGGGCGGCCTCTTCCCCCACCTCACGGGCCGGGCCAACGCCGCCCTCATGGCCCGCCACCTCGACTGGTCCCGGGAGCGCATCGACGCCCGCATCGAGGAGTTGACCCGGCTCGTCCAGCTCGACCCGGACCGCCTCGCGCAGTACCCCACGGAGCTCTCCGGCGGCCAGCGCCAGCGCGTGAGCCTCATGCGCGCCCTCATGCTCGACCCCGACGTGCTCCTGCTCGACGAGCCGCTCGGCGCCCTCGACCCCATGATCCGGGCCGACCTGCAGGACGACCTGCGCGACATCTTCCGGCGGCTCGGCAAGACGGTCGTCTTCGTCACCCACGACATCGGCGAGGCCGCGTTCTTCGGCGACCAGATCGTCCTTCTCCGTGAGGGCCAGATCGAACAGCGCGGCGCCATGGCCACCCTCCTCGACGACCCGGCCTCCCCCTTCGTCACGGACTTCATCCAGGCCCAGCGCGCCCCGCTGGAGCATTTGCGGACTGAGGGTCGCGAATAAGCCATGCACGCCCCCATGCCCCAAAGCGCGAGTCCCATTGCCCGAGCCTCGATTTTCAGCGCCCTCCTCTCAGTCTTCGTCGCCCTGTCCCTCACCGCGGCCCCGGCCCAGGGACAGGCGACCGACTCCACCCTCGCCCTCGGCTCCAAGAAATTTACCGAGAACGTCATTCTGGGGTGGATGGGGACGCACCTGGTTCGGGCCGAGGGGCTGACCGCCACGCACCGCGAGGAGCTGGGCGGCTCGCGCTTTCTGTGGGAGGCCCTCCGGCGGGGCGACATCGACGCGTACCCCGAGTACACCGGGACGCTTCGCCAGGAGCTGCTGGCCGACGTGGACGTGGCCCCCGGCGCCCTGGCCGACACGCTGGCCCGCTACGGCATCGCCATGACCGCGCCGCTCGGCTTCAACAACACCTACGCCCTCGGCATGCGGGCCGACCAGGCCGCGGCGCTCGGCATCGAGACGATCGCCGACCTGCGAGACCACCCCGACCTCCGGCTCGGCTTCACGAACGAGTTCATGGACCGCTCCGACGGCTGGCCCTCCCTGCGGCGGGCCTACGACCTGCCGCAGTCGGCCCGGGGGCTGGACCACGACATCGCCTACCGCGGCCTCGCCAACGGGGAGATCGACGTGATCGACCTCTACTCGACCGACGCGAAGATTGAGCAGTACGATCTCCGCGTTCTGGAGGACAACAGGGACCACTTCCCCGCCTACGAGGCCCTCTTCCTCTACCGGCGCGACCTGGCGACGCGGGCGCCCGCCGCCGTCACGGCCCTCAAGCGCCTCGCCGGCCGGATTCCGGCCGACACCATGCAGCGGCTCAACGCCCGGTCCAACATCGACCAGACGGACGAGGCGACGGTGGCGGCCGACTTCCTGAATCAATCGCTCGGCCTCAACGCCACGGCCGAGACCGACACGCGGGCGGAGCGCCTGCGCCGGTACACGGCCGACCACCTCGTGCTCGTCGGCCTCTCGCTCGGCCTCGCGATCCTGTTCGGCGTCCCGCTGGGCGTCGTGGCCGCGAAGCGGCGGATCCTGGGCCCCGGCGTCCTGATCGTCGTGGGCGTCATCTACACGATCCCGGCGCTCGCCCTGCTGGCGATGATGGTGCCCCCGCTCGGCCTGGGCCGCGTGCCCGCCGTGACGGCCCTCACCCTCTACAGCCTCCTCCCGATCGTGTGGACCACGTACACGGGCCTGAAGGGCATTTCGGGGCCCCTGCGGGAGTCGGCCGACGCGCTGGGGCTGTCGGCCCCGGCGAAGCTGTGGCGGGTGGAGCTGCCGCTGGCGGGCCGGTCCATCCTGGCCGGCATCAAGATCGCCGTCATTATCAACATCGGCGCGGCCACGCTCGGGGCCCTCATCGGGGCGGGCGGCTACGGGCAGCCCATTCTTACCGGCATCCGGCGGGCCAACCTGGGGCTTATCCTGGAGGGGACGGTGCCGGCCGCCGTGCTCACGATCCTCGCGCTGGCGCTGCTGGAGGGGCTGGAGCGCGGCCTGCTGCCGCGGTCGATGCAGTCGTAGCGAACGCCGGGGTCCAACCTGGCCCCGATGGATGCCGGACTCGACTATCCAGGTTCCAGAGGGGTAAGCCCCTCAAATCGATTGAAGTCCGTGTCGTACGTGTACACCTCCTCAAGCCCGTGGTGCTCCATCCAGGCCGCGATGTAGCAATCAGCGAAATCGACGTTCTTCTCTTCGTACCATACGATGGCCTGTAGCAGCACATTCTGATCCTCGACGGTCAACCCCGGAAGCCCAAGAATGGCCACCACTTTCGCTCGGATGGACGGCCGATCAAGTTCGTAAACCGATTCGAGGACCCAGACAATCTCCGCAATGGTGAGGGCAGTCGTCACGAGGGCCTCTTCCCCGCGCTCCGCCCGCTCCAGAAGCGTCCGCGCTTTCCTGGCCTGCTCGGGAATGTCTCCCGTCAGATACCGGAGGAAGATGTTTGCGTCGACCAGTGCGGAGTCGGCGTTATTGGGCATCGGACTGAGCCGTCTCGGATGAAACGTCCGCTTGAACGCGCTCTTGCGCCTTCCGGCGACGGGCCTCCGCGCGGAGGGCGTCGAAATCCTGCGGGCCCTCCACGTCAATTGACCCGTAGTGGTTGGCAAGGGACTCGTTGAGCGGAAGCAATGAGATAGATCCGCCACGCCTCACGAAGGCAACCCGTTGTCCTTCGTCGATGTCCAGCTCTTCCCGAATGTCTTTCGGCAACGTCAGTTGTCCCCGTCGCCCAACCTTCGCAGTGTTCATGGCAAAATATTTTTTGACAGCCAGAAGTGAACTTGACAGTCGTTTTCACGAGTTTAGGATCGGATCGGTTCCTTCCCGACGCGCCGCCAATGACCGGCAACGGAGACAGAAGAAGGCCTGCGTTCAATCCCCGCGGCCCCGTCCGACATCCTTGGAGATGGGTGGGCCTGCTGTCCGAATCAACGCAGTTGCCGCGGGGAATCCTCAGCGGGCCTCAAAGTAGCGGTCGTGGTGCCGGGCGCAGCCGGGGTTGAACACCGCCCCGCAGGACGGGCAGGTGTGCTCGGCGTCCAGGTACTGCTGAATGGTGAGGACTGCCTGACACATCCCGCACACGACCGCTGGTGTATGAAACCGATCTATGGGCCATCGCTGTGACTCGTGGTCCGTCGTTTCTTCGTGGCATGCGAAGCAGGGGTAGAACGCGTCGCAGCACGGGAAGCGGATCGCGATGAGGTCGCGCGGGCCGTGGTAGTGCGCACAGCGGGCTTCGGGCCCCACCTCGACGCCGCGGACGGGCACGTCGAATCGAGGGTCCGCATTCGGCGCGCGGGTGGTGCGCCGCGGCCCCCATCGGTCAGATTGAGCGTCGTTGGTGGCCATTGAATCGCAGAAGAGGTTATTCATCTCGGAAGCCCATCGCCATGGCGTGGCGCTGCCGCCAAAGCAGCCGGCCCACGCCACGGGTCCAGAGCGGTACCGTCACGAGCCCAAGAAGGCCCAGCCCCGCGGCAACGAGCAGCGTTGACGACAGTCCTACCCCCACCACGAGCCCAATTGGCAGGCCCATGATTGGCAACACCATAAGGAAGTGATAGCTGGACGTGCCCTGGTAGTTGAAGAACGTACTCTGGTCGAGCTTCAAGGCCGTGCGGCTCCACGTTCCGAGGACAAGGAGCAGAGGGGCAGTGACCCCGGCGTTGTACAGAAAAAAACTGCCGAGCGACGCAAGCAGCTGTGGACGAACGGCCGCAATGACCGGCACGATAAGCATCAGCGGGGCCATACACAGTCCCACGAACGTGACAAACTGCGCCTGCACCAGCAATCGCGGCGCCACCGCTCGGGCGAGGAATCCATCGAAATGAGTCCCGTGCCAGGCGTAGCCGAACTGCGTGTAGGTGAGGCCCAGATAGCCGCTCAGCAGAAAGCCGAAGATCACCTCATTCATCGGGGGTATCTTCTCCCCGAGCAGCAAAATCAGGAGAAACGGCCCGATGACCAAGAGGCCAGCGCCGAGCATTTGCCGCGGCCGCTTGTTGCGCAGGATGAGCTTCAGATCCAGCAGCGCCAGCGACACGACGCGGCCCTGTCCGTGCCCTATCCCTTGGAGGAGCCCCGTGGACTGCGTGCGGGGGGAGTCCGCATCCCCCAACACGCTGTAGAGCCGACGCCGAAGCATCCGGTGGGCCGCCCCGGCTAGGGCAGCCGTTCCAGCGATAAGTACGATCAGCGGAAGGATCCGCCCCGCCGCCAGCCCCCCGAAGCGCCACGCCGAGGCCGCCCGCAGTACACCCGTCCTCATCCAGTTACTGCCCACCACCAGGACCGCGACCAGCCCCGCCGCGCCGAGCACGAGCCCGGCGTGTCGGTCCCACACGGCCCGCAGGAGGCCGTTCAGGAACTGCGTGGTCGCCACCAGCAGGAGCGCTCCGATGGCCCAAAAGGCCGCCCCCATCGCCGAGGTGGCCGGCAGCACCGTGCGCCCCCAGAGCGACGCGAGGACGACGACCGGCAGCAGATTCAGCAGGCTGAGCGACGAGAGCACCTGCAGGATGCGCACCACCTGTGCGCGGCGGAGGGGCAGAGGCAGATACGGGCGCACGTCGGTTCCGGCGGACCGCTGCAGGAAGAAGCGCATCGGGACGAGCCCCACCGCGCCGTACAGCAGAAACTCATTGAGCAACCGCAGCGGATCTTGCCCCGGTGCCACCTCCGCTACAATCTCCGGGAAAAACCAGCCGACCGCCACAAAGAGGGACCCAAAGTACGCGGCCGCCAGCAGGAGGAGCAGCCCCCCAATCAGGCTGCGTCCGAAGGTCGGCGAGCGAGTCCGTTGATGCCACTGGTGGCGGAGGACGTCAAGAAGCGTCATGATGAATCAGCTCCATGGCGGGACGCGTCGGCAGGGACCTCTTCGTTTCTGTTCTCGTCTCAGATCGGCTCGTTCTCGCGGAAGCCTTCCAGCATCGCGTGCCGGTGTTGGTTCAGCTGACGTGAGAAGGGGCGCAGCGTCCACGCAACCACGCCGAGCCCAGCGAGTCCGGCGCCGCCCAGTACCGCCGCGACAAGCAGCCAGCCGCCCGTCGCGTACGCCGCAATCGTTCCCACCAACAAGCCGAAGGGGATCGGAAGCAATATCAGCCCTCTTGAGGATTCAGTCATGGCCATCGAAGCGCTTGACGCAGACGTGTCGACCGGCGTCCGGAAGCGGGGCCCGACGTATGCGATGGCGGGAGTGCCCACGCCCCACCAGTACAGGGTACAGCCCAGAAGAAACACCGCGTAGTCGGGCCGAATCCAGGGCGCCAGCGCAGGCAGGAGCAGGCTTCCGGGAAGCAGTCCCGTCCAAAGCAGAGCCAGCTTGGACGTCACGACCTTCGAGAACGAATGTGGACGGGTGAACAGGCCATCGACGTGCCCCGCCGAGATCCCGTAGATTGCACTTCCGACGGTAAAGGATGGCCACCCAATTCCAAAAAACGCGATGTACAGGATCCCATTGAAGCCGATCGCGCCTTTCAGCACGAGCTCGGAAACCCCAATTCCGTAGAACAGCACCGCGCAGATGATCCCTATCAGGGCGATTCCCCGCATCCTTCGCGTCCGGAGCATCTGTCGTAGCTCCAGCGCCACGAGGCGCCCCGCCGGCAGCGTCCGTTCGGCCCAGCGGCAGAGCGCCTGCTCCCACCACGAGGGCCCGTCCCGCCGACGCATCGTCCGCCGGTCCACCTCCAGTCGTGTCTGCAGGGCACGGAGGAGTCCGACATGCAGCCCAGTCGCTAGGAAGGCAGTACACGCGAGCCCCACCAGCGGACGGCCAAAGATGACCCGAGACGCGGCCCGGAACAGATCGGGGCCCAGGGTAGCGTCCACCGAGAAGAGCCCAACAACCAGTGCGATCACACCCGCGAGGCCCCGTGGCCGCCATCCCAGTAACAGATGAAGAAGGATGGCCCCGTGGCTCGCGAGCACCACCGTCAGCAGCAGCGCCGTGGCGAGCCACGCGCCCGCCGCGCCCGGCGACCACGCCGTCACGACCTCTGCCGCCCACACGGGGACCACCAGCACGACGGCAAACACCGTGTGCACCGACAACAGCGACAGAAGCGCCTGCCCATTGAGCAGGCCCCTCCGCGACACCGGGAGCGCCGCGTAGGACGCCACCTGCTCCGACGGGGGCGACTGCAGAAGGAAACGGCTCGCCATCAGAGCAGGCATCAGGTAGAGCATTCCCCCGTTGATGAGCGCCTGCCCATCGGCCTCCGGGAAGAGCTCCCGCAGCACGTCGCTCAGCACGTAGCTGCCCAGCCCCAGGGGCGCCATCAGGAGCAACAAGAGGCCGACCAGCACGACTTGGCCGGCCACCGTGCCGGTGCCCCACGTCGGGTCGCGCAGCCAGCGCGTCACGCGGTGCCGCAGGAGGATCCGAAGTGCACGCATATCGAGGGAGTGGGCCTATCGGCACGGACGAATCAGAGGCTCCGGCCCTACGCGTCGGCGGCCTCGGTCTCCTTCGGCCGAATCGCCTCCGCGAAGTAGGTCGTCAGGTCCTCCAGCGTGTCCGGATCGGTCGGCTCGTCGCGCACGATCTCCCCGCCCTCCAGGATGGCAATCCGGTCGCTCACGTCGGTGACGTGCCCGAGGTCGTGGCTGGAGACGAGCATCGTCGTGTCCCCGCGGCGCGCCTGCAGCAGCTCCTTGAGTTGGATTTGCGACCGCGGGTCGAGGCTGGCGAACGGCTCGTCGAACACGAGCAGGTCCGGCTGTGGCAGCAGCGCGGCGACGAGGCCCGCCTTGTTCTTGTTGCCGGTCGAGAGGTCGCGGATGTACTTGGTCGTCTCCCCAATCGGCTCGTCCACGTAGAAGTCGTCGAACGCGGCCAGTCGCTCGTTCACGGTCGCCTCGCTCAGGTCGTAGGTCTGGCCCACGAAGTGCCAGTACTCGTCCGGCGTCAGGAAGTCGATCAGGAACGAGGGGCCGAGGTAGGAGCCGGTGCGCTCCTTCCAGTCGAACGCGTCGGCCACGTCGTCGCCGTCGAGTTCCACGGTGCCCGCGTCGGCCCGGATCAGGTCGAGGACGAGGCGGAGGAAGGTGGTCTTGCCCGCCCCGTTGTTGCCGACGAGGCCGAGGGCCGTGCCCCGCTCAACCGTCAGGTCGGGGATGGACAACTCAAACTCGTCGTAGCGCTTCGTGAGGGTGTCGGTGGTGAGCTTCATCGCTGAAGGAACGAGCGGTTGTTGGGTGTACGGCGAATCAGGCTTTGATTGATTTGTGCAGAACTGTTTCAACGTTTCCCTACCCAGATGGATTGAACGCAACCTCACTCAATATCTCCGTCTCGGAAGAATCGACCTCACGCAGCACGCCTCACGCATCACTCCCCCGACGCCCGGAAGCCACGCAGCATGGCGTAGCGGTTGTAGTTGTACAGCCGCGTAAGGCCGCGCAGCCAGACCGGCAGTGCAAGCAGCGAAAGGAGTCCGAGTGCGGCCACCCCACCAAATTGGAGGACCAGGCGGTCGAACGAGAACAGAAACAGGAAAGGAACGACGAACAGCGGAAACGTAACGGCCACGCGTCCGCCGGAGAAGTTGGTTTGCATGAACGTCTGCTCATCCACCGCGAGGGCCTTGCGGTTAAAGGTGGCGCCGGCAATTATGGCGGGCACCACGACCCCGGCGTTGTACAGGAAAAACGTGGTGTGCACGATCAGAAACGGATTCTGCGACAGAAGCAAGGTCGGAAGCGGGATCAGGAAGCAAAAGAGGGTTCCCCCCTCCAGAAACAGCAACTTTCCGCCCATGCGATGACGGGCAGAGACGGGGCGGGCCATGCAGGCCTCCACGCCCGTGCCTTCGTAGCTGAAGAGGTTCTGGCCGTGGTAAATCGCGAACACCCCCGTTGCGAACAGGCCCGGGAAGAGCGTTATGTTGATCAGTTCTAGGGGCGGGGCCGCCCGCAAATCTGCCACCTCGATCGGAAAGACGGCAAATCCAGAAATGACCAGAACAAAGAAGAGCGCCGTAAAGAACGTCCAGCGGGTCTGGGCGTTGCGGAGCAGGAGCCGTGCCTCCAAAACGGCTTCTCGCCAGACGGGCCCGCGCCGCGCGAGCCAATCGAGCCCATCGCTCGTTCGTCTCGCCGTCCCCGAGCGCCGGTTCTGGTCCACGACCATCGCCCGCCGGAGCCAGCGCGCGTATCCGCCCACGATGCCGACGAGGCCGATCCCTGCGGCCGAGGCGGGCAGGAGCCGTCCCTGCACCGCCCCACCGAAGAGCCACCCCGACACGTCGAGCAGCGACGCAACCCCGCCCGCCACATTGACCCATTCGAGTCCGGCGCTCGCCACCAAGAGAAACAGGCCCACGGCGGCGAGGACGGGCCGTGCCGACACGCCCCGCCGCAGCATCGGCACTGTGTAGGTCACGGCCACCAGCACGCCCGCCCCCACGAGTCCAAACCGGAGCGCAGGCCCCAGGGCCCCGTCCAGCGCGGCCTCCACGCAGACCGTCGCCACAAACGCCAGCGGCACCGCGTTCCAGAGGCTGAAGAGGGACAGTGCCGCCAGCACAGCCACAAGGCCGGACCGGCGGACGGGCAGCGGCAGGTAGGGCCGCAACTCCGCCCCGATCCCCGACTCCACAAACACACGCACCGCGGCGTAGGCGAGGGCGAACGGCAGCAGCCCCCGGCTCGCCACGAGCAACGGATCGGCGCCCGGCGCCGCCTCCCGCACCAGATCGTCGAACACGATTCCCAGCAGAACGAGCCCGCCCCCCAGATACAGAGCCAGGAAGCCGCCCAGGATGAGCGAGAGGCCCCGCCGCCCTACGAACGGAACGCGCACGAAGGCGTGGAGGCGGTGGCGAAGCAGGGACCAGAGCGGCATGGCGGATCACACGTGACCGGGGAGAACTCGAACGGCCGGACGGTAGACCAGCACGACGCGGCGCCCGCCCCCACCTCTTTCTCGCCTCAGTGTCGACCTGTTCCCAGCGTCAGACGTGGGGTCATCTCGCGGCCGCTCGCTTTTCAGGTCGCCCTCAGACGCTGCAACAATGCTCGACGGAGACACCCGAGGACACCCACGGCGGTCTTGCGTGCACTACGGCTTCCGGGACGGCGCCGCCGGTGCCGCTCGTCGCTCATCCTCATGCTCGACGTACGGGAGCGGTTCGTAGAGCGCCCCGCCGCAGCGCCCGAGGAGCCCGACGAGAAGGACGCCCGAGGCGACCAGGGAGACACCCCCGAAGACGCCATCGCCCGCCCCGCCCGTGATGAGTTCGAAGCCGGCCTCCACCGGCAGGCCCCCAAACAAGGCATTCGCGTTCCCCAACGCATGCATCGCGATGGGGGCCCAGAGGCTGCGGGTGTGCACGTAGAGAAGCGTGGTCACCCCCGCAAAGACAAACGCGCCGAGGACGTGGCCGTGCAGCAGCGCAAACGGCACCGCGGCGGCCCCCAGCGCGAGGGCCGGGCGGTTCCAGGCGTACGCCCAACGCTGATACACGACGCCCCGAAAGAGGACCTCCTCTACGAATGGGGCCGCAATGACAACCGACCCAATCAGTCGAAGATACTCTCTCGTTCCCGTGGGCGTCTCCACGGCGTTCATCACGTACCGGTCGGCCAGCCGGGGGGCCACCTGCTCCAGCCACGGCACGAGCAGGTGAAACTCGGCGCTGTTGAAGAGGTCGAGCGCCAGAACGCCGACGAGGACAGTCCCCCACGCCGACGGGGACGACGGAAGCGGGCCGAAGAGGGCGGACAGGTCCAGGCCCTGCCTCCACAGGGCCTGGCCGAGCCACCCGACCGTCGTGCCCCCGATGAGCCCCATCCCGAGCATTCTTTCCGAAATGTCGGGCCCCACCTCAAGCCCAGAGGCGATCAGCAATCCCGCCGCCCCGAACAGCGCGCACACGGCCCAGAGGGCGAGGTGGCGCACGCGGATGCGGTCGAGCGCTGTGTCGGATGTGGATGCCGGAGCAGACGCGGACGAATCGTTGGAAAGCGGACCCATCGGCCGAAGTGGACGAACGTGTGCGGACGCGTCGTGCGACAGAATGGGAGCGACGGGGCCGGACCCGTCTCGTCTTCGTTAGGCAATTTCAAGCCGTCCGTCCAGCTCTCCGGAGGGGTGATCGATCTCGGCACTCGCCGGCAGGCGGGCGACCAGCTTCTCAATCAGATCGTCGCTGTCCTGAACATGTCGATGAAAGGTGAGGGCCGGCTCGTGGTCGGCGTCCACGTAGATCTCGACGCTCACGCCCCCAATAAACACGCGGCGCACCTCCTCGAAGGAGACCTCTCGACCGGCTCGGAGGGGGCGCTCCTTCCGAAGCCGATCCTCCGTCAGGGACAATTCCGCAAGGAGAGAGGGGACCGACACAGCAGCGCCAACTAGCCCCGCAATTGCGCCTGCATACGCTCCCCAATTCATCCCGGACAGCCCCTTGATAACCATCGTTCCGGAAATCGCGAGGACCGAGAGGGCAACGATGCCGGCCGTTCCGTACGCCCCCCACCGGTAGAGAGGCCCGTGGCGGTAGACCTCCGTATGCTCAAAGGAGCGTTCAGGGGACCGGGCATCGTTGTCCGACGTGCGAGAGCTCATGGTGGAACGCGGAGGGATGTGCTCGGAGTCATCGATCCTTGACGAAGGGCGCTCGGGACAGATTGACGAAGGGAACCTCCATGCTGCTCGCGTCTCACGAGAGAAGGAGCCCCCCCACCTGCACCCCGGCCGTGAGGACGAAGATCCCGATGCCTGCGTAGCGCCACCCGTTCGCCTCGGCTCCTCGCTCCTCCCGAATCCGTGCCCAGACGAAGCACCCACACCCGATGCCAATCCCGACGAGACTCGCGGCCTGTCCGAAGGCGCCGACCCAGAGCGTCAGCCCGATGGCAGCGACCAGCAGTGCGTTGACGGCCCAAATCGCAGGCCAGTTGATCGGAGAAGAGCTCCAGAAATCGATTTCGGGGCGTTCGGAAGCAGCGCTCGACATTGCAGGGCCACCGGCTTGGTGTATAGAATCGATGAACAAATACTGTGACAGGTATATTTTTTATCCCAGCACTGTTTCACAGGAAGCCTCACTGCGAGCGCGCGCCCCTGGGTCTTGCCCAATTCGACCCATCTTTTCGCGGGATGCGGCACCTGATTTGTCGCCGTGTCGTTTTTCTTCGTCGGTTCTTTTCCACCGTCCACTCTTGTCCATGCCCACTCCCATCGAAGCCCTTCGCACCTACCTCGCCCCCATCGAAGACCTGAAGGCCGCCGCCGCGGTGCTCCGGTGGGACCAGGAGACGCACATGCCCGAGGGCGGCGCAGAGGCTCGGGCACAGCAGCTCTCCACGCTCCAGTCCACCGCCCACGAGCGCTTCGTGGCCGACGAGACCGGGGAGCTGCTGGACCGGGCGGCCGACGCCGTGGGCGACGCCGACCCGCTCGATCCGGACGCGGCCCTCGTCCGTGTGACACGCCGCGACTACGAACGGGCCGTGCGCATCCCGTCGTCGCTCGTCGCCGAGCTGTCGAAGGCCCGGTCGCAGGCCCAGCAGGCGTGGACCCAGGCCCGGCAGAACGACGACTTCTCGCGGTTCGCCCCGCACCTGGAGCGCCTCGTGGACCTGTCGGTGGAGAAAGCGGAGGCCATCGGGTACGACGACGAGCCCTACGACGCGCTGCTCACCGAATACGAACCGGGCCGCACCACCGCCGAGGTGAACGCCCTCTTCGACACGCTGCGCGAGGACCTCGTCCCCTTCGTCGACGCCATCGGCGACGCGCCGCCGATCGACGACTCCCTCCTCCGCGGCTCCTATCCGCAGTCCGACCAGCGGGCGTTCGGACGCTCGGTGACCGCGGACTTCGGGTACGACTTCGACCGGGGGCGGCAGGACGTCTCGGCCCACCCGTTCACCACTGCCTTTTCGCCGACCGACGTGCGCCTCACCACGCGCTACGACGAGGCGAACGTGGCCTCGGCCCTCTTCTCGACGATCCACGAGGCCGGACACGGCCTGTACGAGCAGGGCATCGCCCCGTCGCTCGCCCGCACGCCCCTCGGCGACGGCACGGCGCTCAGCACCCACGAGTCGCAGGCGCGCCTCTGGGAGAACCACATCGGCCGCAGCCGTCCGTTCTGGCGCCACTACCTGCCCCGCCTGAAAGACACCTTCCCCGACGCCCTCGGCGACGCGGCCCTGGAGCCGTTCTACCGCGCGATCAACCGGGTGACGCCGTCCCTGATCCGGGTGGAGGCCGACGAGGTGACCTACCACCTGCACGTGATGCTCCGCTTCGAGCTGGGGCGCGGCCTCATCGACGGCTCGGTGTCGGTCAACGACCTGCCGGCGCGCTGGAACGAGGCAATGGACGCGTATCTCGGCGTGACGCCGTCGTCGGACGCGGACGGGGTGCTGCAGGACGTGCACTGGTCGCAGGGTGCGTTCGGCTACTTCCCCACCTACACGCTCGGCACCCTCACGGCCGCTCAGCTCATGGAGGCGATCCAGGACGACCTTCCGAGCCTGTCCGAGCAGGTTGCCGACGGTCGCTTCGATCCGCTGCTCGACTGGCTCCGCACTCACGTCCACCGGCACGGACGCATCCTAACGGCCCCCGATCTCTTGGAGCGCGCCACCGGCGCTGAGCTGTCGGCCGCCCCGTGGCTGCGGTACGCCCACGAGAAATTTGGCGCGCTGTACGACCTGTAGCTGCCCAAAACGACGGGTCCTTCTCCCGTCTCTCCCCCACCGGGCCGCTCGGATTGCTACGCCTCCGGCCCACTCGGCGCCTCCACCGGCAAACGGAACCGAAAAACGGTTCCCTCCCCCACCGTACTCTCCACCTTCAGCGTGCAGTCGTGGAGCTCCAGGATGGTCTTCGCGATGGCGAGGCCGAGGCCGGCCCCGCCCCGGTCCCGGTCCCGGCTCTTGTCGACCCGGTAGAAGCGCTCGAAGATGTGGGGCAGGTCGTCCTCCGGGATGCCGGGCCCCGTGTCCGCCACCGTCCCGCAGACCTCGCCCTGCTCATTGTCGAGCCGGACGCGGACCTGCCCCCCCTCGGGGGTGTAGTGGATCGCGTTGTCGATGAGGTTCGACAACGCCCGCTCCACGAGGCCGATGTCCGCCTCCACCCGGACGTGCCGCTCCGGCAGGTCGGGCCGCAGGTTCACGGCCTGCTCCTCCGCTCGGGGCTCGTACTGCATGACCACGTCCTGCACGAGCTCGGCGATGGGAAAGGCCTCGATCGTCGGCTCGACCTGCTTCGTCTCCAGCTTCGACAGCTCGAAGAGCTCGTTCACGAGGGTGTTGAGGCGCTTCGTATTCCGGAGCGCCGTCGTGACGTAGCGCTGGCGCTCCTCGGGGGGCAGGTCGCCGTCTTTCATCGAGACGGTTTCCAGGTACCCCTGAATGGAGGCGATGGGACTGCGCAGGTCGTGCGACACGTTCGCCACGAGCTCGCGCCGCATGCGGTCGGCCTGCCGCAGCTCCTCCATGGTCTCTTCCAGGTTGTCGGCCATGCGGTTGAAGCACGTGCCGAGCCGCCCAATTTCGTCGTTCGAGGTTGCGTCCACGCGGCGCCCGAACGCGCCCGCCTCGAAGTCGGCCACCACGTCTTTCATGGCCCGCAGGCGCTGCGTGAGGCGCCGAAACAGCAGCAGCCCCACCCCGGCCGTCACCAGCACGATCAGCCCGAGGCCCCAGAGGGCCGTCTGTAGGATGTAGCTCTCCCCCACCATGCTGGCCACCGAGGCGTACTGTTCGCTCCCGAGGATGACGTAAAGGTAGCACCCCGCCTGGCCCATAATCTCGATGCGGGCGGCCGAAAACGGCTTTTCCGTTCCCGCCGCCATCGGGTCGTCGCCGAGCACCGGAAGGTCGCCGCCTTTCATGAACCGACGGACGGGCGCAAGGTCGACGCGACGCTGCTCAATCGAGGCGTCCGGGACCGCGAACGACGCCTTCAGGGCCCCGTCCCGCTCCAGCAGGTAAATCTCGATCCGCCGGTTGATGCCCGTCATGTCCTGAATGGTGGCCTCGATCGCCCCCGTGTCGATGCTGTCTCTCAGGTGCGGCTCGAAGCGGGGCACCATCTCCTCCGCCAGGGTGCGGTTGAGCTTCTGCTCCACCTCGTCGGCGTACTGCCGCGCGGCCCGCACCCCGAAGGTCGCGAGGACAACCCCGAGCCCCACGATCAACACGAGGAAGAGGGCGCTCAGCTTGGCGTAGAAGCTGTTGAGCATGGGGATTCAGAGATACGTGCTGGGTGAACCCGTAGCGTGGGGCGGCAGGAAGAACCAGGAAAGCCAGAATCGGGGAGGTCGTATTTCGTGGTGCGTATTGCGTAAGTGACCCCGAAATACGCAATACGAAATACGCGCTACGCAACAAGCTCCTCCGGCTCGGCAAACCGGTACCCGACGCCCCACACCGTCTTCACGTACCGGGGCTCGGAGGGGTCCGGCTCAATCTTGTTGCGGAGGCGGTTGATGTGGGTGTTGACGGTGTGGCTGTACCCGCTGTACTGGTAGCCCCAGACCTCGTCGAGCAACTCGTCGCGGCTGAAGGCCCGCCCCGGGTGCCGGACAAAGAGAAGCAGCAGCTTGAACTCTTTGCTCGTGAGGTCGACGGCCTCCCCCTCGACGGCCACCTTGCGCTTCTCCGGCTCGACGGCGAGCGCCCCGAGCTCAATGGGCGTGTCGTCGGCCTGCCCCTGCGTCTCCTGGTCCACCTCCACGCGCCGGAAGAGGGCCTTCACGCGCGCCAGCACCTCGCGGATGCTAAACGGCTTGGTGATGTAGTCGTCGGCCCCCAGCTCCAGGCCCAGCACCTTGTCCACCTCTTCGGTCTTGGCCGTCACCATGAGAATGGGCGTCGGGCACTTCTCCTGGCGCAGCCGGCGGCAGATGTCGAAGCCGTCGGTGCCGGGCAGCATGATGTCGAGGACAATCAGGTCGTACGCCTCGGTCAGCGCCCGCGCCAGCCCGTCGTCGCCGTCCCCAACCACGTCGACCGCATGCCCCGCGTCGGTGAGGTGCAGCTCCAGCAGGTCCGCGATGTCGTCGTCATCCTCGACGAGCAGAATGCGTTTCTCGGCGGCGGTCGTCACGGGCGGACGGGCGGTGGGTTGCGAAACGGGCGCTTTCGCGGGTTCGTCGGTCGCACGGGACGCAGTGTTACGGAGGCACGGCGCCGATGGTTATCTCGCTCGTCTCCGGCCGACGTCATCACCCACGCTTCCAGAAACGTGTGCGCGGCGGGGTTCGTTGTCCAGGCACTCATTGTCGTACGAACACTTCTCTGCCCATGTCTGAGCCCACCATTCAGGACTGGTCGCTTCACTCCTGGCGCGAAAAAGACGCCCTTCAGCAGCCCACCTATCCCGACGAGGCGGCGCTGGAGGCGAAGCTCGACCACGTCGCGGCCCTCCCCCCGCTCGTCACGTCGTGGGAGGTTGAGAACCTCAAGGCGGAGATCGCCCGGGCCGCGCAGGGGGACCGGTTTCTGCTGCAGGGCGGGGAGTGCGCCGAGTCGTTCGGCAACTGCCGGGCCGACGTCATCACCGGCCGGCTCAAGATTCTGATGCAGATGAGCCTCGTGCTCACCTACGGGCTCAACACGAGCATCGTGCGGGTCGGGCGCTTTGCGGGGCAGTACGCCAAGCCGCGCTCCTCGGACACCGAGACGCGCAACGGCACGACGCTCCCCAGCTACCGGGGCGACATCATCAACGGCCCCGAATTCTCGGCGGAGGCGCGCCGCCCGGACCCGGAGCGGATGGTGGAGGCCTACTCCAGCTCCTCCCTCACCCTCAACCTCGTCCGGGCCCTCGCCGAGGGGGGCTTCGCGGACCTCCGGCACCCGGAGTACTGGGACCTCGACTTCATGGACCACTCGCCGCTCGCGGAGGAGTACCACGCCCTCGTCGACGCGATCGGGGACACGATCGATTTCGTGGAGGCGGTGACCGAGCAGGAGCTCGACTCCCTCGAAAGCGTCACGTTCTACACGAGCCACGAGGCGCTGCTGCTGCCCTACGAGGAGGCCCTCTCCCGCTCGGTCCCCCACAAGGACGGCATCTACAACCTGGGCACGCACCTGCCCTGGGTGGGCAAGCGCACCAACCAGATCGAGAACGCCCACGTCGAGTACGCGCGCGGCATCGAAAACCCGGTGGGCCTCAAGGTGGGGCCGGACATGACGCCGTCGAGGCTCAAGACCCTCGTCCGCACGCTCGACCCCGAGGACGAGCCGGGCAAGCTGACGCTCATCTCGCGCCTCGGGGCCGACACGATTGGCGACCGGCTGCCCGCCCTCGTCGAGGCGGTGCAGGCCACCGGCCAGTCGGTCCTCTGGATCGCGGACCCGATGCACGGCAACACCGAGACGACCGACGACGGCACCAAGACGCGCCACTTCGACAACATCCTGGGCGAGCTGGAGCAGGCCCTCGACGTCCACGCGGCCGAGGGGTCGCACCTGGGCGGCGTCCACTTCGAGCTCACCGGCCGGGACGTCACCGAGTGCATCGGCGGGGCCCGCGGGCTGAGCGAGGCCGACCTCGGGCGGGCCTACGAGTCGCGCGTCGACCCGCGGCTCAACTACGAGCAGTCTCTCGAGATGGCCTTCAGCATCGTCCGCAAGTACCGCCAGCTGCACGGGTGAGCCCCCCCGACGCACGCCGGCCGGCCGCTACAGCGAGACGCTAAACTCCTCGTCCGCCCCGAAGGAACGCACGAGCGCCGCGTAGAGCTGCACGCAGTGCTCGATGTCGTCGGTGTCGGCCACCTCGACGGTCGAGTGCATGTAGCGGAGCGGCACGGACAGGAGCACACTGGGCACGCCGCTGCGGGTCTTGAAGATGGAGTCGGTGTCGGTGCCGGTGCGGCGGCTGCTCGGCTCGTGCTGGAGCGGAATGTCCTCGGCGTCGGCCACCTCGATGACGCGCTCCACGAGCTGCGGGTGGTTGGACGTGCCGTGCGTTACGGTCGGCCCCGCCCCGAGCTCAACGTCGCCGTGCTTGGTGCTGCTGATGCCCGGCGAGTCGGTGGCGTGGGTCACGTCGAACGCGATCGCGGCGTCCGGATCGAGGCGGTGCGTGATCATCTTCGCCCCGTGCCCCCCGATTTCTTCCTGCACCGAGTTGGCCGCCTGCACCTGCCACGCCGGGCGCTCCTCGGCCAGCCGCGCCACGGCCTGCGCGAGGATGAAGCCGCCAAGTCGGTTGTCGATGGCGCGGGCGGTGATGCGGGTGTCGGTCAGCTCGGTCGGGCCCACGTCGAACACCATCGGGTGGCCCACCCGGATGCCGCGGTCGTGCACCTCCTCCTCGTCCTCGGCCCCGATGTCCACGAACAGCTCGTGCACCTTGGGCACCTTTTCGTTTTTGGTGTCGCGGATGTGGATGGCCGTGTTGCCCACCACGCCGGTGACCGGCCCGTCGTCCCCCAGGATGCGCACACGCAGCCCCCGCGCGATGGCGCGGTCGGACCCGCCGATGCGGTTGATGTGGATGAAGCCGTCGTCGGTGATGTGGCGCACCATGAACCCGATCTCGTCGGCGTGCGCGTCGAGCATGACGCTCGGGGCCTCGTCGGCCGTGCCCTCCAGGCGGGCCCAGGCCGTGCCGTATGCGTCGGCCTCCACCGCGTCGGCGTGATCGCGCACGTACTCGGTCCACACGCGCTGCCCGGGCGCCTCGAAGCCGGTGGGGCTCGGGGTGTCCAGAAGATCGAAGAAGAACGATTTCGCGTCGTCGGTCATGCGGACGGAAGGAATGGGTGAACGGAATCGTGGGCGTCGGACTGGCTACCGTCTTCTATACGGGACGCCCCCGCGTGGTGTCCGGCGCCCGCATCAAATTTCGGCATGCCCGACGGTTTCCAACCCAACCGTCACAGCCCCATCGCCCGCCCCGGGACCAATACGAGAAGAAAGAGCTATGTTATAGTCGCTTCTCGGACACCGTTCTCGCGCGTTCTCCCTTCCCCGATTCACCCCGCCGATCATGCAGACGACAACGGACCGCACCTACCACATGCTTATTGTGGAGGACGACACCGACATCCTCATGGGGCTCGAAGAGTATTTTGAGCTCGAAGACTACGAGGTGGACACGGCCGAGGACGGGGAGACGGCCCTCCAGAAAATGAAGGACATGGACAAGTGCGACGTGGTCCTCCTCGACGTCATGCTGCCCGAGAAGGACGGCTTTGAGGTGCTTGAGGCCTCGCAGGAGATGGGCTTCAGCGCCCCCGTTCTCATGATTACGGCCCGCGGGGAGCAGGAGTCGAAGTTGAAGGGGTTCGGCCTTGGGGCGGACGACTACATCACCAAGCCGTTTAACGTGGAGGAGCTGGCGGCCCGGGTGAAGGCCATCCTCCAGCGCACCATGCCGCCCGCCGAGGCCCCGATGGACGTCTACGAGATCGGGGAGGTGGAGGTCAATTTCTCGACCCACGAGGCGTACCGGAACGGCGACGAGCTGAACTTCACGGCCCTGGAGTTCGACATTTTGCGCTACCTCATCCAGCACAAGGGCCGCACCGTCACGCGCAAGCAGCTGCTGCGGGACGTCTGGGGCATCGACGAGAACATCATCACACGGACGATTGACCGCCACATGGCCTCGGTCCGCAAGAAGATCGAACCGGACCCGTCCGACCCCACCTACATCGAGACGGTCTACGGCATCGGCTACCGGTTCGACGAGGAGTAGTCCGGTTGGGCGCCCCGGCGCCCCCTGCCCCTACACCGTCTCCTGCTCGGACCCTGTCGTCCGCTCGGCGCCTTCCAGTTTGTACCCAATTCCGTACACGCTCTGGATGGGCCACTCGTCTTCCGCCTCGCCGTCCATAACGTCGCGGAGGGCGTTGACGTGCCGGTCGATGGTGCGCGTCTCTACCTCGGTGGGCAGGTCCCACACGTCGCGGAGAATCTGCTCACGGGTGGCCGTGCGGCCGCGCCGGCGCAGCAGATAGGCGAGCAGCTTGTACTCCAGGTCTGTGAGGTCGACGGGCTCTCCGTCCCGTGAGACATCGTCCTCTTCGAGGTCCACGCGGAGCCCCCCGACCCGAAACGTCCCGGTTTCGTCGGTTGCCTCCGCCTCCCGACGAAGCAGCACGTCAATGCGTGCCACCAGCTCCTCCGTCTCGAACGGCTTCGTTAGGTAGTCGTCGGCGCCGACCTGGAAGCCCCGCATCTTGTGCTCGTGGTCGCCGAGGCCCGTGAGCATGAGCACCGGCGTGCGGACCCCGTCGTCCCGGGACTGCCGGAGCACTTCGAAGCCGCTGAGGTCGGGTAGCTTCGCGTCGAGCACGATCAGGTCGTACCCCGGAAGCCGTGTGGCCTCTTGCAGGGCCGTTTCTCCCGTCTCGGCGAGCGTCACCTCGTAGCCCTCGGATTCCAGGTAGAGCAGAAGACTCGTGCTAAGCTCGCTATCGTCCTCGACGACGAGAAGAGACGGGCCTTCGGGGTCGGAGTCGGACATGGAGGCAAAAGAAGTTAGGCAGAGAGAAGAGTCGGCGCGGAACTGGACAACCCATACGATACGAAGCACGGTACGCTTCCGACAGGGCGCCCGATCCTATTACCCTCTCGCAACAAGAGAAGCTGCTTCAACAGATTCATATCCCTGCGGCCACGCTGGGAGCCGTACCGACCGCATTCCTCCTGCAGTCGGCCCTCCTGCAGTCGGCCGGGGCCCGGTCGGCACACGGATGGGGCGGGCCGTACAACGATGCCAGGGGTTCACCCGTGCATGACGGCGAGGGGCTCCAGCCGCGCCACCTTGCCGGCGAGGCGCGACCCGGCGACCGTCTCCACGACCCCGCCGATGTTTTCCTTGAGCTGGACGCCGGCGGACGCGGATCCGTCGCCGGACCGAACGGCGACGCCGTCCCCGTCCCCGTCGAGCGGCACCGGCTCGGCCTGGTGGTTTGCCTCGTGGCGACTCATGGTCCGTCCGGCGCCGTGACAGGCCGACCCAAAGCTCTTCTGCATTGCGTCGCGGGTGGCCAGCATGACCCACGAGGTCTCGCCCATGCTTCCGGGGACCAGCACCGGCTGTCCGAGGGCCCGGTACGGGAGCGAGATGCCCGGCGTGCCGGGGCCAAAGGCGCGCGCCGCCCCCTTGCGGTGGACGTAGCAGCGCATGTGCTTGCCGTCGACCTGATGCATCTCCACCTGCCCCAGGTTGTGGGCCACGTCGTAGACCGTCTTGAGCCGTTCCCCCGCCCCCTCAAGCAGATCGTCGAACACTTCGCGGACGCGGTGGGCCAGCACCTGTCGGTTGGCGTAGGCGTAGTTGGCCGCGGCCCGCATGGCCCCCATGTAGTCCTCCGCCTCGCCCGAGTCGAGCGGCACCGACGCCAGGTTCGGGTCCGGCGGGTCGATGTCGTAGGAGGGGGCCACCTCCTGAAACCGCTCGATGTAGTCGGCACAGACCTGTCGCCCGTAGCCACGGGAACCGCAGTGAATCTGGGCGACGAGGGTGCCCTCTTTGAGGCCCATCGTGACGGCCGCCGCGCGGTTGAAGACCTCCTCCACGGAATGGATCTCAATGAAGTGCTCCCCGCCCCCAAGCGTCCCGAGCTGCTGCGCCCCAATCGACCGGGCCGCCTCGCTCACCTTCTTCGGGTCCGCCTCGTTGAGGCGCCCCCCCTCCTCGGCGCGGACGAGGTCGTCCTGCTGCGCCATGTCCTTGCGCAGGGCCCACTGGGCCCCGGACTGGGCGACGTGGTCGACCTCGCTCTTGTTGAGCGAGATGGACCCCTCCGCGTCCGTCCCGCTCGGAATGTGGTTCTTCAGGGCGTCGGCAAGGGCGTCGAAGTTGCCCTCCGCCTCTTCGGTCTTGATGTCCGACCCCAGCAGTCGGACGCCCGCGTTGATGTCGTGTCCGATGGCGCCGGGCGCAATGGTGCCCACCGGCCATTTCGACACGGCCACAATGCCCACCGGCGCCCCCTGCCCGCTGTAAACATCGGGCATCACCACGAGATGCCCCACCAGCCCGGACAGCATCGAGGTGCGAATCGCCTGACCGATGGCCTTTCGGTCGAGAATCTCGTCGATGAGATTCTCACTCGCGAGGATGCGCACGGGCACCCGCATCGCGTCCTGGAACGACTGGGGGATTTCCCATGTGAATTCGTCGATCCGCGTCAGGTCCGTGCGTTTCATACGCTAGAGGCTCGCGCACGCTCCAGGGCTAAACGCCGCCGTCTGGAACGCCGCGTCTTGTTATTTTTGAGACGTAATTGAGCGGAAATTGAACCATGGGAAGAAATTCAATGTTCCACTTCCATCTTCCTCATGGAGATTTCCCTGTGGGCTTTCTTTGCGAGCGACGTGCGTTGCGCCGCCGCTGTGCCCCTCTCCAGCGAGGACGGTGCCCTGGCGTCGGTGGGGCTACGCTGGGGCCTCGGCCGCCCGCTCCGCCGCCTCGTTCTCAGCCCCGCCCACCTCGTGAATCCACCCCCCGCCGAGCACATCGTCGTCCTCGTACAGCACGAGGCTTTGCCCCGGCGTGATGGCGCGCTTCGGCTCGGCAAAGGCCACCTTCAGGGTGTCCTCGTCCGGCTGCCAGGCCAGGCACCCCGCCCCATCGTCGTTGTAGCGGATCGTGCCCCAGGCCGGGCGCTCCCCGTCGAGCTCGGGGTACTTTACGAGGTTGATCTCGTGGGCCGTCAGGGTCTGTTCCATGAGCTCCTCCCTCGGCCCCACCGTGATCGTGTTTGTCTCGGGGTCAATGTCGGTCACGTAGACCCGCTCGCCAAGCGCAAGGTCGAGGCCCCGACGCTGGCCGATGGTGTAGAAGGGATAGCCGTCGTGCTCCCCCACCACGGTGCCGTCGCTGAGCACGAACGTGCCGCCGCTTACCTCCTCCTCAAGTCCGTCGACGCGGTCCTTCAGGAACCGAGGGTAGTCGTTGTCCGGGATGAAGCAGATCTCGTAGGAGTCCGGCTTGTCGGCCACGTTGTCGAGGCCGAACTCCGCCGCCATCTTGCGGATCTCCGGCTTCTCGTGCGCACCAAGGGGGAAGATCGAGCGGGCGAGGTGCCCCTGCGGCAGGCCCCAGAGCGCGTAGCTCTGATCCTTGTTGCGGTCGAGCCCGCGGCTCAGGAGGTAGCGGTCCCGTTCGTCGTCGTAACGGACGTTGGCGTAGTGGCCCGTAGCGATGTACTCGCAGTCCAGGTCATCGGCCCGCTGCAACAGGGCGTCCCACTTGATGTGGGTGTTACAGAGCACGCAGGGGTTGGGCGTGCGGCCCGAGAGGTACTCGTCGGTGAAGCGCTCGATCACCCAGTCCCCAAACTCCTCCCGCAGGTCTACCACGAAGTGCGGAAAGCCGTGCTCAGTCGCCACCACACGGGCGTCGTTCATCGACTCGATGGAGCAACAGCCCACTTCTTTTCCGTCGCGCCCCCCGCTGGTGGAATAGTCCCAGGTTTTCATGGTGAGGCCCACCACGTCGTAGCCGCGCTCTTTGAGCAGCACGGCCGTCACCGAGGAGTCGACCCCGCCACTCATGGCGACGAGCACGCGTCCCTTTTTGCTCATGATTCAGGTGGTGAGTCAAAAGAGAAGACTTCAGAACCGTAAAACCGCCGCGCACGGATGGGCGTTCCTCAGTCGCGTCGGGGCCCGCCGATCAGCCCCACACGCGCCCCCCTGCTGCCCGGCCGCCTTGAGCAGGAAATGGTCTTCAGAAAATATTTGCTTGTACCACGACCCCGGAAAGCAGAAGTTTGAGGGCATCACTCCCTGCCAAATGCCCCCGGTACGTATTCTATGTCCACGTCGACCTCTGCGTCTCGCAGTACCGTCACGACCCCCCTCGCCCCCGCGGCCATCGGCCCGTACAGCCAGGGCGTCCTCGTCGACGACCGTCTGTACGTCTCGGGCCAAATCGCGATCGACCCGGACACCGACAGCATGGTGGACGGGTCGATTGAGGCGGAAACGGAACGCGTGCTCGAAAACGTTGGTGCCGTCCTGAAGGCCGCGAGCATGTCGTTCGAGAACGTGGTGCGGTGCGAGGTCTTCATGGCCGACATGAACGACTACGCGCAGATCAACGAGGTGTACGCGCGATACTTCAACGAAAAACCGCCGGCCCGGCAGGCCGTGGAGGTTGCCAAGCTCCCCCGAAATGCACGGGTCGAGGTGTCCTGCATCGCCATTCGGTAGAGCCCCGGAGGGCATCCTACACGCCCTCCACTTTGAGTCGGTAGTAGACTTTGGCCTGGACTGCTCCATCGCCGGCGCTTTCTAGCCCAAACCGGCCGTAGAGCGTTCGCACCTCGTCGTTTCGTACAGCCTCGAAGACGGGTGTAGACGTGTCGTCGACGACGAACGAAGCGCCGTCCGGAAAAGACGTGACCTGTGCAACGCGAGGGCCTTCCGCGTTTGCCCCCAGAAACACATCTGCGTCTCTCAGCGACGGGGCAGATTCCGGATTGATAATCTTTACACTATCAATTCGGGCATCGACCACATCGCTCCGGCTAAATCCGTTGTCGGACAAAATGGCGTCGAGGTCATCCGACTGAATCATTGACTCGACCGCCACGTCTCTCTCCACAACGTCCTCGTCCTTGTACTCGAACCGATGCTGCACCGTCGGAGCGATGGGGGAGTTCGCATTCAGGAGGGCGGTGTTGCCCGCCGACGCAAGGTCGCAGCTGGTCCATACCGCACTTGCGGCCAGCAGCACGATTAGCAGCGGTCCTCGGCGTAGGGTCCGTTCGGCAGCGGTCATGGCACGTGCGGTTGGCTGTGAGGAACGGGGCACCAGTACGAGCAGCCCAGCCCCGTCTCTACAAGGGCCGCACGCGAACGGGCCCTACTCGCTGGAGACGATGCCCTTGTTGTACTGGTTCTTGTACTTGCGGACGGCCCGGAAAATGGCGCTCGCCAGGTAGGTCTGGCCCCGGTCGCTGTTGAGGAAGCGGGCCTCCTGGCGGTTGGTCAGGTACCCAAGCTCCACGAGGACCGACGGCATCGAGGCGCTCCACAGGACGTAGAACCCGGCCTGGTGCACCCCCCGGCTGCGCCGCTGGACCCGCTTCTTGAACTGATTCTGGACGATCGACGCGAACTCTTCGCTGAACTGCATGCTGGCGCTCAGGAAGAGTTCGCCCTTCACGAAGGCCTCCGCGTCGTACTCGTCGTAGCGGTCCGGATTCTCCTCGTACTCCCGCACAACGCTGTTCTCCTGCTTCATGACGCGCCGCGCCGCGTCCGTCTTGGAGCGCCCCAGGAAGTACGTCTCGGTGCCCTGGACGGACGAGGACTGAAACGCATTGGCGTGGAGTGAGATGAAGAGGTCGCCGCCCCTCCGGTTGGCCAGGTGCCCGCGCTCCTCCAAGGCAATAAATCGGTCGTCCGCTCGGGTGTAGACCACCTCCAGGTCCAGGCGGTTCTCGATGTAGTCACCCAGCTTGTGGGCCACGTCCAGCACAATGTCCTTCTCGTACAGCCCGTGGGCCACCGCTCCCGGGTCCTTGCCCCCGTGCCCCGGATCGATCACCACCGTGTCGAGCCGGGAGCGTTCGGGAGAAAAGGCGGCCATCGGGTCTCGCTGACGTTGTCCCGCCTGAGAGGGCGTCGGTTCTTCGGCGGCGGACGAGACGGACGCGGTCGACGCGGGGGACGAGGCGGCCCCTGCGGCCACCGGCGGGGCGTCGTCGTACGCAAGGTTTAGTAGCACGTCGTCGGACGCCCCGTCGCGGTAGGCCGTGGGCGAGATCGAGCGGTCCGAAGTGAGGGTGACCCGGAGGATCAGGTGGCCGTTTTGCTGCGTCACTGTGTAGTCCTCAACCGGCCCTGCCGGCGCCCGCTTGTCGTAGTCCGCGTGGAGGGTCGTGTTGTAGAGCACCCACTTCAGTTCGCGCGCCTGCTCCGGCTGCAGCATGTACGCCTCGGGGGAGGCCGTCGTCCGGACGCGCACGACGTAGCCCTGCCCGTCGGACCGGGGAGAGAAGATCACGTCGGTCACGAGCACGTCGGCCTGGGCCGGCCCCGCCGCCACGAGCAGAAGCCCGACCAGGAGCCACGACGGGCCCCAACGCGACCGATGCCCGGCGTCGACACAACGAGCGATGTGGGCCCGGAACCAATCCATAGACAGATGCGACACCCCTGACGAAAAGCGACGTGCGGACGGTGGCTGCGTGTCCCGCCGCCCCACAAGATGCGGCGCAGCCCACTTAAAGTAAAGGATGAGGTGACAACGAGGACGATGCGGGCGGTGGACGGCCCTGTGCGGCCTCGCTATCGGCCACGCGTGGAGTCGATGAGTTGGCGGAGGTGGCGGTCAATCATGCGGTCTCGCATCTGGGCCCGTCGCTGAAGGTTTTCCTGCAGCTCACGGATCTGTCGTTGTAGGCGCTCGATCTCGCGACGCCGGTTTTCCTGCTTCACCGCAAAAATGTCTTCGAGCATGGCGCGAAGCGTGTCGATCTGGGCCCGGCGCTCCGCGCCCTCCGGCAGGAGCCGGATGGTGCGCGCGAGGGTCTGCGCGTTCTGCTCCATTTGGCGCTCGCGCTGAAGCCGCTCGTAAAGCTCCCGGCTGGAGCGTTGCACGGCGTCGAGGTACTGCCGGTGCGACGCCTCGGGGGCGCTCGCGGCCTCAACCCTGTCACGGGACGAAGAGGCCCGCGCCTGCACCCCGCCACTTCCCAACACGACGGAGGCCCGCTGCCGCCGCACCTCCTCCTCCGTGATGGGCCTCAGCCCATCCTGCACGACGAAGAGGCGCCCCCTGAGCTCAACGACGGGGCGCTGGACCCCGACGAACCGGTAGTTGGCCCGCACCCCTCGCAGGTCCAAGCTGTCCGGGAGCTGGTCCGCCGACAGAGGCCGCCCGTCGACGTAGACGGTGCCGTTCCGGATGTTGAGCGTGCGGGTCTGCTGGGCCGACGCGGCGGGCAGAAGCAGGCCCCACAGCAGGAATCCGAGGGCGAGCCCAGCGACGACTTGACGACACGTAGAACCCAGGCGGTGCAGAACGGTCATGGGGAGGCGAGACGTGAACAATGGGACGCGAGGCGAGGCGGAAACGGATGTTAGGGCCGGCTGACCCGCTGGAGGGAGCCCCACCGGTCCGGCGCGCTCCGTGCCTGCAGCCGGTCGATGCGGCGCTGTATGCGGATCAACGCCTCCCCGTCGTCCCACGCCGGGATGGCGTCCGCGTCGCTCGACCGGGTTTGGGCGGTCGCGGGGGCCTGCTGGCTCGTCCCGTCGATCGCGCCGGGCGTCGCGGCGTCCGCGGCCGGGCCGTCGGACGTTCCGTCGCCCTGCCACCACCCCAGGCCAATCACCAGCAGGAGGGCGAGCGCGGCACCGGCGGGCTGCAGGCGACGGGTCCAGGCGTGAGAGGGGGCCCGCGCCGGGCGGTCCTCGCTCGGGGGCGCGGCCGGGGAGGCGGCCGTGCGGGCCTCGTTTACCACCTGGTCCACGACCGCCGCGTCCGGTTGGCGCGCGGGCCGGTCGTCCAGCGCCCGCTTCGTCGCGGCCAGCTCCTCGTACTCGCGGTAGAGGTCCGGATCGTCGGACAACCGCTGCGCGAGCGCCGACGCGTCCACCTCTTCGTCGTACAGATACCGAATGAGACGTAGCCGATCGTCCATAGGGGCAAAGGGTCACTCTGTGAAGCAGGCCGGACCGCGCCGGGGTCCTTACGTGTCGATCGTGCCGACCAGCGCGGTCTCGTCGGAGGCCTCCATCATCTTGCGAAGGTTCTTGAGGGCGTACCGCATGCGGCCGAGGGCGGTGTTGATGGACACGTCTTGGAGCTCGGCGATCTCCCGAAAGGTCAGGTCCGTTTCCTGGCGCAGGAGCAGCACCTCTTTCTGCTCGGGGGCGAGCTGCTCGATGTGCTCGTCGAGCCACTCGCGCTGCTCCGCGCGGTGGAGCTGCTCGTCGGCGTAGGGCGAGTCGTCCTCCAGGGTGTCCCAGAAGGACCGCCCGTCGTCTTCGTCCTGCGGCACGTCCGTCCACTTCTTTTGCTTCCGCGTGTGGTCGATTGCCGCGTTGCGCGCGATGCTCATCACCCAGCTCAGCCACTGGCCCTGCCGGTCGTACGACCCGCGCTCGCCGTGCATGGCTTTGATGACGCGCTCGAAGGTTTCCTGGAAGAGATCGTTGGCCACCGCCCGGTCCTTCACCATGCCCATCAGGTAGCCAAAAATACGGTCCTGGTGCCGTTCGACGAGCCGCCGAAAGGCCTGCTCGTCGCTCTCGTCCAGGTACGCCGATACCAGTTCCTCATCCGTAGGCTGCATGCGGAAACCCAATCAGTGGCAGGTGCCGGGACGTGGGGACATGGTGCCGATCCAAACGAGTGTCCCAGCGCAATTATTGTGTGTCCCCTTGTGCTCGGCCATCTACGTTTACAAGGACCGTTCCGGAGCGGCGATCCGCCGTCACAAGACGCGCTACAGCACCACGTCCACGACCTCCCTCAGCTGCTGGGCACCGGTCACGTCGATGTCGTAGTCCCCCGCAATGCGATCGAGGTTGTTCTCCGGCACCACCGCCCGGTCGAAGCCCAGCTTGGCGGCCTCCTTGAGGCGCGGCTCCACGCGGCTCACGGTGCGAATCTCGCCGCCGAGCCCCACCTCGCCGATGAGGGCCGAGCCGGTGTCGGCGGGAATGTCGCGGAACGACGACGCCGCCGCGATGGCGACGCCCAGGTCCACGGCCGGCTCCTCCAGTTTGACCCCCCCGGCCACGTTGATGAACACGTCATGGTCGCTGAAGGCCAGTCCGGCGCGCTTCTCCAACACCGCCAGAATCATCTGGAGGCGCTGGGCCGCGAAGCCGGTGACGGTGCGCTGGGGGGTGCTGTAGGAGGTGGGCGTGACGAGCGCCTGAATCTCGACCAGGATGGGCCGGGTGCCCTCCAGGGAGCACACGACCGTGGAGCCGCTCACGCCGTAGCCGCGCTCGGACAGGAAGATCTCACTCGGGTTGGGCACCTCCCGCAGCCCGTCTTCCCGCATCTCGAACACCCCAATCTCGTTGGCCGCCCCGAACCGGTTTTTCACACTCCGGAGGATGCGGTACGCGTGGTTCTGATCGCCCTCAAAGTACAACACCGTGTCCACCATATGCTCCAGCACCCGGGGCCCCGCGATGGTGCCCTTCTTGGTAACGTGCCCCACGAGGAAGGTGGAGAACTCCCGCTCCTTCGTCAGCTTCAGCAGCGAGGCGGTGCTCTCCCGCACCTGACTGACCGAACCGGGGGCGCTCGTCAGGTCGGGCCGGTAGATCGTCTGAATGGAGTCGGCCACCAGCAGGTCGGGCTCCACGTCGTCGACGGCGTTGGCGATCTCCTGCACGTTCGTCTCCGCCAGCAGGTAGAGGGCGTCGCTGTCGACCCCGAGCCGCTGGGCGCGCAGCTTGACCTGTCGCTTCGACTCCTCCCCGGTCACGTACAGGATCCTGCGGCCCGGCAGGTAGCCGCCCAGCTCGGTCATGAGCGTGCTTTTGCCGATGCCCGGGTCCCCGGCGATGAGGCTGAACGAGCCCTGCATGATGCCCCCGCCCATGACGCGGTCGAGCTCGTCGACCCCGGTCTTCAGCCGAGACTCCCCCTCCATCTCCACCTCCGTCAGCTGGGTCGGCTGGTTCTGGGCCGCCGCCGTTCCGTTCTGGCCGTCCGTACTAAGGTCGGGGACCTGGGCCTCCACGTCGGCACGCTCGGTCTCCTTCACGAGCGTGTTCCAGGCCCCGCACCCGGTGCACTTGCCCATCCACTTGTGGGCCTCGTGCCCGCATTCCTGACAAACGTATCGCGGTTCGGAGCTGGCCATGCGACTACCGGCGGGTTCGTGCGTCTGACGACTAAGGGCGGACGCGGCCCGTGTTCTTCCGAGGGCCGCGCCTGCATAGTGCACTGCCATCCGTCCGCCAGAGATCCCTCCGTGCCCCCGACGTAGAGGAACCTCCGCGTCGGGTTGGATGTGCATATGCAGGCTCCGGCTCAGAGCCGTCCCGGCTCCGGGCCGCCTCGTTCGCGCCCTGTGCATTCTCTGCTTCTTCTGTCTCGTTGCTCGACGCTCTGCTCTCTCCGTTTCGGGCCCTCGGCCGGTACGCGACACTCATGGGCCGGGCGTTTGCCTCGATCGACAAGGTGGGCACCTACTGGAATAACCTCTTCATCCAGATGGTGCGGGTGGGGATCGACTCGATCCCCATCGTCGCCCTCGCGGCGGCATTTACGGGGGCGGTGTTTACCGTGCAGACCGCCTACCAGCTGGAGACGCCCTTCATCCCGAAGACGATCATCGGGTCGATCGTGGCGCCGTCCATCATGCTGGAGCTGGGGGCCGTGATCGCGGGCTTCATCCTGGCGGGCCGCGTGGGCGCCCGCATCGCGGCGGAGCTGGGGACGATGCGGGTGTCCGAGCAGATCGACGCCCTGGAGGTGATGGGCCTCAACTCGGTCGGGTTCTTGATCCTGCCGCGCGTGCTGGCCGGCGTCCTCATGTTTCCGGTGCTGTACGTCGTCTCCTGCGTCGTCGGGATCGGGACCGGCATCGGGGTGGGGCACTTCGGGGGCTTCCTGAGCGCCAGCGAGTTTCTGGAGGGCGCGCGCCAGTTTTTCAAGCTGCTCGACCCCACCATCGGGCTCATCAAGTCGTTCGCCTTCGGGTTTATCATCACCTCCATCGCCTGCTACAAGGGCTACTACACGGGCGGCGGGGCCGTGGGGGTGGGCGACAGCACAACCCAGGCGGCCGTCCTGAGCTGCGTGTTCATCCTCGTCGCCGACCTCCTCATCGCCCTGCTGCTGCTGTGACGGGCCCGACGGGTGCCCGGCTCCGTGCGACGGGTCGTCTCTCCCTCCCCCTGCCTCCCTCCCCGCCATGATTGAGGTCCAGAACGTATCGAAAGGGTTCGGAACGCTCCAGGTGCTGGAGGGCGTCTCGCTCGACATCCACGACGGCGAGACCCTCGCCATCATCGGGCGGTCCGGGTCCGGAAAGAGCGTGCTGATGAAGCACGTCGTGGGGCTGCTCACGCCGGACGAAGGGCGTGTGCTCGTGGACGGGACGGACATCGCCACGATTCCCTACGAGGAGCTTCGCCGGCTCCGGCGCCGGTTCGGCGTGCTGTTCCAGGGCGGCGCGCTCTTCGACTCGATGACGACGTTCGAAAACGTCGCCTTCCCGCTCCGCTACTTCTCGTCGCTGGACGAGGGGGGCATCCGGGCCCGCGTGCAGGAGTGCCTCGACCTGGTTCGCCTCTCAGGGGTGGGGACGAAGAACCCGACCGACCTGTCCGGGGGGATGCGGAAGCGGGTGGCCCTCGCCCGCGCCATCGCCATCGAGCCGGAGTACATCCTCTACGACGAGCCGACGAGCGGGCTCGACCCCGAAACTTCAAACACCATCAACGACCTCATTCGCCACCTCGCCGAGGAGCTTAACGTGACGAGTGTCGTCGTGACCCACGACATGCACTCCGTCCTCTCCATTGCCGACCGGGTCGCCTTTCTCCACGAGCGCAACCTCGAGTGGGTGGGGCCCGTCTCCGGGATTCACGACTGCTCGAACCCGCACCTCAATTCCTTTGTGAAAGCCAACGAGTACCAGGTGGGCGACACCACTCCCGCCCTGTCCGGGCCGTCGGCCTGACCCCTCGGGCTCGTTTCGGGTTCTTCGCCGTTCTCGCACGCCCTGCTCTCCTGCTACATGGAATACAGCAACGAAATCAAGGTTGGGATCGCCATCGTCGTCGCCGTTGTCGCGGCCGTCTTCGGGGTTCGGTTCCTGCAGGACCTCCCGCTGTTCGGCGACACGTACGCCGTGAAGGCCGAATTTGAGGAGGCCAGCGGCCTCACGGCGGGCAACCCGGTGCGCATGAAGGGCGTCAATGTGGGCTCCGTGGAGTCGATCCGCCTCAACCAGGAGACCCAGACCGTGCGGGCTCGCCTCCGCATCGAGGAGGGCATTCGGATTCCGGAGGGCTCCCACGCGAAGGTCGCCGGCTTTAGCGGCATTGGGGGCGTCCGCATCAGCATCCTTCCCGGCCCCCGCGAGAACCCCCCGCTCCCGCCGGACGCCACGCTCTCGGCGCCCCCCGAGGGCAGCGTCTTCGACCGCCTTACCGACCAGGCCCCCGCGCTGGCAAACAAGGCCGACAGCGTGCTTACGAGCACGAACACGACCATGTCGGCCCTGAGCACCCAACTCCAAAATCCGAACAGCGACCTGCGACAGGCCCTCACCTCCGCCAAGAACATCACGGGCGACCTCGAATCGGTCACCGAGGCGGAGAAGGAAACCCTCCGCGCCCTGCTCCAGAACCTGCGGTCGGTGTCAAGCGACCTCGACACGTTCATGGGCGAGAACGGCGAATCGCTGGACGTGGCCGTGCGGCGCCTGAACCAGTCGCTCGACCGCCTCAACCGAGGCCTTGCCTCCCTCGAACAGACCTCCGCCACGCTCGACACCGTGGCCACCAAGCTGAACGAGGGCGACGGCACGGCCGGCCGCCTCCTCAACGACCCGAGCCTCTACCTGCGGCTGGACTCGGCCGCGGCCCGCACCAACACCCTCCTCCAGGACTTCCGGCGCGACCCGGGCCGCTACCTGAACGACATGACGCTCGTGAAGGTGTTTTAGACACGGAGCACCCCGACGGGCCCCTCAATACGCAACCGATCGCTGCGCATGGCGGCTCCTGATTCCGACACCAACGACGGCCAGGAGGACACAGGGGCGGCGGCAGCGGTGCAATCCCGCTCGCACGACGGGGCGACCGGACGCGACGCGTCGTGGCCCCGCCTGCAGCGGCACATCTTTCGCACCGCGAGCCGCCACCTGCCCGATCCCGCCGGCACGGCGGAGGCAGGAGTGGAGCCGCCCCCCAAGCGCACGGGCCGCTACGCCCGCTGGCTGCCGGTGCTGAAGGCCCTGCCCTGGGTGCTGGGCGCGCTCTTCGCCTTGTCGTTCGTGTGGGACTTTCCGGGCGTCACGCTCAGCGTGGCGGGCTACACGATTGTGCTGGAGGACCTGCTGCGCTTCACCGCCGTCAGCGGCCTCGTCGGCTTCGGCACGAACTGGCTCGCCATCACGATGCTCTTTCGGCCCCGCGAGGCGCGGCCCCTCGTGGGCCAGGGCCTGGTGCCCGCCCAGCGGGAACGGGTGGCCTACCGCCTCGCCCAGGCCGTGAGCGACGAGCTCATCAACAAGTCCCTCATCAAGGAGAAAATTCGGGGGAGCGGCCTCGTGGCCCGGTACCGCGACCTGCTCGTGGCGGCGGCCCGCGACGTGGCGACCGACGAGGCGGTGCGCACGGAGGGGAAGGCGCTGCTCCGCCGCGCGCTTCGGGACGTGCTCTCCACCCCGTCGGTGCAGGAGCGCATCGTCGCCCTCACCGCCGAGCAGGTGGAGGCGCAGGCCGGCGAGGGCCTCTCGGGCCTGATGCTGCGGGCCTACCGGTACTTCGGGGAGGACGACTTCCGGGCCCGCCTGCGCGAGACCGTGCGGCGCCTGCCCGATGCGGTCGACCCGCTGGTGGAGGAGCTCGATCCGGTGCTCGACCGCCTCCCCGCCGAACTCGAGCGCCGCAGCGACGAGATCGAATCGCTACTGACGCGCGTCGTGCTCCGCCTCGTCGACACGCTCGACCTGAAGCGCATGATCTACGAGAACGTCCGTGCTTACGACGAGCGGCAGCTCGAAATGCTGCTGCGCCGCACGACCAACGAGCAGCTCAACTACATCAAGTACCTCGGGGCCGCCCTCGGCATCGTCGGCGGCTTCATCATCTGGGCGCCGGCGGCCGCCCTCGTCGCGGTCACCACGCTCGGCCTCGCCATCTACGGCGTGGACGAGGCGCTCTTTCGCGCCCGGACAAATGACCGGACAGATGATACGTCGTCCTCGTAAAACCGGCTGCGCACACATTGATCGGTCGTCCCTGCTTTTCCTTCACCACCTGCACTGCCGCCAATGCCCCCCCACGAGCCCCTCTCCGGCGTCGACGCGGCGTGGCTGCGGATGGACGAGCCGACGAACCTGATGACCATTACGGGCGTGCTCGTGCTCGACGACCCGATGGACGTGGGCACGCTCAAGGCCCTCCTGGAGGAGCGCTTCCTCGGCTTCGACCGGTTTCGGCAGCGGGTGCGCGACCCCGAGGGCTCGCCGTACTGGGAACTGGACCCGTACTTCGACCTCGACCGGCACGTGCACCGCACGGCCCTGCCGGGCGCGGCCGGTCGCGACGAGCTCAAGGAGCGGGTGAGCACGCTCATGAGCGTGCCGCTCGACCGCGAGAAGCCGCTCTGGGAGATGGAGCTGGTGGAGGACTACCTCGGCGGCAGTGCCCTCATTATACGGCTGCACCACTGCATCGCCGACGGGATGGCCCTGCTGCAGGTGCTGCTGTCGCTCACCGACGAGCACTTCGACCCGGCCCGCTTCCCCACGACGGAGGACCGCGGGCTGCTCTCCGGCGTGGTGCAGGGCGCCCTCGACACCGTCCGCGGCACCGTCCGGACTGGGCGGCGCCTGCTGAGCGAAGGCGCAAAGTCGCTCCTTCAACCCTCCCGCGCCCTGCGGCGCGCGAAACAGGGCTTGAGCTTCGGGGCCGCGCTGTCGAAGTTTCTCTCGCTGCCCCACGATGACGACACGCCCCTCAAGGGCGAGCTGGGCGTGAAGCAGCGGGCCACGTGGTCCGCCCCGCTCGACCTGGCCCGCGTGAAGCGCATCGGGGGCGTCGTGGACGCCAAGGTGAACGACGTGCTGCTCGGGGCCGTGGCGGGGGCGCTGCGGTACTACCTGGCCGCCCGCACGGAGCCGACCGACACGGAGACGGTGCGCGCCCTCATCCCGGTCAACCTGCGCCCGCCGGAGCGGGCCTTCGAGCTGGGCAACCGCTTCGGGCTCGTGTTTCTGGACCTGCCCGTCGGCCTCGACGATCCCCTGGAGCGCATGCTGGCGGTGAAGCAGCGGATGGACGCCCTGAAGGGCTCGGCGGAGGCCGTCGCCGCGCTCACCGTGCTGGAGGGGCTCGGCTACCTGCCGCTGAGCGTGGAGGACCGCGCCGTGCGCCACTTCAGCAACCGGGCCAGCGCGGTGATGACGAACGTGCCGGGGCCCCAGGAGCCGCTCCACATGAAGGGGCGGCACGTGCAGCACGTGATGCCGTGGGTGCCACGGGCGGGGCACGTGGGCCTGGGCGTGAGCATCTTCAGCTACGACGGCACGGTGCGCCTCGGCATCGCCTGCGACGCCGGCCTCATCCCCGACCCCGACACGATCATCGACGGATTCCAGCAGGAGTTCGACCGGCTCGCGGACACCCTGCTGCCCGCCACGGATGAGGGGCCGTCCCCCGCGTCGTCCCCTCAAGGGTAAGAATCCGCTTCCTCAATGGACCGGGCGAGCGCCTCGATGCGGGCGCCGAGGGCGTCGACCCGCTCGCGCAGTTCCTCCAGGTCGTCGCGGGACGGCACGCCCACCCGCCGAAGAATGTCGTTCACGTCCGTCTGGACGCGCTCTTCCGCTGCCCGAATTGGGTCGGTCTCGTCCGTTACCTGTCGCACCCGCCGGGCCGTCTGGGCCCGGCGCTCGCGCTCGGCCCGTTCCCACGACCGGCCCTCCTCCACGAGCGCGTCGAACACCTGCGTGCCGGCGTCTTGCACCGCCCCGACGACCCCGAGGCCGGCCCACCAAGCCGCACGCGCCCCACGAACCAGGCTCGACACCACCGCGCCGGGCCCTGGCAGCCCCCACTCCGACGACCGCGCACGCGCCGACGACGCGGACGGCTTCGGGTCGGCCTGCTCGGGTCGTGAGCCACGCGTGACGGTGATGGTGGGGCCATTGTCGCTCATACGTCTCGTTCTGGCCGTGTGAAACAGATCGTTCTGTTGCTTCAACGCAGCACTAGTACGTTTTCTCCACCCCGGCCGCGACGGACATCATGCCGCGGAAGACGCCCATGTTGGACATGATCTGCATCATGGAACCGTCGATCTTGTAATCGGGCGACGCGATGGCCTCGGTGGCCCCCATCTCCCCCTGGTCCATCTGCACCCACACGTCGTAGGGCGCCGTGGCCCGGGCCATGACGGTGTCGGTGTCCACCGCCTCCTCGCGCATCTGATCGGAGGGGGCGTCGTCAATCCACAGGTCGACATCCACCACCTGGCCCTCCTCGAACGTGTAGGTGGCGGTTACGTCCTCGGCGTCGGGCGTGTCGAGGCATCGCAGCTCGATGGTTTCGGAGAAGGCGCCCGCGGTGTCCTGGAACTCGTCATCACGGTTCAGCGCCTCGACGAAGCGTTCGACGTACGCGGGGGTCCAGTAGCGGGGGGCGTCGTCGCTCATGGGTGGAAAAGGGATTTGTCAAAAGGCCGCGCCGTAGTGTAGCCGTGCGGGGGGCAGAGTGGCAAGCGGAACGGGGGCGCGCGACGTTGGGGACACGTTGACCGGCGCCCAGGTCCCGTGCGTCTCAAGGGGTTTCCCTTCCCCCGTCCATCGCCGCGACGACTCACAGACAAGGCCGGTCCCCATTCACCGCTCTGCGGACCGGCACCACGCCGACCAGCACCGACCGTCGGGGGTCCACACGGCCCCCTTCTAGCGTGGAGACGATGGTTCAACGCACCGTCCCGCAGAAGACCTGAGCGTCGGCTTTCAGAAACGGATCTCTTGGCCGGGGGCGGGGGAGGTGCTGTGGTCCCTTCCGGGGACGGTCGCCGCCGTTCCTTTTCCCCACCACCGCGCGTTTCCCTCTGCCCCTGCGCACGCGATCGCATCCGGCCTTACGGGTCGATCGGGCCGGGGCTCTCCCCGGAGGAGGACACAAGAAGGGCCACGCCCCGGCTGAACAGTTGCCCCGCAAGGCCCAGGGCAACCCCGAGCCCCATCCCAAAGATGGCGAGCTCCTTCACGCCCAGGTATTTGCTGACGCTGATGAAGCCCATCCAGGAGAGCGCGCGCTGAACGATGCCGGTCTGGTCGGAGACCACGAAGAGAACGGCCCCAAACACGAACCCGAAGAAGGCGGATCGAACCAGGTCCTCGACCAGTAGGCCGCCAACCAATGGGGAAGAAGTCGTCTCGTCTTCGCTCTGGCTCATAAGGATGAACGCTCAAACACAGAAAGGGCCCGCCCTGAAAAGCGAGGCGGGACCGGCGCGTGGGGCTGTTTCCGGCCGCTTTGCAGTCGCGTGAGTGCGCAGCCGTTGCTCCGCGGTTCCTCCTCCCTCCCACAGTGGGGACAAAAGGTCCGTCCGCGGACGAGAACGCCGCACGGGCTTGGTAAAACGTGGCAACTCACTTTTTGGAGAACCAACAGAGAACGTGGGAGGTCCGGAGAGTGGGCCGTGATGCCTCCCCTGAAGGTCAAAATAAAATCGAAATCCAATGGGTCGTCCCCAGAGGGCCCGAGGGCCGTACGGCGGAGAACCGGGGTCCGTGTCGCCCTGAGTGTCGTGTGGGATCCGTTCGGGCGGACGAACGGCCTCGCCATTTTTCGGGATTCGGACCGGGCGGACGGCGCCCGGACGTTCTCGGGGGGAATCTCTTCACTGTTATGAGAAGGCCGGCCCCGTCCCCCGTCTTCCACCCGTCCGGGAGGTCTTCGCGCGAAGAGGGCCCGCCCCACGACCGCGGAGGGTGTCGCGATCGCGTTACAATGCAGAGGAAGCGGGAACGACCCGGGCGGGCGCGTGGAACCAGCACTCGTGGTTCAGCTCAATTCTTACACTTCTTCAAACGCTTTGCCTGCCATGGACGAACGCGAGCTTGTTGAGACACGGGTCCGGGACGTGCTGCGAACGAAGGGCACCCTCCGGCAGAACGGGGATGTCCTCACGGCCGACCCCACCGACACCGTTTACGACTGTATCGACGCCATGGTGGACCGCGGCATCGGGTCCATCGTCATCACGGAGGGCGACGAGATGGTCGGCATCTTCACCGAGCGGGACTACATGCGCGACATTGCCCTGAAGGGACGCTCCTCCCCGGAAACCGAGGTGCAGGAAGTCATGACGGAAGACGTCGTCACCGCCGAGGCGGAGGACCAGCTCCGCGATTGCCTGGATCGGATGAACGATC
Source organism: Salinibacter pepae (assembly GCF_947077775.1). Lineage (NCBI taxonomy): Bacteria > Pseudomonadati > Rhodothermota > Rhodothermia > Rhodothermales > Salinibacteraceae > Salinibacter > Salinibacter pepae. The sequence continues at coordinate 1,497,927 of NZ_CAMTTE010000001.1, forward strand.
TGCAGTGCCGCCACCTTCCCGTGGTCGACGACGAGGGCAACCTCGCCGACATCATCTCGATGCGGGACTGCGCGAAGCAAGTCGCCGAGTCGGCGGAGTCGGGCGCGACGCAGCTCGTGAACTACGTGACGGGCCAGTATTCCACCCGGTAGGAGAGCGGATGCTCGCCGAGGCCAGGCGCCGGTTGTAGGACTCGACGGGCCGAAATGCGCCGCGCCGGACGGACCGTACGCTTGAGCTGGGGGCACGGCTTCTGGAGCCGCCCGCGCAGGCGGCCGTCCCCGAAAGGGCGGAGACGGCGCCTCAATCGTCCGCGCGAGCCAGCGGACCGGCTGGGCCCCCAGACCGATCGGGAAAAACACATCCCGTAGTGCCCCCTGCTCGCAGCGGGATGGAGTTCGGCCGGTCCATCCCCTCCCCGGCATGGACACGACACGACGTGGGGGCGAGAACCGTCCCGCCCGGGCGTCCTCGCCTCGGAACCCTCGTCCACCTCCCGTGATGCAATGTGTAACGTTGTAGTCTGAAGACGGCCCCCACACCTCTTTTCAATCTACGGCCGTCGGTTTCTGCCGCTCTCGGGATCTGCCATGCCTTCTCCCGCCCGCAACATCACCACCCTTCTCTGGCCGAGCGACGACATGCTCTCCGCCAATGCCAAGTCTCGGCTGCAGGTGGTTCGTCTGCTCTGTCTCCTCGGGAGCCTCCTGATTCCCCTTTACGGCCTCCTGTACGAGGCTGCGCGCCCCGAGGCAACCGATCCGATGTGGATCCGGCTCGTCATTGCGGGCGTCTTGGGGGCGTTCGTGGCGGGCACGTACGCTCTGCGAACGCTTCGCACCCACTGCGTCGGCATCGCGTGGGGACTGCTCTACCTGTTGATGGCCTGGAGTGTGGGCCTGGCGGCGGTCAATCAGTTCTCGGGGGCGTACGTGGTGGGCATGCTCGTCGTGTACGCTGTCTCCGCTACCCTGGTGTTGGTCAGCAGTCAATTGCTGCGGTCCGTGCTGTCGTTTTTGTCGGCGGGCCTGCTCCTCACGGGGGCTGCACTGCTGTGGGCCCCTGCCGTTCAGCTGAGCCCCCTGGTGCTGTGCGGGGGCATGGCCATGGTGGCCTTCGTCGTCGGGGGGGTCGCGCGGGGGGCTCTGCGCGTGCGAAGGCGCCTTGCGGACCAGGCGCGGGAGCTCCAGAAGCAGCGAGACCGGCTGGAGGGCCATCGGGCGTACACCAACCGCCTCCTCAACGCGACCGACGACCTGTTCTTTGCCCTCGACCCGGAAGGCCAGTTTCAGTGGTGGAACGACCGCGTGTTGGAGACGACCGGCCTGTCCAACGAGGACGTCGGAAGCGTGGACGCGCTGGACCATTTTGTGCCGGCCGAGCGGGAGGAGCAGGCCAAGCAAGCCATCCGCAGGGTGCTTCAAACCGGCAGCGGCCAGGTGGAAGTGCCCCTCGTGGCCGACGACGGAGTGGCGGTGCCCTACGAGTTCGTGGGCAACCCCGTTGAAAACCTGGAAGGGGAGCGCCAGATCGTGTGCGTCGGCCGGAACGTTGCCGAGCGGAAGCGTCGGGAGCGGGAGCTGCGGGAGAGCGAGCGGCGCTTCCAGGCGATGCTGAACGACCCGAACATCCTCGCCGGCGTGCTCGCGCCGGACGGGACGTTCCAGAAGGTCAACGACACGGCCCTCGGGTACATCGAGGCCACCCGGGCGGACATTCTCGGCCGGCCGTTCTGGGAGACCCCCTGGTGGGACACGGAAAACAGGTTGGCGGTCCGGGAGAAGGTCAGGCGCGTGGCCGAGGGGGAATACGTGCGCTTCGAAGCCGAGCACGTAACGCCGAGCGGGGAGGCCCGGACCGTGACCGGGATCATGCGCCCGGTGACCGGCGAGGCGGGGGAGGTCGTCTCGATTTTTGTCACGGCCCGGGACATTACCGAACGGAAGCGACGGGAGGAGGCCCTTCAGGTGGCGGAGGGGCGGTACCGGGCGCTTATCGAGAACTTTCCCGGGGGCGTTTTTCTCTTCGACGAGGATTTGCAGTATACATTGGCAGGGGGACGCGAACTCCGAGA